>CAZKFF010000004.1:0-107862 GCA_964552045.1 uncultured Candidatus Saccharibacteria bacterium | reverse complement strand
GTCGCATACGATGCGGAGAGTATGGAGACCAAAAAACTCCGTTTGTGCATTGGTGACATGTTCTGCGGAGGCAAAGCTGTCCTGATGCTCACTGATGCTGAGTTTGTCACCTACAAGCTGCACCGGAAAGGCAGGGTCATCGCCTGGAGCGATGAGCGTCCACGTACACCGGGAACCTGGCAGAAGATACTGCGGGGCACAAGCGGTATCCATGCCGGCATTCATCCCAAGACCGATTCCGTAATGGAATACAGCATTGATGACATAGGATACGTCTCATTTGTTGAGGCTGTATTTCCGGATGATTCCATCAAGGTAAGCGGTGTCGGGCTTATCGAGGACGGGGTCTACAGCGAACGCATGCTGAGCAAAGATGAGTGGAAGGAATTGCGCCCCGTTTTTATAGAAGTCACTTGAACATATGAAACAAAAAGCTGCATTTTTCGATATTGATGGTACGGTCTTCCGTTCAAGCCTGGTCATCGAACTTGTTGAGAAACTCATTGATGAGGAGATATTTCCGCTGTACGCGAAGGAGAGGTACACCGATGCGTATCGGAATTGGCGCGACCGCGAAGGAACCTATGAAGAGTACATCGGTGCGGTCGTCGCCGCGTACATGGAGCATATTAAGGGGGTACACTACGGAGAGCTTGCTGACATCGGCAAGATCGTGATCGCGCAGCAGAGCAAACATGTGTACCGCTACACACGCGATCTCATACGGGAGCTCAAGGAGAAAGGTTACTACATCGTCGCTATTTCGCAGTCGCCGAAGACCATTCTCGATGAGTTCTGCCGGACATACGGTTTCGACAAGGTCTATGGGCGTATCTATGAGATAGGCCCGCAGGACCGTTTCACTGGTGAAATGGTGGACGTGCATCTTGTGGAGAATAAGGCCAATATAGTCGCCCGGGTGCTGCAGAAAGAGGAAGTGACGCTTCGGGGTTCGATCGGTGTCGGCGATACGCAGGGTGATATCCCGCTCCTGCAGAGCGTGGAAAAGCCTATCTGCTTCAATCCAAATCTCGCCCTCTATACCTATGCGAAACGGATGGGCTGGAAAGTGGTGGTAGAGCGCAAAGATGTCATTTATGCATTATAATGGGATTTATGAAATTGTATCGAAGCAGAACCAACAAAATACTCGGCGGCGTAGTTGCCGGTCTGGCGGAATATTTCAATCAGGATCCGACGCTGTGGCGGTTGGGCTTTATAATCTTGCTTCTTATTACCGGTCTGATGCCGTTTGCATTGGTGTATCTCATCGCCTGGATCATCGTTCCTGAACACCCGCTTGTGGAGCCGGTGCAAAAGGAAAACTACACAGTATCCGAAGATGAATAAGAAAGAGGTGGCATTTGTTGCAACGGTACGAGACTTTTTTAGTGCACATGGTCGGCACACGCTTCCGTGGCGTCAAACCAGAGACCCGTACCGTATTCTC
This sequence comes from uncultured Candidatus Saccharibacteria bacterium, assembly GCA_964552045.1. Lineage (GTDB taxonomy): Bacteria > Patescibacteriota > Minisyncoccia > Phycocordibacterales > UBA918 > OLB19. The sequence goes on along the minus strand of CAZKFF010000004.1, from coordinate 106,412 downwards.
GTGTCGGAGGTCATGTTGCAGCAGACGCAGGTAAACCGGGTGGTGCTGAAGTATGTGCAGTTCACAGAGCGATTCCCGACAGTTCACATGCTTGCGCAGGCGCCCCTCCGTGACGTGTTCGCACTTTGGCAGGGACTCGGATATAACCGCCGGGCAAAAATGCTCCACGAATGCGCACAGGCGGTTGTGAAGGAGTATGGTGGTCATTTCCCGGCGACGCGCAGCGAGCTGATGTCGCTTCCGGGGATCGGCCCATATACCGCCTCTGCGGTGCTCGCATTTGCCTTCAATGAACCGACACCGCTGATCGAAACCAATGTCCGTTCCGTGTATCTGTATCATTTTTTCAAGAATAAGGATCAGGTTGCCGACTGTGAGTTGCTTCCGCTTGTGGAAAGAACGATGGACCGTGAACATATCAGGGAATGGTATTGGGCGCTTATGGATTACGGCGCATTCATCAAAAAGACCTATGGGAATCCCAATGCGCAGAGCAGCCATTATGCGCGTCAGTCTGCATTCAAAGACAGCGATCGGCAGATACGTGGAAGCATCATTCGTGCTCTGGTGGCGAAGCGGCATACGCGCGCATCGCTCTTGCATACATTGCGTCAGTTTGAGGATGTGCGCGTTGATGCCCAGGTCCAGAAGCTCATCGCTGAGAAGATGATCAAACAAAAAGGTGGCGCATATCAATTGCCCTGATCACTTGGAATCTTCAAGCAAAAGGGTGAAGAATATGCCCGGCACCATGAGCACGCCGAGAAGTATGAAGAGAAGATTGAAGTCCATAATGAGCAGTCCGACGCCTCCGATAAGTGTTCCGAGCATCGTGGACAGCGGCCGCGCCATACGGAACAGGCTGATCTTATCAGTGTCATCGCTTTGCGTGTGTTTGAAGAAATAGGATTCAGAAGTTGCATCGACAAAACTGGCGCCGGTTCGCGTGCAGAAGGTCGCTATCATCCAGATAGCGAGCGCACCTTCGGGTAAAAAAGCAAACCAGGAAACGGAAAGTGCCATAAGAAAAAAACCAAATGCCATCATTTCTTTCTCGCCGATATATTTGTCAGCGACTATGCCAATGGGGTACTCGAATATGACATATGCCATCAGGCCGAAGAAGAGAATGTAGCCGATCTCCGTCCAGTTGAATCCCGCCATCTTTGAAAGATAGAGCGGAATGTAGATGACTGTCCATGCGAAAAACAACTGCAGAAATATCTGGACGAAGAAAATGTTGCGCGTTGCCTTATCGTGCCGGAAGAGTGAAATGAGCCGCCGTGTGTTCAAAGGTATATAGTCGGCATCATTGAAATCCTTGAAGTAGAGCGTGATGATGACCAAAAAAGGGAAGAGCAGTATCGCGCCTGCTATGTACACAGGTCCAAAAGCCTGCGCGGAAGTGCTTTCGAGCGGGACGAGCATGCCGGTAAACAGTGGCGCGATCGCTGAGGCAAGGCTGAGGATCCCGAGATAGAGCCCGCGGACGCTGCCGGTCTTCTGCTCGGTTGCACCGACGATCTTCTCCACGTAGATGTCCAGGCAGAAGAATATAAGCGGTACGGACACGATGTGAATAAGGAAGAACAAGGCAGCGAAGAGCAGGGAAGAAGTGACTGCCATGCCAATGAGCGCGGTCATCTCAAGCAGAGTGAAAAAAACGGTCAGGCGGTAATTGCCGAATTTTCGAAGGAGCGCCGGAAGGTAAAGATAGGGAAATACGGAGAGGATCGCACCCATGGTGAACAGCATGCTGATAGTCGGGTCAGAAAAGAACACGCTCAAAAACGAGGCATTGATGTACACCACAAGCGACCAGTGAAGCGAGAGGATCGTCAGTGCCACGTACAGCGTCTTCAGTCCGTGTTCTTTTTTTCTACTAAAATAACTAAATGTTTGAGACAGCGGTTCAAGCATAGGTGCTCTTATTGTACTAGATGAGCGCACGTATTTTGCTGTGAACCGGGTACAAAAGGGGCCGGAAAGCTACGCTTTCCGGCCCCTTTCTCTTCCATTCTGTTTAGATACCGATGAGCACAGGAATGACCATCGGGTTCTTTCTGGTACGCTGCAGCAAAAACGCGCTTACTGTGTCAGAAAGTTCCTCCTTGACGATATCGAGATCGATCGGATGCATCCGCTCTGTATTCTTCTCCACAGTCTTCTTAATGAGCACTCGCGCTTCAGATAAGAGCTGCTGGCTTTCACGAAGATATACGAATCCGCGCGAGATGATGTCCGGAGACTTGCGCAACTTGCCGGTTTTCGTATTGATCGTCGCGATGATGACAAACATACCGTCCTCAGAAAGCGATTGCCGGTCGCGCAAGACCACCTCCTGCTGCGCACCGACGGTAAAGCCGTCTACGAGCACCAAGTCGCTCGGAGCTTTCTCTTTCTGTACGGTAAGCTCTGTGCCGTTTTTGATGTCAATGATGGTTCCATTGTCCGGCACGACGATGTTTTCGCGGGGAAAGCCATTCTCTACTGCGGTATACATGTGGCTTTTCAGATGGTAGTGGTGGCCGTGCACCGGAATAAGGAACGTCGGTTTTACCGCCTGGTTCACCCATACGAGTTCAGAGGCGTTACCGTGTCCTGATGAGTGTACCGCCGCAGAGCGGTAGTTCACCACGCGCACATTGCGCCGGTACAGGTTGTCCTTGAGCTTCTGCACAGCGACCTCGTTGCCGGGAATGACCGATGAAGAGAGGACGATCGTGTCACGCTCATTGAGTGAAATGAACTTATGCTTATCGGTTGCCATGCGCATTAAGGCCGCATGTTCCTCTCCCTGCGCTCCCGTTGAAAGTATGACGATGCGGTCGCTTGGGTAGTCACTCATGTCCTGTGCGGAAATGAACGTCTTTGGATCGACCGTAAGGAGCTTTGCCTCCAAAGCGATATCGATGTTGGTCTTGATACTGCGTCCTTCCATGACCACCTTCTTGCCCTGAGCTTCGCAGGCCTTGATGATGCTCGTGAGGCGGTCGAATTGCGACGCGAATGTACCGATAATGAGCCGACCCTGTGCATTCTTGATGATGTCCTCAAGGCTGCGGAGCACCACACCCTCGGGAGCGGAAAAACCGCTCTGGTCAGCATTGGTCGAGTCGCAGACCAGTGCGATATTCTTGTTCTTTCCGACCTTCTCCCATTCCTCGCGTTCTTCGAGTATGACCTCGCCGTTCTCGTGCTTGAGTTTGATGTCGCCAGTGATGACCACGTCTCCGTGCTTAGTCTCCACTGAGATGCCCATAGCATCAGGGATCGAATGGGTGACGGGGAAGGACTTGATGCGGGTATTGCCGACCATGAACGCATCCCCTTCCTTGACGACGTGTATGGTCACCGGTTCCATGTGCGGGAACTCCTCCTGCCGCTTCAAGATCATGAGCGAGGTGAGGAACTGTGTGTAGATGGGCGGATTGCCGATGCGTTCCATGACGAATGGAATGCCGCCGATGTGATCGAGGTGTCCATGGGTGACGATGAGTCCGCGTATCTTGTGCTTCCGCTCCTCAAGGTATTGCGTATTCGGAAGAATGTAGTCGACTCCCGGCGTATTGCTTTCCGGAGAGACGAACTGGAATCCAATATCGAAGATGAGGATGTCGTCTTTGGTCTCGACGATGGTCATGTTGCGGCCGATCTGTTCCACGCCCGAAGCGGGGATAATGCGCACTGTATCTTCATCAGTGATCTCCGGGAAGCCGGCAGATACCTTTTCGTCCTTGATGTTCATGCGGTGCTTCAATGCCGGATTGGTCATTGAGCGCCGTCCGCGGTCATTGCGCCGGTTGCGTCCGCTCCGTTTAGGCTTGTTCTCTGCGCGGTTTCCGCTGCTGCTCCCGCCGCGCGGTGACCGGTTTCTCTGTGCAGCAGGCCGCTGGCCGCTGATAAACCGCCGCCGTTGGCTCTGCCGTGGCTTGCTTTGTGTCTTTCCTTGCGTGCTTTCGTTTTGTTGTGTGTTCATAGTAATAGGTTAATAAGTGATTAATGTTAATTATTCATGTGTGTTTGAAAAAATAGGCCAAAGGTTGTTCGATTTCGTGTGCCAGTTCGATATGTTGGCGAACCGTTCGCTCTGTTTGCTTATGCGGACGAACGGAGAAGCCGTCACCTGCCTGTCGAGTACATAGGCGAACGTCGGGACAAAGAGGAATATCGCGGGCTGGTCCTCCATGATGATGCTCTCCGCATGCTTCAGGTCTTCCATCTGCTTGGCGGTATCTTTTTCTGTCCGAATGCGCTGTAGCAATGCGTCCACGTCGATGTTTGTATACTGCGCGATGTTGAGGCCCGGATCGTTCTTCTGCGATGAATGCCAGAAAGGGTAGAGGTCAGTTTGGCGTCCGGTTTCAGTTCCGTACAGCAGCGCTTCGAAATCGCGGGGCCGTATGATCGACTGGACCAGGTCTGTCTGCTCGAACTGCGAGACGTGCACCTCTACGCCGAGAGCTTTCCAAACGTCAGCGACGTACGTGGCGGTCTGATCGAATAATGGCGTATTGGCTGTAGAGAGCGAGACTGAGAGCACAACCGGGCTCTTATCTATCTCTTTTTTCCATGTGCCGTCCTCTTTTTTGGTCCATCCGCCCTGTTGAAGTATCTTGGTAGCCGCTTCGATCCCTGAGGGGGTTGTTGTACTGTGCGTCGAACTAGACGATTCTACAGGAAGAAAACCTTCCGGCACAGGCGAGTCGGTGGGGATACCGTATCCATGGAGTACCTGATCCACGAGCGCCTCCTTGTTGAGTGCGGCATTAAGCGCTTTGCGGACGCTTTTGTCGCGCAGTACGGCTGATTTGTTCTGGTTGAAATAAATTGCGAAATTGCGTGGAAGCGGGGTTTCAATAATCGCATATGTGTCCGTGTCAACGAGCGGAAGATTTTCCGCAGTGAGGCTCGGCGTACTTGCGATCTCCTTATTGCGCAGCGCTTCAAGGAGCTCGTCCTCGTTCTGGTAGAAATTGAAAACCACCGTGGTGATGTTCGGATCGAGATTTGAAGAATCGAATGCGCTCAGCTTGTATGCATAGATGAGTCCCGATTTATTGCGCAGGACGTCTGAGACCTTGTACGGCCCCGTACCAACCGGCTGCGTGTTGTTCTGGCTGAACGGGATCTGTTCCGTAGGGAGTTCATCCCAAAGTTCGCGCGGCAGGATACCGATAGTGAGGTTCTCCAAGAACGGCGCGTGGGCCTCCTCGAGCGTGATGTTGAGCTCGTAGTCTCCTACTTCTTCGATGACGACCCCGTCCCAGTTGCCCCGGAGCGGACTCTTGAGGTCGGGATCCTGTATGAGAGCAATAGTGAAAGCCACATCGCGTGCGGTGAGTTCGCTTCCGTTGTGGAAGCGAACGCCCGGCTTGATCTTCACGTGGTAGGTTTTTCCATCCTCTGAGACATCGACCGATTCAGCAACATCAGGTACGAGATTGCCCTGCTCGTCTATCTTCAGCAGGCCGCTGTATACAAGCGCGACCATGTCGTGATCTGCGCGCGTGATGGCTAAGACCGGATTCACGAACCGCGGTGTGCCGACAATACCTTCGACGATAGTGCCTCCTTCGCTTGGCACAGAAGTGAGGTAGAGGCTATTTGCCTCAGCGAGCGCATAAAAGGACGCACATACAACCGCAATAATGGCGGTGATGAACAGGAACCGGTCGCTTAATTTGCGCCGATGCAAGAAATCAAAGTAGCTGGTGAACAGGGAGAAATGTCTGCCCTTGTGTGGTAAAGCCATAGTAAGAAAGTGCGGATGCACCCGAAAGAGGATAGTTTGTTATTTGCTAATGCCGCAAAAACAACAGTGCGACTGTCGTTTTTAGTAGATCACAGTGATAAGTGCAGAGAGCACAAAGAGTACCGCTATCACGATAGAAATACGGAATAGGAAAAGCTCTCCTCCACGTCGTTTGTGAAATGTTGCGCTGAAATTGTCGCCTCCGAAAGCACCACCAAGGCTCGATCCGCGTTGTTGTAGCAATATTGCTGCTATAAGTAGGATGGAGAGGATGATCTGTACGAATGGTAGTACTGGAAGCACCACTGACTGTATAAATTCCATGTCGCTTGCGATAATAGCAGAAAGACAGGTTTCAGGCAAGACGGATGCCGTGACGGGGTTCGGCTCCGCTCCATGGCCCAAAACTTTACAGCACAGTGCGCTATCGTATAATGGCGGCTACCAGACGCACGTCTGGAGTGCAGGAGCGCGTGTGCTTTGGGCACACCTTATTACTTAAATTGAGATCATGTCAGACATAAACATTCAACCACTTGGAGATCGCTGCGTGGTACGTCCCCTTACCGATGAAGAGGCGGGAACTGTATCTCTGTCAGGCATTATCATTCCTGATACGGTGAATAAGGAAAAACCGGGGCAGGGTATTGTTGTTGCAGTTGGTACCGGTAAATGGAATGAGGATGGAGAAAAGCGCATTCCCCTGGAAGTGAAAGAGGGCGACAAAATAGTATTTTCAAAGTACGGCTATGACGAATTGAAAGTGGGCGATAAAGAGTACTATATTGTTGGGGAATCAAGCATTTTAGCAATACTGAAGTAGTTTTTAGCAGATATAGCACGCATCAAAAATGGCGAAACAAGTAATTTTTGGAGAAGAGGTGAAGAAGAAGCTGCAAAAAGGCGTTGATACAGTCGCAGATGCCGTAAAGGTGACACTTGGACCCCGCGGACGCAATGTCATTTTGGATAAGGGGTATGGAGGACCGACAGTCACCAATGATGGTGTCTCGATCGCAAAAGAGATCAGCCTCGCGGACAAATTTGAGAATATGGGCGCAGAGATCGTGAAAGAAGTTGCAAACAAGACCAACGAACTTGCGGGAGATGGTACGACAACTGCAACCGTGCTCACGCAGGCGCTGTTCACCGAAGGTCTGAAGCAGACAACTATGGGCCTCAATGCGATGGCGGTGCGCGCCGGGATGGAGCATGCAGCAAAGGATGTAGTAGAGGCGTTGCGCGCTATGGCCACGAAGATCGAAAACATCGAGGAGATCAAGCAGGCGGCCACCATTTCAGCGGAAAGCGCTGAGATCGGTGAAAAGATCGCTGAGACGATTGATAAGGTGGGCAAGGACGGCGTGGTGACCGTTGAGGAGTCGCAGTCATTCGGTATCGAAACCGAGCTCACTGAAGGAATGGAATTCGATCGCGGATATGTCTCCCCGTATATGGTCACCAATCCTGAGCGCATGGAAGCAGAATACAAGAACGCGCAGATACTCATCACTGACAAAAAGATATCTTCAGTGCAGGAGATCCTTCCGCTGCTCGAAAAGATCGCGCAGACAGGTAAGAAGGAGCTTGTCATAATTGCAGACGACGTCGAAGGTGAAGCGCTCACGACCTTTGTCATCAATAAGCTCAAGGGAGGATTCTCAGTCTTGGGGGTGAAAGCGCCCGGTTACGGCGACCGCAAGAAGGAGGTGCTGCAGGATATCGCGATCACTACCGGCGGACAGCTCGTTTCTGATGACCTCGGCATCAAGCTTGAGAACGTCGAGCTCTCGATGCTCGGAAAGGCGGACCGTGTGGTTTCCACCAAAGATAATACGGTGATCGTTGGCGGATTGGGAGAAAAAAGTGCTATTGATGCGCGTGTGCAGGCATTGCGCGCACAGGAAGAAAGCGCGAGCTCAAAATTCGACAAGGAAAAGATCGCTGAGCGCATCGCGAAGCTAGCAGGAGGCGTTGCGGTCATCAAAGTAGGTGCTGCAACCGAAACAGAGATGAAATACCTCAAGCTCAAGATCGAGGATGCGGTGAATGCCACCAAAGCTGCCATTGACGAGGGTATTGTGCCTGGCGGCGGAACCTCACTCGTGCGCGCAGCGCACACTGTGGAGAAGGAGCTCCTTGCGAAGAAAGACCTCGGACGCGAAGAACTCATCGGATACAATATCGTGCTCAAGGCGCTCGAAGTACCGTTGCGCCAGATTGCAGACAACACCGGCAAGGATGACGGTGCGGTTGTGGTGCAGAAGGTGAAGGAAACCGGAGGTAATGCGGGCTATGATGCGGCAAAAGGCGAGATGGTTGCCGACATGATCAAGGCCGGCATTGTCGATCCGGTGAAGGTAGAGCGTGCAGGAGTGCAGCATGCTGTTTCGGCTGCGGCAATTTTGCTCACCACCGAATGCGCGGTTGCGGATGAACCCGAGCCTGAAAAGCCGGTGATGCCGGATATGGGCGGCATGGGAGGCGGCATGTATTAAAAGGTCTGCAGGCATATCCATTTACTGCAAACATTTACAAAGATCAAACAGTAAAGCGCGGCACCTCATCAGGGTGTCGCGCTTTGGTTTTGCAGGACTTCCGCTATCTTCCGAAGGAGCGGTTCAGGCGAGTCCGTCTTCTGCACATAATGGATCCTGTGGCGCTCCATCGTCTCCCGCGCGTCGACGAGCTCGGAGGACGTGTGCAGGATGAAAGGGACAGAGATATTTTTGAGCCACAGCGCGGCGCCGTACTCCAGCCCTTCATTGTCAGTGCGCATGCTGTTGCCGCACACGATCACGTCGTAGCTGTCGTCTGCTGCTGCGAGCCGAAGCAGGTCGTCCGCTTCAGCGCTGTTTCCCGCGTGATCCACCTTATATCCGCCTCTGATGAGCCAATACCGGACCTTTCTGTGGATCTCATCGTCGTCATCGACGAGCATAATACGTGTCATGATCTTCTCCTTTCTGCCGCGATACTAACGTATTTCATCCCCGTTTGCCACCCCGCTGCCCAACTCAACTGTTGCATTACTGAAAAGGAGGTATACTACTAACTATAAAAGACTAACCACAATTTCAAGCACAACCATGAACATTACGTATATTATCCTCGCTTTGCTGGCTGCGGTTGTCCTCTGGGCGATACTCGCATACAACAATTTTATAAAGCTCATTCAGCGCACTAAAGAGGCATGGGCGGACATTGACGTGCAGCTCAAGCGCCGCTATGACCTCATCCCCAACCTCATCGAGACGGTCAAGGGATATGCTGCGCATGAGCGCGCGGTATTCGATGAGGTGACAGAAGCCCGCTCCAAAGCCACCCAGATACACGTCGATCCGGCACAGATCACCCCTGAGCAGATCGCCGCGATGTCCGGAGCCGAGTCTGCCCTTACGGCATCGCTCGGAAAACTCCTGGCTGTTGCTGAGGCGTATCCCGATCTGAAGGCCAATCAAAATTTCTCGCAGCTCCAGACTGAGCTTTCTGATACTGAGAATAAGATCCAGGCGGCGCGCCGCTTCTACAACGGCAATGTGCGCGATCTGTCCATCGCGTTGCAGTCGTTCCCCTCGAATGTCATCGGCAATATGTTCGGGTTCAAGGAAGAGAAGTATTTCGAGCTGGAGGAGAATAGCGCAGAGCGTGAGAATGTCAAAGTAAACTTTTAAACTATGGAAAAGATCTACTACAACAAGCTGTGCCGGGACAAGATACCGGAGATAATCAAAAGCAAGGGGTTCGACTGCCATGTCCGCGTGGTTGACCATGATGAATACAAACGCGAGATCGTACGCAAGGTGTTCGAAGAGGCGAGCGGCGTGCGGAACAATTCAGGCCATGAAGACATGGTTGCGGAGCTCGCAGACCTCCTGATCACCATTGATGCGGTGAAGAAGGAGTTTGGTGTTTCGGACCTCGAGGTTTCTGCGGCGATACAAAAGAGCCTTGAAGAGAAAGGTGCGTACGACGAACGCCTCTATCTCTCCTGGTCATCAGATACCGAATACAGCTCCAACGAAAGAGGACCGGGCTTTGATGACTGATCTATGGGGCGCACCTATTACAACAAACTCGTCCGTGACGGGATCAAAAGCAAGATTGAATCCAAAGGAGAATCGTGCGAGGTGCGCATGATAACTGACGACACTGAGTTCAGACAGGAGCTTTTGAAGAAGGTCACAGAGGAAGCGCACGAGCTGTCGCAGGCCGAGTCCCGCGACAGCTTTTTGCGTGAGTATGCCGACCTCATGGTCGTGCTCGATGCGCTGACACACCTGATGGAATTCTCAGAGGCTGATATCAAAACTGCCATTGAAGAGAATGTTGCAAAAAAAGGACTGTATAAAGAGCGGCACTACATGCACTGGTCTGATACCGAGAAAACGTCATGAAATACTTTTGTATTCTCTTGGTGTATCTGTTGCCTGCATGTGCAAGCGCTGAGGTGATCCAATCATTCACCTCCGATATATCGCTTTCTGAGGATGGTAGTTTTATCGTGGAAGAGACGATCGTCTACGACTTTGAAGAGACACAGCGGCACGGCATATACCGGGACATCAGCAAGCAGCATCCGCAGGAAGCGAGCTCATTTTGGAAAACGCGATCAATTGCGGTCAGCGTTGAGGACGTGATGCTTGACGGGGGACCGGTACCGTATGAGCTGTCAGATTCGTCGGACAATCTCAATATAAAGATAGGGGATGCCTCACAGACCATTGACGGCCGCCATACCTATACGATTGCGTATACCGTTGACGGCGGTCTCTCGTACTTCGGTGATCAGAAGGGGGAGCTCTATTGGAATGTGACCGGCAACGGCTGGCCTGTGTCTATACAACGCGCGGAAGCCACAGTGCACGGCAACACGGATGCTTTTGCATCAGAACGTGCGTGCTATAAGGGTTCTTCTGGTGAGACGACACCGTGCGACGAGACAACTCAGGATGAGGGCGGTGTCTATTTCGCAGCATATGATCTGTCTTCTTCAGAAGGATTGACCATAGCGCAGGCGCTCTACACCACCGCTATAGAGACAAATGTCGTTGAGCACTTCAACATTATCCTGTTGGTATTGCTTATAGTGCCATCAGCAGTTCTTGCGCTTGTTGTTTTTGGATACCGCTACCGTACCTATTTCAAGACAGGTGCGCCGATCATTGCACAGTATGAGCCATACGAGCATTGTAAGCCGATGTATGCGGGGATGCTGCTCGATGGCGTGCTTGATCCGCGCGATATAACCGCAGGTATCGTGTATTTGGCAGAACAAGGATATATCAAAATACGGAAGACGGAGAAAAAAGCCCTGTTCTTCTTTGAGGTAGATGATTACGAGATTGAACTGCTGCGTCCGCTCTCTGCAATTGAAAGTACATTCCTTCAGGATGTGCTTCAGCTTTTGTTCACGCACGGAAGCGTGCATGATGTGGTGGCATTAAGTTCTCTGAAGCATGATCTTGGCAGACAAAAACGCAACTACGCGCTGTTGCAGCAGTTGCGCAAGGATCTAAAGAAGGATATGCAGAGTCAGGGTTTCTTTCAGGTGAATGATTCCCTGCTCAAATCACTCTTCGTATTCCTCGGGGGCATCTTTGTACTCCTGTTCCTCGTAGATATCATTGTCGCTTTGTTCGCTCCAGAGCTGCTGTTGTTTACCCTTGTTGCATGTGGAGCCGGTATCGCTGTGCTCGCGATTGTATATGAACGGCGCACCCGCAGAGGATATGAAGCTCAGGACCATCTCAAAGGCTTCAAACGGTTCCTGTCAGTGACTGATGGGGAGCGCTTTGCATTCCATAATGCTCCGCAGAAGAGTCCGGAACAGTTCATGCAGTACCTTCCGTACGCGATCGCGTTTGGGGTGGAAAAGCAATGGGCAGATGCTTTCAAAGATATCACCATACCTGATCCTGAATGGTACGATGCACAGAGCACGGGAAGCTTTTCGGCAGTGAACCTTACCTCAAGTCTTGGTGCCTTTTCAACATCGTTTGCTGCGTCATCAGGTACAAGTGGTAGCAGCGGTGGCGGTTCGAGTGGCGGAGGCGGTGGCGGTGGCGGTGGCGGTTCGTGGTAGTTGCAACTCTCCTAAATCACCATACAATGATGTGATATGGCTACATTGTATACGCATCAGGGAAGCAATATTGCTAAAACATGGTTTTTAATGGCTGTGTTCTTTGTGATCGTCATCGCGATCGGCTACGCGGTTTCATGGTATCTCGGAGATTCGACCATTCTGTATATTGCCGTTATTTTTGCATTGGTCATGAATATCGGTAGCTACTGGTTCTCCGATAAGCTTGTCGTTTCGATGACCGGCGCAAAACAAGTAACGCGCGAGCAGTATCCGGACCTGTGGAATGTGGTGGAGAACCTTTCGATCACCGCCGGGCTCCCCATGCCGAAGGTATACGTGGTCAATGACCCCGCGCCCAATGCGTTCGCAACCGGACGGAACCCTGAGCATGCAGTGGTTGCTGCAACTACCGGTCTTTTGCAGATTCTCAACCGCACAGAACTGGAAGGAGTGATGGCGCACGAGCTTTCGCACGTGGGGAACAGGGATATGCTCGTATCCACGGTTGCGGTGGTGCTTGCTGGGTTCATAGCTATCCTTGCGGATTTCTTCCTGCGGGCAACGATGTTTGGAGGTGGAGACAACCGCGACCGGCATCCTATTTTTCTTGTCCTCGCGATTGTCGGCATCGTGCTTGCACCGATCGCAGCATCGCTCATTCAGATGGCGATCTCGCGCAAACGGGAATTCCTCGCGGACGCTTCGGGTGCGCTGCTAACACGTTATCCGGAAGGTCTTGCTTTGGCGCTCGAGAAGATATCTGCATACGGTCGTCCCATGGCGCGCGCGAACAATGCGACTGCGCACCTGTTCATTGCTGATCCGTTCGGTCCGGGGAAGGGGTCGCTCACAAAAAAGATCGCAAACTGGTTTCAGACACATCCTCCGGTTGAGGCGCGCATTAAGATACTCCGGGGGATGGATATGCATTAGTGCTGGGAGTTCACACAAAAAGCCGCAACTGAAGTTGCGGCTTTTTGTTACGTGGCTTATATGAGTCCTTCGAGCGCTCCGAGATATGAGTTGAGGAACATCGGTATGATGAAGAAAAGCCCCAGAAGCGGCAAAACGAACATGATGACCGTCACCCACATCGTCACCAAAAAGTATTTGCGCGTCTTCTCCACTGATGTGAATATCGCGTCGATCTTTTTGTCCTGCTCTTCAAGTTTCGTGAGAATATTGTTGTCCATTTGCATAGTATATCAGACCTGGTCGTCTACAAGAGAAAGAGCGCCTAAATAGTCAGCTTTGCCTATCTGCAATCCCAGGGAGCGCAGAATGGCGTACGCCACGGTCACATGGAAGAAAAAGTTCGGCAGTGCATGCTCTCTGAGGTAGTCAAATGCGGTGAAATGTTTGCCGGGATGGTATTTCAGGCTCACCGTTCTCTTTTCCGTTTCAATGAACTGGTCGGGAGTGAGTGAATCAAGAAAGGCGATCGTTTTTGCGATGCGTTCGTGGAGTGCGATAAGAGTCGTTTCGGTGTCTTCAAACACCGGTACCTCTACGCCCGCAAGTCGCGCAGGGGCACCTTTCGCATTATCAGAGGCAATGGTTATTTGCCGCAGAAAAGGGAACATATCAGGAGCCAGACGCGCATCAAGAAGCGATGCTTCGCTCATGCCGGTCTCTGAGATGAATGCCTCGGCCTTTGTCAAAAGGCCGTCGAGATTCTGAAGCGATTTCTTAAAAATGGGTACAGACATGTCGTAGTACGGATTGTGCATATTTTTATTATCGTTAGCATCCAACAATACCACCTCTACTGAAAGCTGTCTCCGTTACTTCCGGTGCAGAAGTACCAGCGCAACAGCCATCAACAGAATGGGGAGATCACGGAAGAGGACATCCATCTGCGTCCAATTGAACGCGACGATCAAGAACAGTGAAATGGAGGCAGCAACCGACGGAAGCAGTATCCGTCTGCCCGAGAGTATCCAGAGCCCCAACATGACCTCGAACACACCAAAGATGTGAAGGAGCATAAGCGCATCTATTCCTTCAATGCTCGAAATGAACACCGGGAAATACCCCACCCACGCATAGGGATTGAACAAGGCTGAAATGGGCGGATACAAAAACGCGAATGCAACTCCGATGCGGAGGAGCAGATCAACGGCGTTCAGCGGAGTGTTGTTTTGCATAGCGGTTTTATAATACTTTTACATAAAAGCCTTCGCTTCCGTAGAGCGTGTAGCTGCCGTCGCTGTTGTCCTGGGCATAGACCTCCACCTCCTGTCCGATGAATGCTTCAAGACCGCCGATGCCGTCCGCGCCAATGACAGACCCGACAGTTTCCTGTGTCCAACCCATAAGCACCGTGATGTGTTTGCCGTCAACGACAACAAAGCACTCGCCGTCAGCGAAGCATCCGGTATCGACCTGTTCGAGCGTTCCCTGGAACGTATCTGCTTTAAGTTTCACTGCTGCCTGACCATTCGTAGACTCTTCCTCTCCCGGTGCTCCTTCGTTGAGTGTTTCAGACTGAAGCTCCTCTTCAACTTTGTCTTGTACCGTTGCACGGTCTTGCGGCAGCAGGAAATACAATGCCAATAACGCCACAATGACTCCTGCACCAATGATGATCAAATTTTTCATATGTACAATGATAGCACTGTGCAGGAATGGCTATTAAACAACCGGAGGTAATCAGGTTCTTTGTTTGGGTGCGGGCTACCTCGAGCTGGAACCGTGGTCAGTCAAGCAGGGCTTGGCGGATTCGCTATCCCACAGTCTCGCAAACGACGCGTCTCGTGCGCCTACTTTTTAAATCCAACTACGACTGTTGTCTCTATTTCGCGCTTCAATATTCTTTCTTGTCTCAATGTATTATCACAAAAACTTTTAACTTTTGCTAACATATCTTCCTTTTCAACTTCCGGGACCAGGTTCCAAAGCGCTATTGATTGCAAGTATGTAAGTGCCTCTTCAGGAGTGAATGCTTCCGTGCTCGTAATCGTACACGTAGTGACTTTCTCGAAACCAGAATTCTCTAAAATCTGTTCTGGATTGTAATCGTGTTTAGCGCTCTTAGTTTTCCTATATTTTGTAAAAAGTTGATTGATATCTTTTCTCATACCAGCGGTGTCATTCTTATTTACCACTGCAAATAATCCGTCTTCCTTTAAGACTCGTTTTATTTCAGTAATTGAATCTGAGTCAGAGAACCAATGAAAAGCACTGAATGCAGTTATCACACTAAAACTTTCATCCTTAAAAGGAAGCTTGTGTGTAGGTGCAACCACATATTCGATATCATTGCTACTTTGCTGCGCCTCCGCAATCATTCCCGCTGAAACATCGCTCCCTGTTACCTTCGCACCAAGTTGTGCCAGTTGTCGTGTAGCAATACCGGTACCGCATCCAACATCAAGTATATTTTTATTCTCCAGACTACCTATCTGTTGTGTAAGAAAATTAAATACACCATCATCAAAATCTCTACGTCCAGCTTGGTACGATTGAGCAAGTTTTTCAAAATTTCCTACAGGCTGCATACACCCATTGTATCGCTTTCGACGGTTTTGCTAAGTCTATGCAAATTGCTAATGCATTACATAAACGCTCCTCGTGCTAGTTGTCAATGGCGGAGAGGGCGGGATTCGAACCCGCGGTACGCTTTCGCGTACACTACCTTTCCAAGGTAGCGCATTCGACCGCTCTGCCACCTCTCCGTGAGGCCACATGATACCGCACCTCTGCCATTCTGCGAAGATGCATTTGCTATACTGGTGCATATATGACCGGCCGACTTTATTTCATTCTGGGATCGACGTTCTTTATGGGCATGTTCGCGGGGGTGTATCTCTACATCACCGCGTTTGCTCCCACGCATCAGGAACATGTAGCGGATGATGCCATTGATGCCAATGCTCTGGTGGTCGAGGGCCAGATGTACGGCGGATGCGACAGAATGGATACCTGTGCCTCGTTTCGTCTCGTAGACGGACGGCGGTACGATTATTTGCAGACATTTGACGCAGAAGTGAAGAAAGGCGTGCTGCAGGGAAGCGTCCGGGAAACGCTGGAGGGCGTATTTGATGACGCGGTGCTTGCGCACTATGCGCACGAGGTTGAGTCTGCGTCATGCATGTCGTATGTTGACGGTGTCGATTACACCTATACCATCACCAAAGACGGGGCACAGTACGAATGGGATACCTGCTACACGGAGCTTTCGCGGGACGAGGGTTTACAGGATGTGCTCCGTAATGTCTGGTATGCAATGGAGAATCCGGATGAGCATGCTGAAATCGAGCTGTTTGAAAAGAACATTTTTGACATTTTCTGGGACCGGTTCCATCAGCGTTCATAGAAATGCTTCGCATCCGTGAAAGAACCCTGCGGCTGACTTCGTAGTAAGAGAGGAAGCTGGAACGAGTGCACCGCAGCTTCACTATTGCTGTTCTACATTACTACGATTAAACATACACACCATGCAAGCAAAAGCATTGCTTATACCGATCGCCGCGTTTGCGCTTTCAGCCACGGGAGTGAGCGCATTCAATAGCGACGTATTAGAAAAAGCGGGACTTTCGCAGGACCAGATCAGCGCATTTGAAGAGGCGCATGAATTGCGGAAAGAAGGGGAGGTTCAAAAAGCGCGTGAAGTCCTGCAGAACGCAGGCATAGACCTGCAGACCATGGAGTCGGTCAGAGAGGCCATGCATGCGTACAAAATGGGACTCCACACAGCCATTGATACTGCAGTCGAGGCCCGTGATTTTGAAGCCTTCAAGAAGGCCATAGAAGATACGCCCCTTGCCGATATCGTGATTACGCAGGAGGACTTTGAGCTCTTTGCGGAGGCGCATGAACTGCATAAGGAGGGGGAGCACGCGCAGGCGCGTGCGGTCATGGAGGAGCTCGGCATGGACATGCATGACACACATGCGCAGCACATGAAGCACCTGTTTCCTGGGCACCATCCTCCGTTTCCGGCGGAGTAGTGTTCAGGAGATACGACATACCGTACACATATGCAAAAAACAGCCGAAGGCTGTTTTTTGCATAGGGAGGTTGGTATGATACCTGTAATGACAAAAGTTGCCGCACTCCTCTTTTTTTTGGCACCCCTGTGCGCTCTTGGATATGCTTCGGTGGTGGTGAAACCGGCAGACGCCACGGTGGTGCTGCCCATACGAGATGCAGCTGTACCGCAGGAATTTTTTGGTGTTCTCCGTGATCATCCACATACGTTTCAGTTTGCAGTGGATGATGCCGTTCCCTTTACAGCCTCGGTCTTCGTCCTTGACGATCCGGCACAGATGCACAACGCTTCCATCATTCTGGTCAAAGAAGAGCAGCGTGGCGTGCAGGAGATCGGCAGAACCAAAGGGATCAAAGAGCCGTGGGAGCTTGTTGCTGATGTTATGCTTGCAGAATCGTTTAGAAAGGGCGGAACGCTTGCTGCGACACTCGAACCGGGTATGTACCGTCTTGAAGTGAGTTCTCCAAACAATGATGCGCGCTATCGCCTGGTTTTGGGACACGAACCAGTTACGCGGAGTTATTTTGAGAATCTTGCGGTGTTGTTCGAGGTACGCGCGCTTTTTGGGGCATCGCAGTGGGGCAGCATACTCTCCCCGCTTGTATACGTTCCGCTTCTGATGCTCAGTATAGTGCTCTCCCTATGGGGTGCGTATCGGTACAGGAAGCGCATGCACGCACGAAATATATGAGCGAGCATTGGTGGGTATATATAGCGCAGTGCGCAGATGGGAGCCTCTACACAGGCATCACCACTGATGTGGAGCGGCGTATGGCAGAGCATAATGATGCGAAAATAGGAGCAAAATATACGCGCTCCCGCCAGCCCGTTGCGCTTGCCTATGCGGAATCTGCAGCAAGCAGGAGCGAAGCACTGAAGCGCGAATCGGCACTCAAAAAACGTACCCGGCAGGAAAAACTCGCACTTATCAGCCAACAGTCTAGACAAAACGGCGTTTTATAGGTATTCTGTTGCTCTTATTACGCGTGCAGCAGCGCGCATTTTTTAATGAAACATGAGCCAAGAAATTAGAAACATTGCCATTATCGCCCACGTTGACCATGGGAAGACCACACTTACCGATGCTCTGATGGAGCAGACCGGTTTTCGTGAAGGCAACCAGACGATGGACAGCAATGCGCTTGAGCTCGAACGCGGCATCACTATTTACGCGAAGAACACATCGATTGAGTATAAAGACACGAAAATAAATATCGTGGATACCCCCGGACACGCGGATTTCGGTTCGGAGGTTGAGCGTGTGCTCCGTTCTATCGACAGCGTGCTTTTGGTTGTCGATGCGCAGGAAGGTCCCATGCCGCAGACACGCTTTGTGCTTAAGAAATCACTTGAGCTTGGCCTTAAGCCGATCGTGGTCATCAACAAAGTGGACAAGCCTGCAGCAGACCCGCACAGGTGTGAGGAACAGGTGCTTGAGCTTTTCCTGGAGCTTGGTGCAAATGATGAGCAGTCAGATTTCACCACGGTGTATGCCATCGGACGCGACGGCGTTGCAAAAAGAAAACTGAGCGATGAGTTCAAAGACCTTTCGCCGCTTTTGGATGTTATTCTCGAAAAAGTTCCTGCAGCAAAAGGATATGAAGAAGGACAGGCATTGAAAGCACAGGTGTTCAACCTTGGCTATGACAATTTCCTCGGGCGTCTTGCTGTTGCGCGTATCTATGAGGGAAAGATGGGGAAGGGCCAGCAGATATTCGTCAAACACGAGGGACAAGAGACAAAGAGAGGCAAACTCGTGAAGATAAGCGGGTACCGGGGCATCAATCAGGAAGAGAAGGAGGTTGCGTACGCAGGAGACATCGTCCTTATTGCAGGGCTTGAAGCTATCAATATCGGCGAAACCATCACCGACGCTGAGAACACTGAGCCGCTGCCGGCGATCAAGATTGACGAACCGACCATCGGTTTGCAGTTTCTCGTCAACAGTTCGCCGTTTGCCGGACGTGAAGGGAAGTATGTGACGTCCCGGCAGATTCGTGAACGTCTTGAGAAAGAGCTCGAGATCAACGTGGGTCTGCAGGTGGATTTTTCGGGAGGAGATGTCTTTCAAGTGTACGGACGCGGAGAGATGCATATTTCGATCCTTCTTGAGAATATGCGCCGCGAAGGTTTTGAACTCTCCGTCTCGCAGCCGCAAGTTATCATTCGCGAAGAGAACGGCATGAAACTCGAGCCGTTTGAAGAGGTGACGATCGATATTCCGAGCGAATACCAAGGTGCGGTCATTGATCGGCTCTCAAACCGAGCATTCATCATGCAGAACATGGTGGTACATGGGAATCAGGTGCGACTTTTGTTCGAGGGTCCGACGCGCGGTCTTTTGGGATACAAAAATCAGTTCATCGTCGATACCAAAGGCGAAGGCATTATCGCCTCGCGTGTGATTGGCTTCAAGGGCTACGCTGGTGAGATCAGGAAACGAAAGGTCGGTTCAATGGTCTCGATGGCTACCGGCAAGGCGCTCGGCTTCTCTCTGTTCGGCCTGCAGGACCGCGGTGAACTCTATATCGGTGCGGGTGAGGAGGTCTATGAAGGCATGGTTATCGGCAATACATCAAAAGGCGAAGAAATGACGGTCAATCCAACAAAAGGCAAGCAGCTGACGAATATGCGTGCATCGGGAAGTGACGACGCGATCACGCTCATACCGCACAAGGATTTGTCGATCGAGATCGGGCTTGAGATCATGCAGGAAGATGAGTACCTGGAAGTCTGTCCAGTCTCGGTGCGCCTGCGCAAGCAGAAGCTGAAAGAGGCAGACCGCAAAAGAGGTTCAAAAGCATAAACAAAAAAGCCGCGTCATGCGGCCTTTTTGTATTATTGCATATCGAGTTCGTGCAGGAAGCTCTGCAGCTCGGTGTCTTTGAGAATACGGTATTGGTTGGGCTTGAGCTCGCCGAGCTCAATGTTTGCTATGCGGACGCGTTTGAGACTCTGCACCTGATAACCCAATGCTGCGCACATGCGGCGGATCTGGTGCTTTTTTCCTTCAGTGAGCACAAGCGAGAACATAAGTTTGTGCGGCAGCTTCGTTGCCCGGGCTTTCTTGGTGGTGTAGCCTTCGATCTTTACGCCATGTTCAAGCTGCTGGAGGAAGTAGCCGTTCACCGGCTTATCGACAGTAACCTCGTATTCCTTTTCATGCAATGCTTCCGGGTCAAGCAGCGGCCCGGTGATGCGTCCGTCATTGGTGAGTATCAAAAGCCCTTCTGAATCCTTGTCGAGACGCCCGACTGGATACACATCAGTGATACCGTAGGTGTCTTTGAGCTGCATGGCAATTTCCGTCTCTCCTGATGCGGGCGAGTGGGTGATAATGCCGCGGCCTTTGTAATAGGCGAGATATTTCTTTTCCTTGGTGTCGCCTGTAAGCGTCACGGCATCAGTGCGTTCAACTTTCTGTCCGATCACAGCGATTTTTCCATTGACGAGAACCAGACCCTTTTCGATAAGGGCGTCGGCCTCCCGCCGTGAAGCAGTGCCCTGCTGGGCGAGATACTTGTTGAGGCGCATCGGATACGCGTCTTTATTTTCTGGAGTCATAGTTGCAATTGGCCACAATTCTGCTATAGTTTTTCTCCTATGTCAACTCCTGCACCACATTTCGGACAGCATTTCGATGTGATCGTCATCGGCGGCGGCAGTGCCGGCATGTTCGCTGCGGGCACTGCCGCTCAGAATGGGAAGCGGGCGCTTCTTATTGAAAAGAACAAAGTGCTCGGCAAGAAACTTTCGATAACCGGCGGCGGACGCTGCAATATCACCAACGCGGAGGAAGATGTCCGGAAGCTATTATCGAACTATAGTGACGCAGCAAAATTCCTTTTCTCCCCGTTCTCCCAGTTCGGTGTGCAGGATACATTCGATTTTTTCGAGTCGCAGGGTTTGCCGCTTGTTGTTGAAGGCGGCAAGCGCGCATTCCCGCATACGCACAGCGCGCCTGATGTTGTGGCAACGCTCAAACGGTTCGCAACGAGTAACGGCGTGACGCTCAAAACAGGCGTCAAGGTGCAGGGGTTCATCATGCATGAAGGGAGGATCGCCGGCGTACAGACCAATCATGAGTCATGTAGCGGCGACAGTTTCATTCTCGCTACGGGCGGCTCTTCCCATAAGCATACGGGTTCTACCGGTGAAGGTGTGGAATGGCTCGGAGATCTCGGACACACGGTTCACAAGCCGAATCCCGATATCGTGCCGCTTAAGGTGGACGAAAAATGGGTGAAAGACCTCTCAGGCACAGCGCTTCCGTTCATGAAGATAACATTCACTGATCTCCATAACAGCAAGAAGCTGCGGTTTTCACGCACCGGACGGCTTTTGTTTACGCATTTCGGTCTTTCCGGCCCTTTGATCCTCAATGCCGCGCATGAGGTGAAGCGCATACTCAGACACGGGCCGGTCCGCGCATACATTGACCTCTATCCTGATACGGAAGTGGGTACGCTGCGCAATCGGCTGCTTGAGCTTTTAAACGTCAACAAGAACAAAACGCTCCGCAATGTACTGCGGGAATTTGTTCCTTCGGGAATGCAGAGTGCGATCACATCGCTGCTGTTACCGCAAGGAACAGCGGAAAAAAAGGTCCACAGTGTCACACAGGAAGAGCGGCATGCAATCGTCGATCTTTTGAAGGCACTGCCGCTTACGGTGATCGATACCATGGGATACGAGTGGGCGGTTGTGTCAGACGGCGGTGTTGAGCTTACGGAGATCGACATGAAGACCATGCGGTCGCGGTTCCATGAAAACCTTTTCTTTACCGGCGACGTTTTGAACATCAGCCGTCCCTCCGGCGGTTATTCCCTGCAGCTGTGCTGGACTACGGGGTACGTCGCAGGAAAGCATGCGTGACCAAAAAACGGAGGCCTCTGGCCTCCGTTTTTTGGTCACGCTTATTCTGGATAGTTGCCGGTGTTGAGCTCGACTTCCTGGGTGATGTAGTACTGCAGTTCAGAAGGATTGAGCTGAAGCGCAAGCCTCTCTGACCCGTCTTTTTCTACCGCGTAAGGAAGCCAGTCCACCTGGAGGGCATAGTCTTCTTCGAACGTGTCAGCCGGAGTTGTGTAGACCACCAGAAGCGTCATAGTGTGCGACGCGCCTTTCTGGAGCCTGTACATGCCGTTTTCAATTGGGGCGTCGCTGAGCACTATACCGGTTGCGGTGCCGTCAGTTGTTACCGTTTCGCTTTCCTCCCGGATGGTATAGCCGACCTTGTTTCGGCTATTCTCTTCTGAAAGATTCCGCACGGCCAAAACCGGCATATAGATGTCATGGTCTTCAAGGCCGAATGCGTACGAGATTGTATACAACGCTGCAGATCCCGAGAGTTTCACCCCGGACTGTGCGGTGGTGAAGTATGCTTCTGCGCTGTTCGGGATGCACATCAGAAGAAAAAGCGCCAGGAGGCCGCCTGAAATATATTGTATGCTCATGCGTATATTTTAGCGTAGCGCCGATAATGTGCAAAATCCGTGCGGAGGTATCCATACTCGCGTAGGATGTAACAATGCACGAAAATGTTTCTTCTATGACCGATGAGGAGATCGTTGCAAAGACGCTCGGTGACACAGCGTTTTTCGAGCACATTGTTCTGCGGTACGAGGACAAGCTTTCTCGCTATGTCCGCCGGCTCGGCATTCACAATGAGGATGACCGCGCCGATGTTCTTCAGAATATTTTTATAAAGGTCTACAAGAATCTCTACGGATTTGATACCGAACTTTCATTTTCTTCCTGGATCTACCGCATCGCCCACAATGAGGCGATCAGTTTCTACCGCAGAAAACGCGTGCGCCCCGAAGGGCATCTGGTGGATGCGCAGGAGGACATCCTCGGGCTCATATCCTCGCCCGAAGAGACCGCAGAAAAGCATTTTGATATCAGGATAAATGCACAGGAGGTAAGCAGGGCATTCGGGCGCATTGACCAGAAGTACCGTGATGCACTCATTCTCCGCTTCTTTGAACACAAGGAATACGAAGAGATATCCGACATTTTGAAAATACCCCCGGGCACGGTTGGAACGCTCATCCATCGCGGAAAGAAGGAACTCAAGGCACAGTTACGGGATACACATTTACATCTATGACAACACCACACACACAGCAGCCTCAGGAACACAGTGAACACTCACCGTTGTCGGTTTCTGTCCTCAGCCGCATTGAAAAAGAAAACGTCATGCAGACGCCGCGATGGAAATTCCTTCTGTTTGAATATGGCATGTGGGTTTTATGGGCGCTTTCCGTGGTTATTGGTGCAATCTCGTTCTCAGCGATGCTTCTCATATTCATGCATGCCGGTTTCGCCTTCAAAGAAGGCCTGCAGCAGGATATGCTGGAGTTCACTATCGAGGTGCTCCCGTATGCATGGGCACTTCTGTTTATTCTGATGGCCGTGCTCGCGCATTACAATCTGCGTCATACCAAACGCGGGTACACCTATCCGCTGTGGCAGATCGTCCTCAGCAGTTTTGTACTGAGCCTCATCGGTGGAGCAGTGCTCCATTCCGCAGGCATAGGTCTGCTTATTGATGCGCAGGCAGGACGGATACCGCTGTTTATGAACGTCGAAAAACTGGAGACCAAGATGTGGCTTGCTCCTGAGGAGGGGCGCTTGGTGGGCATGTACGAGCGAGAAGGCGACGATTCATACACCGTGCAGTTTCGCGATAAGCGCGGCGGAACATGGACACTCGATACTGCGGAACTGAATCCTATAGACAAAGTGAATCTTTTTACCGGCGACGAAGTACGGATCATGGGTGTGCTCGCAACGTCAAGCGACCGTTATTTCCACGGATGTGCCGTGTTCCCCGGGCCTATCCAGCATGAATTCACGCTGCAGGATATGCAGCACGACCGTCTCGATTTCATCAGGCGCATGGAAGCGCATCACGAACGGGTATTCCTGGAGCTGCAGCAGGCGACCAATACCGTACCGGCGGACCATCCGATGGTGTGTGCGCACAGCGGGGCATTCCTGAAGCTGCGCGGGGAATTCCAGATGCCGTAAGCATCTGCCGATGGAAGAAGGAGCTCTGTGTGCCTGTGTGCAAACAGAGCTTTTCTTCATAGCTGTTTCATACCTACACAGTACCGTATATAGCAAAGTTCACTTTAACGGGACTTTGACGATTATCAGACGTAGTAATAAACGTAACTAATATGAATTCTTCATTTTTTGCGGTAGGGAAAGTGCAAATCGCATTTGCACTGTTTGCGTTGTGCGCGATGATCCTTGCTCCGCTTGCGGAGGTCAAAGCACAGGCAGTACCCCCGCAAGGAACTATTACCGTAGAGAAACAGATCGTCGGCACGACAACAGTCACAGCCAGCGACTTCAGTTTTCTTATAAACGGCGCCTCTTCAACGCCGTTTGAAGCCGATGGAAGCAATGATCTTACCTTGGCAACGGGAACGTACGATATCACTGAAGCTCAGGTAGCAGGATATACAACCATCTACTTTGGCTGCGACGATATCATGCTCACGGCAACCAATACGCCGGTGTGCACCATTACGAACACTGCAACCACGACAGGAAGCGGCACATCGACGCCGACCACCACAACCGGGATGCTCATGGTCAATAAGATCGTGAACGGCGGTCCAGCGGCGACCTCATCGTTCAGCTTTGCGGTCAACGGAGGAACAGCCTCCGCCTTTGAAGCGGATGGCTCGAACCTGGTCGAACTTGCCACGGGAACGTATTCGATCACCGAAACGCCAGCGGCAAACTATACGCCGACGTACAGCAACTGTAGCAATGTGGTCATTGATGTCGGCGCTACCACCACCTGTACGATAACCAACAATTTCAATGTTGGCGGAGGACAGCTCTACGAAATAACGGGTGTGGTCTGGAATGACGAAGATGAGGACGGAGTGTTTGATTCAGGAGAGAGCGGTCTCCAGGACTGGATCGTCTCTGCTTCGCAGACCGGAGAGATAACCCGTACTGACATGACGGATGCAAACGGTCGCTATACATTGCTGGTGACAGACGGGCAGTGGGTGGTGTCGCAGACCACGCAGAACAACTGGGATCAGACATTCCCGTCGGGCAACACGCACACGGTGAATGCAACCGGCACGGCCACGAGCACCATACCGCTCGGCGACTACAACTTCGGCAATGACCGCGATACCTCGAATGGAGGAGGCAGCAGCGGCAATGGGGTGCGCATTGAGCTTCGTGACAACGATGACAATGACAGTAATGATAATGACGATGATGACGACAACGACGGAGGTGGAGCCGGAACCATCGACGATGATGAAGACGACTTCACTGGCGGAGCGCCTGGAGGACAGGTACTCGGCGAGCAGACATCAATCTATCCTGTTGGGGCACCAAATACCGGCTTTGGTGGTGCAAGCGGCGGAACTACTTCTGTACCGTTTATGATCACCGTGCTTGTGCTCGCGCTCGGATTCGCCGCCGCACAGATCAGTCGCAGAAACAGTACGGCTGTGTAAGTTGCATTGTTAATGAGACAGAATACAGCAAAAAACCGCCATTCTTGGCGGTTTTTTGCTGTAGTATACCTGCAATGAAACTAAAACGCCGTTTGTACAGATTGCGTATACATGAGTTCTACACTATATTGCTGCGCAAGCACAGCAATAAGCCCTGTGATGAACCGGCTATCCCGATTTCCCCTTGCGGGGAAGTTGTTCCCACGGATACGCCGGTTCATCACAGGGCTTATTTTTTACATTATACCAATCCTCTTTACATTTTTATGAAGAACAGATGAGAGCACTGTATTGACATCGGTGCGAGATGTATCGCAGTGGATCATTCATTTGACTGTTGTGCTGGTGAGCATAAAATGTGTTCACTCAATCCACTGACATGGCGTGGGAACCAGAGTCGTGGCGGAGGTATATATGAATTGGTTCCCAGCCCAAGTATTACTTGCGGTTACATCATTGCGTCACTTCCAAAAAGCTTTTTGCTGCGTTCGGCAAAGAGCTTTTTTGTTGTGCATTGCCGCACGGTCCTTCTTCATCAGTTCATCATCCATTGTGTGTGTTAATACATGCATATCCATACAATGAAATCTTAGTTTCCAGGTTTCATTGTATGGGTATGTGTTTACATGCCCATGTGGTCGAAACAGCTCTCCTTTCTTTCGGGTTACGGGAGAGAGGGAAAGTTTCTTTATTAACAAGCAATTAATCTTAAGTTACACAATTATTTATGACACTAGCAGTAAAACAAGCAACAGCAGTGTTCGGAGCTGCGGCACTGACACTCAGTCTCTTCGTTCTGCCTGCACAGGCGTACGAGGATGACAGCGTGGTTGTAACAAACAACAACACAGCTACCATTGCTAATGTCTCTATCTCTTCATCAAACACTGGCGGAAATACTTCACGTGGTGGACGCGGTGGACGTGGCGGAGACGGAGGCAACGGCGGCAACAACGCTGGCGACGGCGGATCAAGCATCAATGTGGCACCTGGCGGTTCAACACAGGGCGCTGGAGATGGTGATGAAGGTGGCAACGGCGGTGATGCCAACGGTGATGTTGACGGCACAGCGGCTACTCAGACAGCTGGCAACGGCGGCGCTGGAGGCGACGGCGGTAACACCGGAGAAGGTGGAGCTGGAGGCGACAGTGGAATCGGCGGCAACGGCGGCAACACTGGCGCTGGCGGACACGGCGGAGACGGAGGTGATGGTGGCAACGGCGGTCTCATTGAGACTGGAAATGCCATCTCAACTTCAGATATTCTCAATG
Organism: uncultured Candidatus Saccharibacteria bacterium; assembly: GCA_964552045.1. Classification (GTDB taxonomy): domain Bacteria; phylum Patescibacteriota; class Minisyncoccia; order Phycocordibacterales; family UBA918; genus OLB19. Next base: position 79,804 of record CAZKFF010000004.1, on the reverse strand, counting down.
ATGTGAACAGCAACGACACCGAGATCATCCGTGACGGCAGTGCAGCTGATCTCGACGAGACAGCAGCGACCACAAGCAGCACAAATAACGTTGGACTTCTCAATGTAGGTGTTGCGGCTTCTGACTCAGGAGCTAACACGTCTACTGGAGATGACGCTGGCAACGGCGGCAACGGCGGCAACGGCGGATCAACAGCCGGAGACGGTGGAACAAGCCTCAATGTTGCTCCTGGTGGAGACACACAGGGTGCTGGAGACGGTGAAGAGGGAGGAAACGGCGGCGACGCTGATTCTCTCGGAACCGACGAAGTTGACGGCACGCAGGAAGGCGGCAACGGCGGCGTTGGCGGCAACGGCGGTACTACCGGAGCTGGAGGCGACGGCGGCGACAGTGCAGCTGGAGGCACAGGTGGCAACACAGGTGTCGGTGCTTCAGGAGGCAACGGCGGCAACGGCGGACAGGGTGGAATTGTCCGAACCGGACGCGCAGACTCATGGAGCACGGTTACCAATACGGTCAACCGAAACGTTACACGAGTTGTACGTCGTTAATTCGACCTGGTGAGGGTTCCTCTCTGCTTCATGCAGAGAGGCCCTCTCTTAAAGCCAGAAGCACTTCCGGCTTTATAGAGGGATATGACTATGAAGGGGCTATACAACCGAATATTCGCATTTCTTGCAATCACTGCTGTTTCTAGTACAGTTGCGACAGCATATGCACAGGCGCAAACTGTGCCATTCGTCACCAATGTGGTGTATTCAAGCCAGCAAACCGGCGGGATAACCACCGACGGGAAAGACGGTGAAGATGGCAAAGATGGTCAGGATGGCGCTCCGGGCGTTTCAGGAAGAAGCGTAATCAATGTCGATAGGGACAGCGGCGCTTCGGTCCGCATCGAATCGACCATGAACAACGGTCAGGAAGTCATCTCTGCCCAAAAGACCGCGCCGTCATTTGGTTTTGCGACCAGTTCTACAGTAGAGGTGAAAGCCGCCTCAGCAAGCTCAAGCAGTACCGCTTCAGATCAGAGTGCGCTGTTGGCACTCCAGGAAGCACTTTTTTCATTGCAGTTAATGTTAGTAAAGTATGTCAGCGTATTATTCTAGGGTGATGGAGGGACCGCACCGTTTCATGGCGGTGCTGATCATCGTTTCCATACTATTGTCGCTCATCCCGGTCAGTGTGTTCGCGGAGGATGTTCCCGAGGGAACGGGCGGTCAGACACAGGCGAGCTCGACCGACAACGGCGCGGGCGGAGGAACTCAGGCAACATCATCGCCGCAGACATCCGCGTCATCCACCGATCAGACTGCTTCGACAACAGCGACCTCTACTCCCCAAGACGGCGGAACTGCGAGCTCAACAGACGATGGTACACAGGGCGGCGACGGCGATGGAGCGGATGGCACAGATGGCGCTGGCGGCACAGAGAATGGCCAAACGGCTACAACCACGGCGACCTCAACCGCAAGCACAACGCCAAGCCAGGGGGATGAAGGCGATACTGGTACAGACGGTCTTGATGGAAGCGAAGGCGGGGAAGGCACCGCAGGTGCAACGCCGGATGATGAGGTGACTCCTGTTACGGTCATCTCCGACGAGCTTCTGGGAGATACTGACACTCCTGAAGAAGAGGAGAACACCGGCGATGTCTTTAAGACGGGGCAGACCAATACGTATATAGAAACCGGGATCGCAACCGCTCAGGGCGAACTTTCAACCGATGCGAATTCAAACGATGTGCGGAGCGAACTTGAAGACGTCAATCAATCCGATTACGACACCTACACCTTCACTGCAACCGGCACCAATGACGCAGTAGTGACCAATGATGGCCTTGCGCGTGCCACATCCGGCGACAACCTGGCCCAGGGCAATACCACAGCAAAGATTCACACCGGAGACGCGGTGGCCGCATTTAATATCGCAAATGTCGTCAACTCCAACGTCATTAACTCCGACGGTTTCATCTATCTGGCAAACCGGATACTCGAAGATGGGGAATCATTGAACCTCACCGATACGTTCTTCCCGGATGTGGCGCTCGAGGAGGCGATGTCTGACACCTGTTCGCTTTTGTCATGTACCTCAGAGGATGTGATCTACAACGTCTCTCAGATGAATCATGCGACCATCACCAACAGCGCGCTTGTGGAAGCGGAAACCGGCTACAATGATGCAGACGGAGGCTTAGGCGTCGAGATCGTAACGGGGGACGCGTATGCAGCAGCGAATGTGCTCAATGTGGTCAACAGCAATATCATCGACTCCAATTACCGTCTCTTGACCTACAATGCCATTGGTGACCTCGACGGTGACCTCGTACTGCCGACAGGCGAGTTGTTCGACACATTCTTCAGCCGGCCGAACGGCACCAACCAGGTGGAACGCCCTGAGGACGTCCATGTGAACGCAGACAACCTCAATGATGCCGATGTTGACAATCAGCTTGAGGCATACGCACAAACGGGAAATAACGATTCCACAACCGATTTTGATTCGAGCATCGTAACTGGCGAAGGCGAATCTGAATCGAATGTGCTCAATAAGATCAATGAGAACACTTACGGCGGGGATTCCCTGTATCTTCTTATCCGTATTCACGGCTACTGGAACGGCGAGGTGGTCGGACTGCCCGAAGGTCTCACCTGGGACTGGACGCCTGACGGCATTATCATCTACAACGTCGATGCGGAGATCGCACCGTCGGCGTTCCTGGGATACGACCAGGATTCCTATACTGCCAATTTCACCAACAATAATACCGTTGCGCTTGAGAACAACATCACGCTCAATGCGGTGTCAGGAGAGAATGACATAGACGGGCTTGTGGGAAGCATCCGTACCGGAGACGCGTTTGCGAGCGCAAACGTGATGAACATCGCCAATACGAATGTGATTGGCACCAACTGGACGATGGCCATCGTCAACATTCTCGGTGATTTTGAAGGTAATATCTCCTTTGCCCCGACCGATATCGCGCTTGCAGGTACGGTGACTCCCGCAGACCCGCTTGGTCCGGGCGGAGTTCTCACCTACGCGTATACAGTCACGAACCACAGCAACAGTACCGCGACCAATATCGTGCTCGACCAGACGCTCCAGAACGCACACACAAGCACCGGCGTGACCACGCAAAGCGATTCGATCGGTGATCTCGCTCCGGGAGCAAGCACAGAGGTATCGTTCACCGCATACGTTGACGACAATATCGCAGAAGGAACTTCAACGCCGGTGACCGCATACGCGACCGTATCGAGCGATCAGGGAGACATGCATTTCTCCGACAATCTCCTTATGCTCAGTGCAACAGCTGAGAATCCAGATCCAGACAGTGATACGGGAACGACAACCGGAACGACCACGCCGTCTGATGACGAGGAGAACAACAGCACGACGACACCGACATATTCCCAGAGCGGTTATTATGCGCAGGGCTCGTACAGCAGCGGCGTATGCGGCGTATGCGGCGGCAGCTCTTCAAAGAAGAAAAAGATCGACCGCGAGGAGGTGGAAGCCATCGATCCGAACAAAGCGCCGCTCCTTATCATCACCAAAGAGGCAGAGAATATTGACGAAGACGAGATAGTGACCGCAGGCGACAGTGTTGACTACAAGATCACCGTCACCAACAAAGGCGGCAATGCGTACGATGCGGAGGTGTTTGATGTGCTCACCAACCCGATCGGATCGGTGGTCACACAGCAGTCGTGGGAGCTCGGCACCATTCTCCCGGGCGAAGAGATTGAGCTCACGTACACCACTGAATATGACCCGACCACTCCGAGCGGAAAGTACACCAATACGGCGCGGGTAGTTGCCTACCTCGAAGACAGCATGAAGGAGAATGGTGACGATCCGCTGAAGGTTGAGGATGCAGAGTACACCATACAGATCAAAGGGCTAGACCTGGCGATCGGCAACGTGGTTGTGCTCGCATATTTCCCGGGACTCCACGGCATGACTTCAGCGCTCCTTGGATGGGAAACTTCCAAGCCGTCGCAGAGCCAAGTCTTCTACGGCACGGCGCAGCCGGTTTCTCCATACAATCCAAACGTGGCAAATTATGGATACCAGCATGCAAGTTTCAAATTCCCGACAGAGAAGACCAAGCACGCAATGATCATCAATGATCTGTATCCAGGCCGTACGCATGCGTATCGCATCCATGCGCAGACAAGCAAGTACATCGCCACCAGCCGTGAGTACACATTTACCGTGCCGGCATACGTACCGCGCCTGACATTGGCGTTCCCGACCAATCCGGTCTCGCAGGTTGCAGGCGCAGCAACTACAGCGGTTGCGCCTGCTGCCGCTGCGTATGTGCCGCCTGCGCCGAAGCCTCCTGTAGCGCCTGCGGTTACAACACCTCCACCACCGCAGACCGCACCGCAGGTGCCCGAGCCTGAAAAACCAAAGCAGGAGGGAGGCGTCGTCGGGTTCGTGAAGAATGTCTTCGGATTCTTCCGGTAGGGAAGGCTTCAAGACGCTTATAAAAATGTAACTATTAAAAGCATATGATCATCAATCTCACATCGAAACAGCGCCGTATTGCAGCATTTGTTGCCGGAGTATGCACATCATTCGTATTTGCGGTTGTTTTTGCCCACGTTGCACAGGCGCAGGTGGCGGAACCGGTCTATCCGGTAAGCCTGGAAAAGAACATCAGCGACAATCGGGTGCCTGATCCCTATACGGCAGACCAGTTTACATTCACCATTGTGGGAACCTCCGCAAGCGGAACGCCGGTCAATCGAACAGTGTCTTTGGACCATTTCACCAATGACACAGCCAACAAGATCATCAATCTGCCCATGGGTGATTACACCATATCGGAAGACGGCCCGAATGATTTCGTCGCGGGCGAATGGACCGTGCAGTGGTCTGGTTTCGGCTGCGATAATTACAACGGACCGATAGCAGCTTCAACGCTTACGGTGACAGACGACCAGACAGCGAATGTCTGCCGGGCGGATAACCAGTGGCGGCCGGGGAATCTCACTGTGATAAAGGAAGTGGTGGGGACGACAACCCCGCCGGAGGACTTTGAGTTCATGGTCACCCAGGGAAATCTGCTCCAGTTTGATGGGCCGTTCGACGCTGATGGGGTCAATGATGATATCACGCTCGCTTCGGGGGACTACAAAGTGGAGGAAGATACATATGCAGCGTACACGACGACCTACTCTTCAGGCTGTGAAGGAACCATCAACCAGGGCGGAAGCGAGACTTGCACCATTACCAATACATGGATCACGCAGCCGGTATACTCGCAAAGCTCATACTACACGCAGGGTTCGTACAATCCTGGATATTCACAGTCGGGCTACTACACGCAGGGCTCATACGGCGGCAATTACGCACAAGGCTCGTATGGAGGCAATTACGCGCAGGGCTCATACGGCGCAGGCGGATATTCGCAAGGGTCGTATAGCGATGGCAATGGCCGAAGGATAGAGCTCCGCGACGGAGGAGGAGATGGCGATGATGACGATGATCAGACCGGTGCGCCAGCTCCACAGGTTCTCGGCGAGTCGACAGACATTCCACAGGGGGCTCCGGGCACCGGAAAAGGCGGTGCTTCTCGAAGCATGTTCGATCTTCAGGCGGGAGCACTCTTTTCAGGGCGAAAAAACACACGGAATCAGGGTTCGTAGCAAAAAAGCGGCCCGTGTGAGCAATTCATCCGGTCTTCACGTGTGCGTGCTACAGTAACCACCTTATTTTCATGGAAGGGACTCCCCGCTCACTTTTATTCACTGACAAACACAGACTGGTAAGGCTGTGTGGTGCATGCGTGTTCGGCGTGCTTTTGGGACTGGCGGTAGGAAATGCCGCGCTGTTCTATTATCGGTATACGCCTTCAGACACAGCATTATCTGAAGCATATACGCAGAGCGCGACTTCTACAGGACTGTATGCCCGTTCAGCTCCTGTGCATCTGAGCATCCCGCGGATCAAGCTGGAAGCCGATTTCGAAGGGCCGCTCGGACTCAATGAGGATCATACGATTGAGGTGCCTGATACTTACACGAACGTGGGGTGGTATGTGCATGGTGCAACTCCGGGTGAAGTGGGGACTGCTACTGTTCTGGGTCACGTCGACTCATACCTCGGCCCTGCGGTGTTCTGGCCACTGCAGTATGTGAAAGAGGGGGATGCAATCGAGATAGAGCGTGAGGACGGGACCACAGCCGTATTCGAAGTGACACACACGGAGATGTACGATCAGGACGCATTCCCGGCCGAAGAGGTGTACGAACGCACTGATTACCCATCCCTGCGCCTCATCACCTGTACCGGTACATACAACCACGGGACACAGCGATATTCCCACAATCTTGTTGTCTATGCGAAGCTCAAGGAACCAGCTCAAAAAACTTCTTGACAAACTCGTCAATGAGAGTACTGTTCGGCTTAGTTGAGCTTTATAAGCCTTATAAATAACCAGTTTTATTTATGACGACAACCAATTCATCGCGTGTTTTGGCGCGTTTCTTCGCTTCAGCGCTTTTTGCGGCTGCAGCGTTTCTTTTTATTAGCACCCAAGCTTTTGCAGCAACAGAAGTGGTTTCAGCGGATACTTCAGCCGGTGAAAACCAGACTGGATGGCTATTCAATCGTGATACAGAGACACAATCACCATTTGAATTCAACTTTGACCAGAAGAGTATAGGTGACGGGAGCTTATTTGTCCCAGCAATCACAAATACTTCAGCAAATGGAGGTAAGGATAAGTTCATTGCAGAGGATTTCCTTCTTGCACCGATTGCTAATATCCAAAGCATCTCATACGATTTCCTGACGCTTGATGAAGCAGATGCAGGGCAGTTCTATATGAGTGTCTATGCAAACTTTGGAACGTCAAGTCCGACTAAGTTTTATGATTGTCGGTACAATGTAATACCAACAACAGGTTCTTCAGCAAACTTCACAACGGTGACATTCGATCCTTCACAGGCATATACGGTGGCTACTCACGGAACATCGCCCGAGGCTTGTCCTGCTGTTCCAGCAGATATGGATACAGCATCAAGCACTGGTGCCACCATTCGAGTTATCGCCATTAATGTGGGTGATACTACGGATTCAGACACAGGAGTAAGCGGTTACCTCGATAATGTTGTGGTAACTAGAACAGACGGCATTGTAGTTACAGACTTCGATCCGGAGCCGCTGCCTGCATGTGACACCTCAACTTTCGACACCTTTACAACAGGATCGGTGAATGGACAGGGGGATTGGAGTGCAACTGGTCCATATGATCAGGAAGTAGTAAGCAATATCTATGGTTTTGATTCATTCGGCTGCCAATCACTACGTGTGTCCAACGCTGTAACCAGCGGTTCGTTTGGTGACTGGATCTTCACTCCACTGCTTCCAGAAGGAGTTGGTGAAGCGAGTTCTAGCGTGGATGCATTGGATGATCACTTTGAAGTGGAGTTCAATATTGCGACCGTACAGCCAGACGAACAATCAGGACTGCAGGTCTCTGTAGCGCCTGACAATGGAAATGGCGGACGAATGAGCTATCTTCGTTTTGAGGATCAATCTGATGGGATCCATGTATTCTTCGATGACGTCCCGTCAACGACAACCCCAATAACTTGGGATGAAACAGATATTGCCACTTTGTCACGGACTGAAGAGCACACAATCAAGATTACCCTAGATGTAGTGGACGGAATGTCGAATGACATCGTGCATGTGTATATTGACGGATCAAACGTCCACACAGGCACAAGCTGGGAGAATTATTATTGGACTGATATAAGCGGTGAAGTGACAAACCATGTTCCTCAGGTTATTCGTGGAATGATCATCCAGGCTCGAGGCAACGGATCGTCTGATAATCATGCAGAGCTTGCAGGCAAAGGTTTCCTCTTTGACAATGTGGTACTTGATTCATCACTTAATCAGCCGACCCCGACACCATCAAACGGCGGCGGAGGAGGCGGAAACGGAAGCCGTGTTTCGCTCACTGACGATGAGGAAGCGGAAGAAGAGGAGACTGGGGAAGAAGAAACAGAGACTCCTGAAGGACAGGTGCTCGGTGAAGCAACCTCAACCCCAGTAGTGTATTACTCATTCCTTGTTGATTTCGGCATGGGTACAGAGAATACCGATGTGACGAACCTCCAGACCATTCTTATCGCGGCAGGATATCTTGATATCGATGCTCCGACTGGATTCTTCGGTCCGCTCACATTCGCTGCACTCACGCAGTACCAGGCGGCGCACGGGATCCCGGCAACAGGATTCGTTGGTCCGCTCACACGCTCACAGCTCAATACCGAACCGGTGGTTGCAGACCCTCTCGCACTGAAGATCGCTGATCTGCTTGCACAGGTTGCAGCACTTCAGGCACAGCTTGATGCGCTCAACGCTCAGTAAAGAGAATGCAATACCAAAAAGCCCCGCATACTGCGGGGCTTTTTGGTATATACGCAGAAGCTGGCACGGTCCGGTTTGGGCATTTGCTATACTGTAGGCACATGAAGAAAAACCTCAAAGAATACTTCATCCCCAGCAGAACGAACGGTTACGCGCCACATATCCTCCAGAAAGCCGCACTATTCGGCATGGCGATCATGGTCATGCTGTCCTTCACCATGGCGAATGTGCATTCGCTCATTTGGATCAGTTCGCAGTGGATGATATCGACCATTCTTCCGGCGGTCATTGTTGATCTGACCAATGAGGAGCGCGCAGAGGGCGCACTCGGTACGCTGCGCCGCAGCAGCGTACTCGACGAGGCTGCGCGCTTGAAGGCAGAGGATATGGCAGCGCACGAATACTTTGCACACTACAGTCCCGACGGTGTCTCTCCCTGGCACTGGTTCGGAGAAGTCTCATATAATTTCGTGCACGCAGGCGAGAATCTCGCTATTCACTTTACTGACTCGGGCGATGTGGTCGACGCGTGGATGGAGTCGCCGAGCCATCGCGCCAATATCATGAACGGCAATTACTCTGAGATAGGCGTGGGTACCGCAGAAGGCACATATCAGGGCTATCCGACTGTCTATGTGGTGCAGCTTTTTGGTACGCCGGCTGCAGTTGCAGCACATGTCCCGGAGCCGGCAGCTCCGATTGCTGTAGCACAGGCGCCATCAGTTCCTGTGACGAACGAAGCGTTGCAGGAGGTCGCTGCCGAGTCTGTGTCGCTTACCGAAGAGGTGGTAGTACATGAAGCGGAGCCGGTGCCGGTTGCGGTCGCTGAAGAGACTGTCCCTGCAGGTGAGGAATCTGCTCCGGCTGTGGAAGAAACAGCCCCGGTTGAAGAGGGGACTTCTGTTGCAGAGAAAACTGCACAGAATGAAGAAATACCTGCATCCGCAGAGAATACTGTGCCAAGACAGGAACATGCACCGGTTATCATCACAGATATGACGAGCGACGCCTACGGTGTCGTACTCTACTCAGACCATATTTCGACCTCGACCAATGCGATTGCAGCGCCTGTTGCACAAGAGGCGCATCCAAACGAAGCGCAGGTTCCGTTCTACCTGAAGCTCGCCACCCAGCCGCATGTGGTCCTCGAGATCATCTACATCACCATAGGATGCTTTGTGCTCGCGTCGCTTTTGCTGTCGATCTTCATTGAGGTGCGATATCAGCAGCCGGTCCAGATTGCGTACGGCGCAGGACTTCTTGCCATTATTGGCATGCTCTATTACATGCACATGCTTATCACCAGCGGCGCGCTCATTGTCTGAGTCCTATTGCCGGCTTCGTTGCTCGTATGCTAGAGTGCTGGCAGAACGTTTTTCCATATCATCAACAGCGGGGTACTTCAGGTGAAACAGAAAAATCAGGCGGAATTTCACTGCAGCGGGATTCTTACCGTGCGGCTTGTGCCGCATCGGTGGGTACCGTGCAACGAAATGGAACTGGCGGTCATGTGCGGTGATTTCCGCATCATGACCGACTACGGCACAGCAGTGCTCGACACATCCACGCTGCGGGTCGATCTCGGGGCAACCAATGGGAGCAGGTCGCTTCTTGATCACCTCAGCAGGAAGGTCAGCGAAGCAGTCGCACGCGATATCGGAGACCGGACTTTCACGCTCCATGTCGTGGAGCAGGATGATCGCCATGTCCGGTTTACACTCGAGCCGATCTCGGGCAATGTGCGTGAACTGCGGCTCCCGAAGTACTTCGAAACCTCTCCGTTGATGCTCTCCCGTGCGCTGCAGGCGTCTGCCGCGCCGGCAGCCGGCAACGAGGAAGAAGAGGCGCACACGGCGATGGTGGCGTAAATCTTGACAAGGCTGTCCTTCGGGGCAGCCTTTTGCTGTGGAAATGGTAAAATGGCCTGATGAAACACACAACAGAGTTGCGGGCGAAAGAGGTGGCGCGTCCGAAGGACGCGCCACGTTCCGTTCCTGCGCCGTTGTATGCGTCGCGTCCTGCGGCCGGTTTTCCCGCCCCGGGCGATGATCAGGTGGAGAATGTGCTCGATATTAATGATCTGGTGGTCAAGAACCCGGCTTCGACTTTCTTTGTGCGCGTTGAAGGCGATTCTATGGTTGGTGCGGGCATTTTCAGCGGCGATGTGCTTGTGGTTGATCGCTCGAAAGACCCGGAAGACGGCGTTATCGTCGTTGCCGCCGTCAATGGCGAACTTCTGGTCAAGCGTCTCTCAATAGAAGACAGAACCGCGCTGCTCATGTCTGAAAATGAACAGTATGCGCCTATTGCAGTCGGAGATGGGGAAGAGTGCTTTATTTGGGGTGTTGTCGTCGGCAGTGTAAGAACTTTTTGAAGGATATGTCGATATCATAAGATTGATATACTATTGCCATGATCGGCCTCATGGACTGCAACAACTTTTTTGCCTCCTGTGAGCGGCTTTTTCGGCCCGACCTGCTGAAAAGACCGGTTGCGGTGCTGTCTTCCAACGACGGCTGTATTGTCGCGCGCAGCCAGGAAGTGAAGGATCTGGGTATTCCCATGGGCATTCCGTATTTCAAGGTGAAGGATATCTGCCAAAAGGAGGGAGTGACACTTTTTTCCTCGAATTTCACCCTCTACCGGGACATATCTGCGCGGGTCATGCAGGCGCTTGCTGCCGAGGTCGGTGTCTGCGAGATATATTCCATCGACGAGGCTTTCTTTGCCATAGCTGATGATGTATCGCAAGAAGAAGTACTCCGTATCCGCGCACAGATCATGAAGAAGGTCGGTGTCCCGGTCTCCATCGGGATAGCATCCACCAAGACTCTTGCAAAACAGGCAAGCGCACTCGCTAAAAAAGCCGGTGGTGCCTGTATCCTGACGCAGGAGCTCTGGGAAGAGGAACAGAAGCGGGCTCCCTGCTCCTCAGTGTGGGGTCTCGGACGGGCAACCTCCGCGAAGCTCAGCGGCATGGGGATAGCCACAGTGGCGCAATTCCTTGTGCTTGACCGGGCAGTGGTGCGCCGGCATTTCGGCGTTTCCGGAGAGCGTTTGTACGACGAACTGCACGGGACACAGGTCCATGGCGTGGGTACAACGAGCGAAGATATCCAGCAGAGCATCATGAGCACCCGGTCCTTTGAAAAGACCACCTCTGAGCTGGAACATCTTCAGAGCGCTGTTGCGTACCATGTAAGCTTTGCCGCGCAGAAGCTGCGGGAGAAGAAACTGGTTGCCTCCCGCCTGCATGTGGCAATCCTTACAAGCCGCCATGGTGATTTCCTGTTGCAGAGCGGCATGGGGGAAGTGATTCTTGATGAACCGACCGCACATACGCAAAAGCTCCTCCAGGCTGCCCTTGCGGAAGTGGAAAGGCTGTATGTGAAGCGGGTTCCGTACAAGAAGGCAGGTGTTGTCCTCTCCGGGTTGATGCCGGAGTCGTATGTAACCGGCGACCTGTTCTCGCCCACATCTGTGCAGGACAGACTGCTCGATGATCTTGCTGACAGCATCAACGAACGGTTTGGGCACAATGTGCTCAAGCACGCAGTCATACGGGGAAACCCGACGCGGACAAGCGCAAAACTTCGCTCGCAGGAATATACGACACGGTGGAAAGATATCCCCACTGTGAAGGCGAAATGAGCCGCTAACGGTCAAAAGGACACGTGTACTTTATGACTTTAAATAATTAAGAAATGCCTCAGACCTTTTGAGTGTGAAGCATAGAGAAAAGAAAGGATACGCGCGCGGCATACAGGACATACTTATCAACACAACATTTAAGACAGGCTGGCAATGTCCTTGTATCATTATATGTAGACCGATAGGGATCAAAAAGATAGATAGGGCGTTTAAGGCTACACCTTTTATAAAGCGTCCGTTCTATTCTCCACATATGATCTCTGCCGGGACTGATGATGTTTTTTGTGAGACATCGTCACAACAGTTATTTAAAAATAATTTAATACCAAAGAACATGTTCGTATTATCACGAAATGTTTCTGCAAGCTACAGAGTGATCGCGACACTCGTGGCAACTGCGCTTCTTATGTGGGCAATGGGTGCATCACATTTCGCTCAGGCAGCAAACATTACAAATGTGTATGATCTGCTTTCGGACTCAGCTCCGAGCGCGGCATCAAATCACACTATTGAATTTGTCTCTCCAACCGGAGTGGGAAACGGTGAGGACATTGTAATAGCATTCGAAACAGGCACATTCGATCTTACTGGGATCGGACAAGAAGATATTGATCTCCTCGTAAATGGTGCAAACGTACAGGCTGCAGACTGGTCAGTAGTGACCGGAGCTGATGATATCACGATCACTATCAACACAGGTTCTATCGCTGCTGATGCAACAACAACGATCCTGATCGGTGATCACGCGACCAATGAAGGTACGCCTGATACACAGATAGTCAACCCTGCTCCAGCAGGTGGAAATCAGTCATATGAGATCGATATCTCAGCGGGGACTTCGGACAGTGGACACACGCGCGTGGTCATCCTTGATACGGTTGAGGTTACGGCAAACGTCCAGACAACATTCAGCTTCACAGTTGCTGGAGTTGCGACCTCAACAGCGATCAATGGAACCTCGACCACTATTACAAGTTCGTCGACGACGATTCCATTTGGAACGCTGTCTGCCGGTGAGATAGAAACGCTTGCACAAGATCTTGCGGTAACCACAAACGCTATTCAGGGCTTCGTAGTTACTATTGAAGAGGACCAGCACCTTCTTTCGTCAACGGGTGCTGACATCGATAACTTTGTCGATTCGGTCACCTCTGACACACCGGCGGCATGGGCATCACCACAGGACAACATCGCTAATGAGAACACGTGGGGCCACTGGGGTATCACTTCAGAAGATACTGATACCACCCGTACAAACGAGTTTGGTTCGAACACATGGGCTGGAGTTTCAACAACGCCACAAGTAGTGTTTAGCCATGATGGCCCAGCTGACGGTACAACAGCAGGCGAGGGTTCGACATCAATCGGATTCCAAGTCGAGATCAGTCCGCTGCAGGAAGCTGCTGATGACTACAGCACGACGCTTACGTACATCGCTACTCCAACGTTCTAATCACAAAACGAACGTACAACGTAGAAAGAAGAGATCCCCTCAAGGGGGTCTTTTCTTTTACGCAAGGCCAAACATGTTTTTGACCGTCACGGTCGGTATACCTGTTCGACATATATATATGACGGGTTATGTACATGAATTCGTTAGGAAGCAGAGCAACGAGTGCTAGAATGAATCTGTTATTCACGTTACGAACTTATGGCGTTTTCACTCACCTTCAAGCGTTCTCTTTTTTTCTTGATATTGTTCAGCATCGGTTCCTTGTTTCCGCTGTATGCGCAGGCACAGTCAACGGGCACGGGTATCGGTATCAGACCGGCGACCATTGAAGGTCCGGCAAATCCCGGCGAAGTTCAGGAGCACAAGGTCGGTATCACCAACCTCAGCGGCACCACGCAGACGTATTATCTGTTTACCCGCGATATTGTCGGGGTTGAAGGCGCCGGAGTGCCGATCTTTGCCGAGGAGAACGCAGAGAAAACCGGCTATGAGCTCACCGAATGGATCACGCTCGATACGACCGAGCTCACCCTTAACCCGGGAGAAGAGAAAGAAATAACAGTAACCCTTTCTGTTCCGGACAATGCGACGCCGGGCAGCCACTTCGGCGGTGTGTTCGTCTCGATGGATCCGCCCCGCCTGCGTTCAACCGGTGCATCGGTCGGTTATGAGGTTGCCAACATCATCAGCATCCGTGTTGCCGGGGACGCAGTGGAGAATGCACAGATACGTTCGTTCTCAACCGGTAATTTCATCTATGGCAAGCCGGAGATCGATTTTTCCGCACGCATCGAGAACAAGGGTAATGTTCTGGTCCGGCCTGTCGGTCCGCTTGAGGTATACAACATGTTCGGCAAGCGTGTAGCGATGCTTACCATGAACGAAAAGAAGGCGGGAGTATTTCCGAATGCGGAGCGCACATTCGAGATCGTCTGGGAACATGAGGGTCCCGGTTTCGGCAGGTACGAGGCTATCTTAAGCATGGTCTATGGAGATCAGGGAAGACAGGCAACCATTTCAAGCACTGCTTCATTCTGGATTCTTCCGATGAACATCATACTTCCTGCTGCCGGCGTACTCGCGTTTCTGCTTCTTGTCGCATATGTATCCGTGAAGCTCTATATACGCAGGGCCATCCGGGGATATGCTGGTGCGCGCCGTATTGCGCGACGCCGCCGAGGGGGAGGCGTGTCAGCGTTGCTTCTTGTGGTGGCGGTCATGCTTGCTGTCACAGCACTTTTCCTCATCGTTCTTCTCGCTCTGTTCGCATAGTGTTAAAATATGTATATGTCTGATTCCCTCTACCATAAATTTCTGCGGGTATCTGCGCTCTCGCTTGCACTCGTGCTTCTGTTTGTGAGCGGTCTGTTCTCTCCAGTCACTCATGAGCTTTCACTCAATACCGGCAGTTATCTTGCTACAGCGATCGGTATCAATGCGTCTGTGCTTCCGACCGATGTCAATACGCTCTCAGCCCAGCTCGTACAGCGCCAGCAGGAGCTTGATGCGCGTGAGATCGAGGTCTCACTGAAGGAGTCATCAGCGCACAGCGGCGATACGTCAACGTTCATACTCAGTATTATCCTCTTCATCATTCTTGTACTGATCGTGCTCAATTATGTCCTCGATTTCACACGGGGCAGAAGGCTCCTAAGCGATACAAAGGCCGCATGAACACATTCCAAAAGTCAGCGCTTGTTGGACTCGCGGCGGTGATACTTTCTACAGCTGCCATACAGGCAAGCGACGTGCTGCGTGGTGTGGAAGGCAACTTATCAGGCCTGGTGCTTGAAAGTGCCTCAGTGTGCGGAGATGGTGCGGTGCAGCTTTTGTTCGGAAGCCACAGCCTGTGCGTGGATGTATACGAAGCGTCGCCGTCTTCTGAGTGTCCGCATCAGGATCCCCAGAATGAGATCGAAACGCAGGACAATGCCAATGCTGCAGATTGTCACCCGGAGTCAAAGGAAGACGCAATGCCCTGGAGGTTCGTCTCGCTGACGCAGGCGCAGCAGCTGTGTGCGCGCGCAGGCAAGCGCCTGCCGACGAACGAGGAATGGTATAAGACCGCAAGCGGATTCGGCGACGCTACCTCATGCGTGATGCACGAGTCTTCTGCGGCGCCAACAGGCAAAGCCGCATGCGTCACTCCTTCTGGAGTGCATGACATGATCGGCAATGTATGGGAGTGGATCGATGAAGAAGTTGTTGACGGCAGCTACGCAGACCGCACGCTTCCTGCGAGCGGGTATGTCTCACTTGTCGATACCAATGGCGTGGTGCTTCAGACTGCACCGGAGGCTGTTGCTGAATTCGGGAAGGACTACGCGTGGACGAGTTCTGATGGGGTTCGCGGCGTCATACGCGGCGGCTTTTATGGAGGCGGCGAAGACGCAGGTATATTTGCGCAGAACATGTCTGTGCCGCTCGACTTCAAGACCTCGGGAATCGGTTTTCGCTGCGTGAAGGATATGTAAAGAACTTTGCACGTACCGCGAGAAAATGTGCGTGTGACTCCGCACACGTTTTGGATAAATATGTAAGCTACAGCGCACATGCGTGTATACTTAGAGCATGAAATTGCTCAAAGTCGGGGCGGTTATCTGTGGCGCTGTTCTCATAACCGCGCTCGGGATCGATGCGGCCGACACGCTGCAGGGTTCACGTTCGACGCTGTTGGGTCAGGTGATCAAAGCCGGAGACGACAGTGCATGCCCTGCTGGTATGGTCGAAGTGCCCATGGCAATCACATACCGGTGTGTTGACATGTACGAGGCGTCCGCTGCGGCTTCGTGTCCGCAGAAGAATCCCCAAAACGAGTTGCAGACCAGAGAGAATATGGATACCGCACAATGCGAGGCGGAGTCGAAGCCGGACGCCGACGCGTGGCGGTATATAACCCGTGAGCAAGCTCTGACCGCCTGCATGCGCGCAGGGAAGCGGCTGCCTCGCAGCGATGAGTGGTATCTCTCTTCGGTAGGCACTCCTGATGATGCGCACACATGTAACATCGATGCAAGCGGCGCCTCACCAACCGGCACCCATGAGGAATGTATTTCAGCTGTGGGTGCATATGACAGCATTGGAAATGTGTGGGAGTGGACTACGGATGACGTGCTCCAGGGCATGTATGCAGGAAGAGAGTTGCCACACTCAGGCTATGTCACCCAGGTCGATGCTTCTGGCATGGCAGTCCTTACCGGTAGCTCTCCGTCGGAATTGTTCTATCAGGATTATCTGTGGTCATCAAATGATGGAGCGTTCGGCGTGCTTCGCGGTGGATTCTACGGCAGCGGACTCGATGCCGGCATCTATGCAGTGCATGCTCAGACGCTCCCGACCGCTTCCGGAGTCGCAATCGGATTCAGGTGCGTTTTGTGACACATGTGTACAGCAGGCGCTGCTGTATGACCACAGCAGGCTACAATACTATGTATGAAAGTTTCCTTGGTGCGCAAAGCTGCCTGTGCACTTGCGTTGCTTGTGCTGGGGTCGTGTCTGTTTGCCGCTTTTCCGTTTGAAAGCAAGGCGCTCAATATTCTTTCCTATAAAGATACTATTTCTGACTCGCGGCCATCGGGGTATGCGAATCACACGCTTGAGTTCAAACTCGGAACCGACATATCGCCCGGCGGTTATATTGAGGTAGAGCCGGCGTCCGGATTCGAAATCCTTGCGACCTCTACATTTGCGGAGCGGAATGTGGAACTGTACGTCAACGGAGCACTTCGCTCGGCAGGGGCGGTTCTTGCTCCGAACGTCGATGAGGTTGTCATAACTCCGGGATCGCCGGGGGCAATACGGTACAATCTCAATCCGACAACCGGCATACCATCCGGTTCCGCTATCGAGATGCGTATCGGCAACCATACGTCTGGTGCTCTTCAGGAGAGCGTTTCATACAGCACCACAACCGGAACCACGACTATAGCTGGTGATGTCGAGCCGATCAAAAACAGCGGTACTCCGGGGACATACCGGTTTGCCGTTACCGTGGGCGGCGGTGCAGAGCCAGCCTATGCCCAATTCAATATCGCAGTTGTCGATGCCGTGGGTGTCGGCCCTGCAGATACAACCGAGGAGGTTCCGCCATTCCGTTTCAACGGCGCTCCAACGGGGGAGGTCAGCGGTACCGTGCTCAATGTTGAACTTTCGCTTGAAACCGACGAGCTTGCTGTGTGCCGCATGAGCCGGACTCCAGGCGTTGATTTTCATGATATGACCGATGTATTTTCAAGCACCGGTCTCCTCGTGCACGCGGAGGAAAAAGCGGTTGCTACCGGTACGGTCAACGCATACTACGTCCGCTGTATTGACGATGAAGGCAACTTCAACATTGACGACTACGAGATCGTGTTCACTTCGCTCGAACCGCCGGAAGGAATTCCCAATACAGAAGGAGACACAGAGGGTGAGGGAACGGGATCAGGAAATGAGGGTACCGGAAGCGGTTCCTCAGGCACCGGCGGCGGCAGCAACTCCGGCGGGAGCGGATCCGGCGGCAGCAGTTCGGGAAGTGGCGGCTCGGGCGGCGGCTCGGGAGGCAGCAGGGGAGAAGATGATGAGGACCAAAGCGGCGGCGGATTCGAAAATGAAGACGGTCCATATCGGAGCGGCGATGCTGAGGTCATCATTCGCGGGTATGCGTTCCCTGGAAGTACCGTCTATGTACTTGTTGACGGCTCAGAGGCTGAATCGACTCGGGCCGGCAATGACGGAAGCTACTCAGTGACGCTCGAAGAGATCGCGCGCGGTGTCTACACATTCGGGGTCTACGCAATGGGAAGCGACAAAGTGAAATCATCAACCTTCAGCACGTCGTTTACGGTTACCGGAGGACGAACTTCCAATCTGTCGAACATCAATATCATGCCGTCGGTCAAGGCATCACCTGATCCAGTGACGCCCGGCGAAACGTTGACGCTCAGTGGCTACTCAATTCCAAATGCGGAGATAACCCTGGAGAATCAGAACGACAAAAGCGCCGCCTCGCGGAAGACCTTTACCACAACTTCAAACAGTAGCGGCGCATGGTCGGTGGCCGTCGATACCAATGGCTTTTCAACCGGTACCTACAAAGCGCGCGCAAAAGCGAAACAGCAATCCGGACTTGGCCTCGAGACGAACTTCTCCGGCTATACCTTCTACGGGGTTGGACAGAATGCCGATGTGCCTCTCAGTGCTGACCTCAATACCGACGGCAAGATCAATCTCACCGACTTCTCCATACTGCTGTTCTGGTGGGGCGGCAATGGAGGAGATTCCAATCCGCCCGCAGACATCAACAGAGATGGAACAGTAAGTCTGACTGACTTTTCGATCATGCTGTTCAACTGGACGGGCTAAGGGTCGTGACCGACTCATGCTCGAATACCTGCGGACAGGATCGGTGTGGCTGTGGGTAAGTGATACATAATAAAGCTCACGCACGCTATATAATTTGTTATATGTCCTTCTTGCAACGACTCAAAGGCAGAGGTGTCCGCTCAGAAGAAAAATTGCTCTCAAGCGATGAGGAAACTGCGCTCAACAAAATAGTGCAGCTTGATGTCGATGTATTTCAGACTGACAACCTCATCGTCGTGTATGCACATGCAGCCGGTGCCGATATGTCGGATATTCAGGTCTCGATCGAAGGTGATGCCGATATTGTGCTTATTGAAGGCCGCCGCCTGCGACCTGAACACATCGCTTTTCCCAAGAAGAAACCCGACGGTGCATTCTTCACGGAAGAATGCGTGTGGGGTGATTTCTACCGCAGGATAATTCTGCCTGAGAGCGTCGACATCGAGCATGCTGACGCAAAGATAAAGAACGGCGTGCTGATCCTCGTGCTTCCGCTTTTGAAACCGGAGGAGAAAGAAAAGGTCAAACTGAAGATAACGAAGGCGAAAGGAGCACAGCGTGTGTAATAATAGGTGGTAAGGCAAAGGAGAGTATGAGCGTTCTTTCAACCCAGAGTTCATTTTTTGAAAATCGAATACCATTGCTGTTGCTTACTCTCAAGGCGGCGCTTTTTCTCGTACTGCTGCTTCTTTTCACGCGTACTGCTTTTGCTGCAAATCTGCAGATATCACCCGCGTCAGGCTCCTACTCAGTGGGGCAGACGTTCACAACGACCATTCAGATTGATCCGTCTGGCGACAGTGTCAATGCGGTTGAAGCAGAGCTGACCTTCGATAAGTCGGTTCTTTCTGTGGTCAACGTGTCCAAAACCGGATCGGTCTTTTCGCTCTGGACCACTGAACCCACATTTTCGAATACTGCAGGAACCATTTCATTCGGCGGCGGTAGCCCGACGCCGTTCTCATCGCGCTCCAATCTGCTCACTGTAACGTTCAGAACACTGTCAAACGGTACGGGAGCTATAGCATTCGGCACTGCTTCCGCACTTGCAGCTGACGGCCGCGGCACCGATGTGCTCGAAGGAAAGAATGGAGCGAGCTTTACTGTAGCGGCCGCAACCACGCAGACACCAACACCAGCGGAAGAGCCTGAAGAGACTGCGGAACCGGAGACGTCCGACGAAGACAATAATGCTGCATTGGCATTCGGCGATCCTCCTCGTGCTCCTGAGGTTGGATCGGTCACCTTCCTTGACCCCGAACTGTGGTACAACAAAGTTGACGGAGTGTTCACCTGGGAACTGCCGTTCGATGTCAATGCGCTCGCCGCCGAGATCGCGACATCTTCGGAAAACGAACCGAGCACGATCATCGACCCGCCTGTAGAGGAGTTTGTTGTCAGTGCTGAGAATCTTGCAGACGGCGTTCAGTATCTCAGCGTGCAATTCAAGAATCAGGTAGGCTGGGGCGCAATTACCAACCGCAAGATCCAGATCGACACGACAGCACCTGAACCGTTTGCCATTCATATTCAGGCAGGCACCTCGCCTTCCTCATTCCCACTTCTGGTATTTGAAGCAAAAGATGTGACTTCGGGCATTGATCATTACGAGCTCACTGTTGCGGACAAAGAACCGGTAGTTGTCACGCCGGACGAAGCAAAACTCGGCTACATGCTCAAGGAGCTTGAGGACGGCACATACACAGTGAAGGTGATCGCTTTCGATAAGGCGGGCAATAAGACAGAGAGCTCATCGCCGGTTCTGATCACCGCAGGATGGGTCAAGCCAGCGGAGACTGTTGAAGAAGTGAGCTTCTGGTCATTTCTCACTGGTACGAACATTCTGATAGGACTGCTTATCCTTACCATACTTCTGCAGTTCGGTTACCTCATCTTTGAACGTAAGCAGTTCAGTAAGAAGGAGGAACGGCTCCGCAAAGAGACCCGCGAGATACAGGATCAGATGGAAAAAATATTCTCTGCGCTGCGCGATGAGATCTACGATCAGGTGAATAACATCACCAAACGGCCGCGTCTTTCTGCCAAGGAAAAGGAGGCTGTCGAGGGACTCAATCAGGCGCTCGAGGTCTCTGAAACACTCATCGAAAAGGAGATCAATGATGTGAAGAAAATATTGAAATAGAAGAGGATTTGAATCCACAGTATAGCGCGTTAAACCAAGGTTTAACGCGCTATAATTTGTTATAGCGATGCACGCTCATTGGGGGTGTTTTGCTGCTTGTTCTCGATGAGATTTTTCTCAAAAAAAACAAGGAGGGAATTTAATATATTCATATTTAGAGCGCTGGAATCTTTTGCAGGGCGTTTTGTTGTTTCTCAGAATGGGAAGCCTTCTCATGGAACGACAAAACTACATCTCTCATCAGTGTGGAAGACGGTCATATCTCGCGCACTTCTCCTCTTGCTTGTTATCGCAATCGGTGGTCTAAGCATTGATCGCGCATATTCTCAGGCGGAGGACAGAGACACGCAGCTCGGCGTTAAAAACACCCTGCATATCTATCCGGGTTCAGTGACAAACAGCACTTGGACCGATGTCGAGCAGGTGCTTTCTCCTGATCTTGATGAAGAGGCGCTGTACCAAGAATTCACCCGGCACAATTCCGCGCATGTGCCGCTACCTTCCGACGAAGCGGCACAGAAGGATGCACAGTCCGAGATGACTCCTCCGAACGGCGCATCCTCATCCGGAGAATCGACCGCAACGACAACTGCAACCACATCAGCCGAGACAGCAACTCCAACTGTGGAACCGGTTTCTGAGCCTGCGGCGACGAACTCGCCTGTGCAGATAGAAGAACCGGCGGCACTAGAGCTGGAAGCACAGCCCGAAGCAGAACTGGAACCAACAGTTGAACAGACGCCGGAACCTGCGCAGGAACCTGAACCTGAACCAGAGACTGAAGAAACTCCCGCTCCTGCTGATGAAACGTCGCAGCCCGTAGTGCTGAAAAAAGCAACAGAGACGCTGTTTGCATTCCTCGGAACGGTAACGGAATTTTTCCCATTCATGAATGATGCGGAGGTAGAAGAGGTAGCAGCAGTCGTGCAAGCGGAAGCACAGCCCGAAGCAGAACTGGAACCAACAGTTGAACAGACGCAGGAACCTGAACCTGCGCAGGAACCTGAACCTGAACCAGAGAGTGAAGCGGCGTCTGAAATTCCGGCTTCTGACCCTATGCTGCAAGAGCCGGAATCTGTTGAGCCATCTATGGAAGAGGTACCGCTTCAGACCGAGGAGGCGCTGACTTCGCCTGAGGAACCCATAGAGAAGACACCGAATACTTTGCAGGCAACATCAACGGAAGAAACCATTTCGCAGGATCAGGCAACGACAACTGGCGACGTACTTGAGGAATCTGAAGCTCCAGCAGAGCCGCCTTCGCAGTACGTATTTACCCTGTCGGACTTCAGTGCTCCGGAGCTCAAGCGCGGTGAGTTCATAACGGGCATGCAGCTGCGCATGTCTCTGGCGGCGCAGTATGAACCAAAAGCGTCATCCTCAGCGCCTGTGCTGGAGATCAATTACAAAACGCCCTCGTCCACACAGCAGGTGGGCACGATCGTTATAGACGGTGAGGTATCCAATGCACTCAACGGCGGTTATTTCCTGTTTGCGCTGCCGCAGATAGCAAGCATTGCCGAGCTCAATGATGTTGAAGTCGAAGTTGTATACAAAGGTGATACGGAGCAACTCGGTGGAGTGTACATCGACACCGCATGGCTGCAGATCGAAGTTGAACATCTCGACAAAGAACTGCTCCATGCACGATTGGTGCGGGATCTCTTGCGGCGTCTGTCTGATCCGTCGATGCATACGCTCATGAGCGAAGACATAGACTTCACCCGTGAAGAGCTGCCGCATTTCAGCCTGAAGTATACGTCGCAACGCAACCTCGCAGTACGGTTCTTCCGCGATCTGTTCGGTCGTAAGCTCGCCGAGGTAGAAGCAGTCTCCTTCGTCCATAAGGACATTGGCGATGTAGGGATAACTCCGGAGGTCAGTATCACTGATGAAGGAATCATCAACATTCAATTGGAAGAGGAGGATCGTGAACGCCTGCGTCCGGGAGAATACCTTGTTGAGATAACGATCAATGAAGGCGGTGCAACATACACTGATACGTTCTCATTCCAGTGGGGGCTTCTTTCCATAAACTCAAATCAGACAGCCTACGAACTTGGCGATACGGTCGAGATATCGATGGGAGCGCTTTCTCAGAACGGCAATACTATCTGCGATGCCGCACTGTCGCTGTATATCATTGATCCGCAGGAAGTTCTTTCAAAGGTGCCGGTTCAGGCATCGGGTCTCTGCAATGGAAACAATGTCGTTGATGTGCCTGATTACGCTGCGGTATTCACCCCTGAAGTTGCAGGTGAACATGAAATGTACCTCGAGCGTATTGACGCAGACGGCACTATCGCGGCGCATACCATAGACACCTTTATGGTGGAAGAGAACCTGCCGTTTGTATTGGAGCGCAAAGGCCCGAGCCGCGTATATCCACTGGAGCAGTATCCGATGGAAATAACGCTTACTGCACAGGAAGCCTGGGAAGGAACCCTCATTGAACAGGTCCCCTCGTCGTTTGTCATCACAAAAACTGACGCAGCAATCAGCACGAAGCATGATGTGCAGGAACTCTCATGGGACGTTTCCCTGGAAGCCGGTGTGAGCCAGAGTTTTGCATACACTTTTGATGCACCTGACATTTCGCCGTATCTGTACACGGTCGGTTCGGCACGACTTGAGGGTGAACTGCCCGAGTCAATGCGTACGGCCGACGAAACTGCATCATCGACTGCTACAACCACTCCGGCATCATCACCGATGCCGGCAGGCGAAAGCACCACGACGCCTTCAGAACTGCCGGACCTGTTTGAAGCGGGTGCAACAACTTCAGCGCCGCTGCCTGTTGTTGAAACACCACAGGATACGGAGCAGGGTACGGAGGAAGTGCCGGCTGCGGGCATGCCGCAGGACACACAAGGGGAAGAAGTACCGGAAACATCCGATGCACTTACGGAGCCGGAGGCAGAGCAATCGGCAACAACGGCTCCAGAAATTGGATCAGGAGCAATACCTGCTCCGGTATTGTCTGAACCGCAGCCGATGGAGAGCGTTGCAGCAACGAACATGAACAGTGTGGTCTTCGAAGAACACCGGCAGTGGCAGATCGCGTCTGACGCGACCGGGAACCTGATCGTCTTCTGGAACAGCGGCGCTGCGATCCCTGCTGGCTGGACCTGTCTGTCCTGCGGATCAGGCACGTTCTACCAGCGGTTCCCTATGGGCGGCGATACCTATAACACCACTGGAGGCGCGACCACGCACACGCACACGGCAACGGGTGTGGTCAACTCGAGCAATACCACCAATACGGAGAACAACGGCTCAGGCGAGATCAGTATCCCTACGCACTCGCACTTGTATACCCCGAATATCTCCACGGTCTCAAACCTGCCGGCATATCGCCAGTTCCGCGTCATCCAGAGCAACAGCGCGGGAGATCCCGCGACCATTCCTGCTGGTGCGATCATGATGTTCGATGACGCGTCACTGCCAACCGGTTGGACACGGCTCTCAGCGCTTGATGGCCGTTATCCGCGCGGCGAAAACAGTATTGCCAACGGCGGAAGCAATACACACACGCACAACATCACCGGAAACACCACCGCGGCTTCCAACGTCTCGACGCTCAACTCGCGTTTTGGAGGCTCTCAGGTAACCGGTGCTGCCGACAACCATGCGCACAGCGTGTCGTCCAATACTGCAAGCATCAACAGCGAACCACCATTCATCGAAGTGATCTTTGCGACCGCTGGGATCGCCACATCCACACCTCAGGGCGCCATCGCAATGTGGTCGGATGAGCCGCCTGCACAGTGGATCGACCGGTCGTCATCGCCGTCTGACCCGTTCAATGGCAGATTCGTCAAAGGAGCTACGAGTTACGGAACCACCGGCGGGTCGGCTACGCATACGCACGCTGATATCTTTGGTATCGTAAGTAGTGACGCGACGATCACCGATAATGCACGCTCAGGCTCATCGGGTAACAGTGGTGCGCACACGCACCTGGTTGATGTCACGAATTTCTCGACTGCGAACAACCTTCCGCCGTATCTCACGGTGATCTATGGAAAGAAGCTCGGTGCTGTTCCGGTGTATACGCAAACGGGATACCTTTTTTATGCGAACGAGAATGCCAATACGCCAAGTGACCCGTATCCTGCCGGAGCCGCAGACCTTCTGGAGAATGAGCCGATCACATCCGAAGACGAGCCGCTAGCAAGCGGAGATGCGCTGCGCATACGCATGCAGCTTCAGGTGACCAATTCCACCTCGACTGCGGATTCCTTCAAGTTGCAGTATGGAACGACGACCGCTTTGTGCACGGATATCTCCGTGTGGTCCGATGTGGGCAGCGCAACCTCTTCAGCGGCGTGGCGAGGGTATGAAAATGCCGGGGTAAACGATGGTGACACGCTTGCATCGGCAACGCTCGCAAGCACCACCGTGCTCGCCACCTATGAGGAGAACAATCCGACTGCGAGCGTGCCAAACCCGATCGGGGTTGATGACTACGGTGAATGGGATTTCGTTGTACAGCAAAACAATGCAGAGGCCGGTACGATATATTGCTTCCGCATGGTACAGCAGGATGGTACTCCGTTATTTGCATACAGCGAATACCCGCAGGTAATGACCAACCAGGCTCCGAACGCTCCTGATCTGTTCAAGCTTTTCGATAATGAAAAGATCGGTACCACCACGCCGAACTTCGAATTCAGTGCCGCTGACGAAGAGACTGATGACCTTGAGTACCAGATACAGATCGACAACGATTATGATTTCAGCTCCGCGGTTGTCGATCACAACACAGTTTCAAACGCAACACTGTTCCAGAACCTCGCCACTCCCGCTGATAAGGATCCGTTCACCAATGGTGAGCTCATACGATATAACTCAGCGACTGCATTGAACAACGGCACCACATACTACTGGCGGGTCCGCGCGCGTGATCCGAACGGCTCTAATACATGGGGTTCATGGGCGACCATCCAGAGCTTCACGGTGGACACGTCTGTTACGGTCTCTACCTGGTTCCAGACGACCCAAGAGCAGTTTGAAACGAACACGCTCCTCAATGTCGAGGCGGCCGTGTCCGATCAGATGCAAATACTCTCGCCGTTCGCTACTGGTACGGTCTACAGCGATCCGATCACCTTCGAAGAAGGCGAACTCGGTACTGCATGGGGCGATTTCGTCTTTGCAGACACGGAGACATCGAGTGATGTGAAGTATTCGATCCAGTACAACGACAATGATACCTGGACTGATATCCCTGATGCTGATCTCCCCGGCAACAGCACCGGCTTCGATACATCGCCGGTGAGTCTCCTTGGGGTTGATAAGACCGTCTATGCGGAGATCCGTATCGCTGCTGATCTGACTGATTCAGGCGCATCGCCGTCGATCCAAAGCTGGAGCGTCGACTGGGATTATCTCATCGAGACACCGACCATCAGCGAGCCGTTTGCGAACGAAAAAGTGAGCACAACCACCCCGACGTTCGAATTCACCACCACCGATCCGCAGGATAACGACCTCATCTATCAGCTCCAATGGTCGACAAGCTATGACTTCTCGGCTCCGACCACGCGCACATCCGATACGAATACAGGATTCACCAATGTCGACAGCGGCGCGGACACGAGTCCGTTCTCATCGGGCGACAGTATCCGCTTTGAAGTGCAGGCAGGCGATGCGCTCAGCAATGGCACTACCTACTGGTGGAGGGTTCGCGCGCGCGATCCGCTTGGTTCGAATACCTATTCGTTCTACACAACACCGCGCAGCTTCACGGTGGATACGTCGGTTACGGTCTCTACCTGGTTCCAGACAACGCAGTCGCAGTTCGACAATAACCTTCTCTCCGGGCTCTATACCCAGTCGGGGGATACTGTTACGGTTGCAACCACCTCTGATGAATCAATCGTCGTGTACGCGGAAGGAACCGTCACCACGCCGCGCTACCGGCGCTGGTCAGGCACTGCATGGAGCACAGAATCGAGCGCGCTCAATGTGGGAGCGACCATCAACTGGATCGTGACCCGGTCCTCTCCGATAGAGAATGAATACATCACCGGAACGCTCGGGAGCGACGGGGATGTCAATTTGCAGGTGTTCAAGAACGGGGCATGGGGCAACCTAGAAGAGATAAGCACGTCTATTTCGAACGTCGACATGCGCGGTTTTGATATAGCCTATGAAACGAATTCGGGGGATGCCGTTGCGGTCGCCTGCGACGGAAATGCAGATCCTTCCTACCATATCTGGAATGGCACCTCCTGGTCTGATGAAGGTGACATTGACCGCACGGGTACGAACGCCTGCGGATGGGTCCGCCTCATATCCGATCCTGATTCTGACGAGATCATTGCCATTGTGCGCGATATCCTCGGATCAGATTATGAAGCGATGGTGTGGGACGGATCTTCGTGGGGAAACTTTGTCACTTGGGGCGCTATGTCTGAAGATATCAATGAAGGTATAGCAGCTTCGTACGAAGAAAGCGGCGACCAGGCTGTTGTTGCTGTTTCCAACGGCGGTGCAGCATCCTTCTCGTGGAGAGCGTGGAACGGTTCCTCATGGACAGGTGCAGCGAGTGTTGCACTTGGAGACGATTTCGAATGGGGAAGCATCGCTGCCGATGTCGGATCAGACGACATGGCTTTGTGTTATATCGATAACGACAATGACATCGGCGTGGTGCCATGGACCGGTTCCGGCTGGACAGGGCGGACTGAACTTGATACGGCGGGCAATTCTAAGACGTCGCGTGCGGTCGATTGTATGTTCGAGGTCGGCGGCGCCAATGACGGTGAGATCATGCTCGCGTACAGCGACACTACTGCAGTCCGCTATCGTACCTATGATGGTGGATGGTCCGGCGAGGCGACTATTGCCGCGATCTCTGATGCGTCAACCGTGCAGCTGCAGCGCACGGGCGCACAGCTTATACAGCTTCTGGCATACGATGATGTCAATGACCGCTACGATTATTCAGGCTGGAATGGAACATCATGGACAACGCGGCAGACGCTTGAGTCCAATGGTTCGGTCGGAGCAGCGCCATTTAAGGAGCCGTTCATGATCGCGGTACAGAACCCGGGCAGTTCCGGAACGATCATTGGGCAGCCGCTCATTGATTTCAATGAAGGCTCAGGACCGTACTGGCAGCAGATGTCGTGGACGGACACCACTCTTGATGGCTCTGATATTCTCTACCAGATCGAATACTACGACGGCGATTCATGGGAGCTTGTCCCTGATTCGCTCCTCCCGGGCAATTCCAGCGGGACAAGCACCGGTCCGATCGATCTCTCCGGTGTGCTGCCGGCATCCACATACGGCCAGATCCGGCCGGTAGCGAACCTCATCTGCAATATCGGCACCTGTCCGGTATTCTCAGACTGGACCATCACCTGGGCTGCGGGGATCACCGTGTCGGGAACCGCGCTGCAGTACGATGAAGCGACCAATGTCGCTTCAGGAAATGTTGCGATCGCCGTTAATGGCGTCCTCCAAACAGGGAAAACGGGAACGATATCGAATGGAACGTGGTCCATCGCCAATGTGAATGTCGCACAGGGTGATGTTGTCACAGTCTTCATTGACGGCGCATCCGACAGCTCGGAAGCGGTTGCGGTAACCGCGTATGACGGGGTCGGCAATATGAGCGGCCTCGATCTGTATGCCGGACATCTGGTTGTTGGCTCGGATGACGCAGCAACGGTGAGTAACGCATCTCTGGGTCTCTATGACCTTACCAATGACGAAGACCTCTTCTTCGACGTGAATGCGAGCAACGACCTCAGCGTCTGCGCCTCTTCCGGATGCGCCGAAACTGAGCTGTATATCAAGGCAGGCAATACCTACCAGCCTGGCACCGGTGGCAATGCAACTACCTTCAGTTTTGAGAACAACGGAACAGTTTCGGCCAACGGCAACACACTGCGTGTGGGTGGTTCGTGGGAGAACAATGCAACCACGAATATGGCTACATCGACGGTCATCTTTACCGCAACGAGCACGCAGAGTTCGGTCCCCTGGTATGATGCACAATGGTCGCACCGCCTGCCGCTGACAATACAGTCCTCGCAGATAGATACATCGGTGACCGATTTTCCTGTGTACGTTGATCTGTCTGACCTCGACAGCACGTTCTTTAGTAATGTCAATACCAACGGGGGAGACATACGCATTACTACCGCAGATGGACAGACCGAACTGCCGCGCGAGATCGTGTCCATTGATACCGGCGCGCAGACCGGCGAGATATACTTCCAGGCCGACAGCCTTTCTTCTGCAGGCGACACCACATTTTATATCTATTACGGCAACAGCAGTGCAAGCGATTATGCTTCCAATGCCACCAACGGCTCAGAGAATGTATGGAACAACGACTATGAGGCGGTCTATCACTTCGATGAGAGCCCGAGCGCCAGCGCGCCGCAATATGCCGATAGTACCGGCAATTCATCTGGTACGGCAGTGAACATGGAAGCAGGCGACCGGGTTGCCGGCATCGCAGGAGGCGCAGCCGAGGTTGACGGAGTTGATGAACGCATTGAGACCAATTTCAGCCAGTCGCTTTTGAATTCGACCTGGTCGATCTTCCTTGACGCCGACGGCACGCAGGGTGCCTGCGATGGCGTCATGTTCTCCCGCGGCACCGGTGTGAACGGTATGAACGCGGGTGCGTGTACGGATACCAGCCGCATCGGCTACCACTGGGAGAACCTTGCGGCGACGGCGTGGGACTTTGCCGGAGGCGCGGTCTATCCAACCAATGAATGGTACATGGCATCGCTCGTGGTCGAACCGACGCAGGCGACGTTGTATGCACATGCACAAGGCGGAGTGACCTCAGGCAGCAATGTCCAGACGCATACGCTCTCGACCATCAACAATCTTGACTTCGGATGGGATTCCTTCGGGGTTGCGCGTTCGTTCGACGGTACAATGGATGAGGTGCGACTTTCGAGCGTCTCACGTACCGCTGACTGGCTTGATGCGGAGTACCGCAACATCTCAAGTCCGGGTACATTCTATGCGGTAAGCGCCAGTGAATCCTTTGCGTCTTCCACTTCCGGATTGCCGTACACGCTTACTGACGCTGACGGTACGCTCGATTTCTACACTGTTACGTTTGGTGAGGGAAGCGGTACATCAGAATGGGAGATCGCAGACAGCCTTGACGTTGATAATGCGCTCACTGTCGCATACGGCACGCTTGCGCGCGGAAGCGAAACGATCACTGTCGCGGGCAATGTGACCACACAGGCGAACGGTCTCTGGACAGGTGTTGGAACGACCACTTTTGACGGCACTGGCATCGCAACATGGAGTGACAACAGCACGCCAAAACAGAATATCGGCTATGCGGTTGTCAATGGCGTCAGTAAGGTGGTACAGCTCGGAAGTAATGTTGAAGCGTCTTCTGTAACCATTGGTAGCGATGACACATTCGATCTTTCGACATCCAACCGCGATATTGTGGTGTATGGTAACTGGGTCAACAACAACACCTTCAATCCGCGCAACGGTGATGTAACGTTTTCAGGCACGCAGCCCGGACAGATCGTCACCGCAGGCGGCGATAATTTCTATAACCTTATCTTCAACGGTTCTGGCGGTTCATGGTCGTTCACCGAAAGTACACTCGGCATCAACAACGACCTTTCTATAGCAACAGGTACGGTCACGTTCCCGACCGGTACAACGACGATTGCCGGCTCATTCACCAACTCAGGGGGAAGCTTTGCGCATAATAACGGATCGGTACTCTTTAATTCGAGCACCGCCGAAACGCTGACGTTCAATGGGGGTACCTTCACCAATGCGCTGTACGACGTCCGATTCCAGGGGAGCGGTTCATGGTCGTTCACTGAAGCTCATGCCACGACATCAAACGAGTTCCGCATTGTGCAGGGGACGGTGACGCTGCCGAGCGCTTCTCTTGCAGTCGGCGGTTCTTTCCTCAATACCGGCGGTACGTTCGCTCACAATAACGGTACGGTCCGCCTTACCGGGAGCGGCACTCATTCCATTGATACGAATGCTCCATTCAACAGTCTTGCCTTTACGGGAAGCGGCAGCTGGTCGTTTGTCGACGCATCGGTGACAGCGCAGGGCAGTCTCACGGTAACTGCGGGTACGGTCACTCTGCCGAGCGGTACTTTGACCCTGGGGGGTTCGCTCTCCAACAGCGCAACGCTTGTGCATAACAGCGGCACGGTCCTCTTCAATTCGAATGATGCTGGCGAAACCATTGTGCTCGGGTCATCTCCGCTCTACAACGTGACATTCAATAGCGGCACAGGCGGCTGGAGCATCAACGGCAACGCCACCACGACGAACGATTTTACACTCGCATCGGCGGGAGTATTCACACTTGCTTCGGGCCAGACGCTCTCTGTTAGCGGTACGTTCACTAATAGTGCAGGAGGAAGCGCGACCACCTGGACGGGAAGCACACTCGCGCTTGGCGGCGGAAGTTTTGCGCTCAATACAAAAACTGCAGGTGCTGATGGCTATGGCACTCTCCGTGTGGCTTCAACAACTCACGTGAGCATGTGGAACTCTTCATCAACGGCCTATACGGTTGACGGATCACTGTATTCGCAGGACCATAGCGGCGTTGATGGCGATCTTTACATTTGGGGATCGTATGAACGGGCATCCGGTACTGAGCATTGGAGCTATGCCACTGATTTCGACGGAACATCACTCGCTGGGGGGTCTGAACGCCAGGCGGATATTGCTTTTGCAGCGGGTTCAAGTGCGACGTTCAGTGGAGGCTCACTTAACATACTCGGCACAGCAAGCGCGACAACCACCATACACAACCAGGGAAGCGGCTCCTATGCACTGACCGTTTCCGGAGGCACAGTCAATGCGGATCATTATCAGGTTCGGAATACGGATGCTTCGGGCTTTGCCTTTTTGGGGACTCCTTCGATCACTTCTCTGGCAAATGGTGACTTTGATCTCACTGTGCCGGCAAGCTCTATAAGTGTTGCGGCGAGCGTTATTGATGCTAATCCTGCACTGCAGATACTCAATGTGCGTTTCGGTTCAGCAGCTTCGTCATCTCCTTGGCTTGACCCTTGGGATTACCGTAAAAGCCATGTTGTACAGAGCGCAAGCGGAGCAGGAACTGATTACCCGATCATGATGACCATACACTATGGTTCTGGCACAGACAGCGGTGATGATGTGTATCTTGGCAGCAAGGGCAGTGCTGATTTCAGCGATCTGCGGTTCACTTCCGATGATGGACAGACGCTGCTTCCGTATTGGATTGAAAGCCAGACCGACGGCGATCAGGCTGTTGTGTGGGTTAACGTATCGGCAGATCTTTCGAGCTCTGATGCGACCATTTATGTGTACTATGGCAACAACAGTGCAAGCAGCCAAAGTGACGGTGAGGCGACATTTACGTTCTTTGATGACTTTTCGGGTGCTTCACTCGACACGAGCAAGTGGCAGACATTCAACATTGACAGTTACTCTCAATCGAATGGCATACTGACTGCCACGACAACTGCCAAAGATCCTGCAAAGATCATTGCGTCTGAAGGAGGTTCCGGCGAGACAGGGAATAACCTTGCGTTCCGGGCACGTTTCCGCCCAAGAGTCGGTGCGAACAACGATCAGCGTGTAGGCTTGAGCATCAAAACAAGTACAGCAAACGGGCAGGGGTATAACTATCTTCTCCATAACTTCTCAAGTTTCACTCCGCGGGCATTCCTCGACGACCTTGTCGCATGGGGACCGACACATTCTGAACCGTGGACTCTAGGCACATGGTATACCGAAGAGATCTATCATGATGGCACATCTGTCTTGGGCCGGTTTGACGATGGAACGTGGAATTCGTGGGCGCGCACCGGACGTACAGGATATTTCGCACTCAATACAGGTGGTCTTTCGGAAACTGTTTCAAACGACTGGGATTTCGCGCTCATACGAAAGATCGTTGCAACAGAACCTTCACACGGAACATGGGGAAGTGAAGAGTCTGTAAATGCGTTCATACCATACAACGTTTCTGCAAGCGGCTCGCCGACATCATACTGGTGGTTCAGGCAGACATCCGGAGATTTTGACGGTGAAGCATTCGATGATGACACCGGTGATCCAGGTTCGATCCGGTGGGATGACAGTTCGGTTGCGCTCACGCTCTCAGGAACGGTATATGCAGACAATGGCGCCACTCCGCTTACCGGTGGCACGTGCGATGGAGTGTCAACGCCTGTCCGCATCGTAGTTGAGGATGGATCCACCTATGACACCTCGTGCAGCAATGTTGACGGTTCGTGGAGTATGAGCGGAGTGGCGATCGTCGGCGATCCGACGGTCACGGTGTTCCTCAATGGAGCATCGGGCGGAGAAACGGCAGTGACGGTGACGAAGACCCCTACAGAGGACATTGGTGACCTTGATCTCTATGCACATCGCGTTATCACGCGGCACGAGGATACTGCGTCTATGACCATCGCTGACATGGTGCACGACAGCACGTTCGACAGCGATATTATCTTCACTGTGGCGACAGGAACTGAACCGCTCCTCACTGTTGCACCGGACAATGCGCTCTTCGTATGGGCCTCAACAACATTCACTCCCGGGGGTACTGTGACGCTCCAAAGCGGCGGAACTGGCACTGACTATGACGGATCGCTCTATCTTGCAAACGGTGCTTCATTCATCGGCAACGGCACGACCACATACACCATCGGCGGCACATTTACGCAAAGTGCCGGAGCAGTATTCAGTGCAGCCTCCTCGAGCGTCCTCATGTCGGCAACCACAACCGGCAAGGCGATCGATGTCGCTTTGGGCGAGACAGCAACATTCAATCAGCTCCGCTTCAGCGGAATCGGCGGCGGCTGGAACATCAACGGCGATATCGCAGCCCTTGACGACATCGAGGTAGCGACCGGTACGGTAACCGGCACCGGTGACATATCCATACCGAATGGTTCGTTCTTCGGCGAAGGGCTGGTCTCGCTTGGGGGCGGCACGACCACGCTCGAACAGTCGAATACGCTCGGCGGATCGCAGGGATGGACCCTGTATAACCTCCAGCTCGGCAATGGAACAACAATTGGCACCACCACGCCAGCGGGTACAGCCACCACAACCATAGGCGGAACGCTTTTCATCGCTGTGGGGCACTATCTCGATGCCGGAGCTTCACGCTTCGACCTGTCGGGAACCGGCACGGTCTTTGTTGAGAACGGTACCTTCCTCGAGGACCAGAGTACTGTGCGGTACAGTGGGGGCAGCGCGACCAATCTCCTTTCCACAACGTATTACGATCTTGATCTCAATGCGGGTGCGGGTGCGCCGACCTATACCGCAACCGGGCTGGGTATTCTGGTGCTCCATGACCTTACCGTTGGTGGAGAGAGCGCTACCGCGGCAACTTTTGACACTCATGACACTGCGCTTGGCGTCAATGGAGACGTTGTCATCCGCAGCAACGGTACGCTCATCGGCAGCAATTCCGGTTTGTTCACTGTTGCAGGCAGCTGGGACAATGACGGTACGTACACGAGCAGCAATGGAACAGTGACATTCAACGGCTCAGGAGCAATAAACATCGCTGCGGGAACTTCTCCTTTCGGCAACCTCACCGTCAATGGCGGCGGCAACTTCACTATAAGCGAACATGCAACAACAACAGGAGCCTTCATGCTTGCTTCAAGCACGGGAGCGTTCACGCTTGCAAGCGGACAGAGTCTTGCCCTCGGCGGCTCATTCACCAATGCGCTCGGCGGAGCGGCAACCACCTGGACAGGAAGCACGCTCCGCTTTGTAAGCGGTACCAATTATGAAATAAATGCAAAGACCATCAGCGATACGTATGAGAACTTCGCTGTAGGGACGAATACCGACATTCGTATGTGGAATTCCTCTGCTTCTGCGTACGTTGTCGATGCGTCAGGATCGCTGTATTCACAGGATCACGCAGGAGTAGACGGCGACCTCTTTATATATGGAAATTACGGCGGCAACGGCGGCACTGACCACTGGAGCTACGCGACAGACTTCGACGGTGCAGTGCTCGGTGGAGGAACAGAGCGCCAGGCGCATGTGCGGTTCGAAAGCGGTGCAGGTATGAACCTTCTCTCCGGCGGGTTGCAGGTGCTCGGCAGCGCTTCAGCGTCGACGTCCATCGAGAACCAGGGAAGCGGAACGTACAGTCTTCTGATCGGAGGAAGTGCCTCAACCTCCTGGAGTTACTATGCCGTAGAGGATATCAACAGCGCAGGCCTTACATTCAGCGGCGCACCGCACGTGGTGACACTTTCTCACGGAGATTTCGAGATTGCACAAGCAGGAGGCAGTGGTATCACTGTAGGGGGAACGGTCATTGATATCAATCCGGCGCAGACGTTCACCAACAACAACTTCAGTACCACCACCGGCATCAGCGCGTTCAATGTCACCGCAACCGGCACGTCGGTGAGCTCGTGGCGATTCACGAACCATACCGGCTCGCTCGACGGCGAAGAGCATGACGTTGACCCGGACGGTGACCCCGGTTATATCGTATGGGATAACAGTGCGGCGAATATTACGATCGCGGGAAATGTGTACAGTGACGAGGGAACGACCGTATCAGGAGTCTGCGATGGAACAACAAACAATATCACCGTACGCGTTGCCGGACTGACGTCATACGCTGCAAGCTGTAATGCAACAACAGGCGCGTACAGCGTCAGCGGGGTCACATATAGTCCTGGTGATTCCATTGTCGCGTACATTGATGGTGAAACACAGAAGGGTGCGACGGTCACTGAGGATCCGGTCTCGAACATCGGCAATATGCATATATATGAGAACCGCGTGATCGTACGTCACGAGGGCACTGATCCGCTGAACATTGCCGACATGGCAGTGTGGGATTCTTCAGATGATGCTGATATCCCATTTACGGCCATTGACGGTTCTCCTGATACGCTTGTGCTGCCTGCGAACAGAAAGCTCATCGTGTGGAGCGGAAAGGAATTCGAACCTGACGGGAATATTACCCTTCAGGGAGGCGGCGCAGGCGCTGCATACGACGGGACATTCGAAGCCTATGCCAATGCAATAGTCAGCTTCTCTGGAGCGCAGGAGCACAGCATCGGCGGTTCGTTCATCCTCGGCAGTAATGCCTCCTTCGATGCCGGTTTGTCGACAACAACGTTCACGACAACTGGTGCTGCGCGCACAATTGACGCCAATAGTGAATCGTTCTACAACACGGTCTTCAGCGGAAGCGGCAGCTGGAGCATAACCGATGCCACGTTCGATGTACAGAACATCTTCATTACAGACGGCGTGCTTACGTTCCCGACCGGCACAACCACCGTGAGCGGTTCGTTCAGCAACAACGGTGGTTCATTTGTGATCAACGGCAGCACGCTTGTGTTCGACGCGGCAACAACCGGCAATATTCTCCGCGCCGGCGGTTCGAATCTTGAGGAGCTCATCTTCAACGGGGTGGGCGGCGCATGGACCATGACTGACGCCAATGCGACCACAACCGGATCGGTCACGGTCCAGGCGGGAACGCTCACGCTGCCGTCAGGCGCGTTCGCTGTCGGTGGCGACTTCAGAAATACCGGAGGGGATATCGTCCACAATACTGCAGACCTGTATTTCACCAATGACACCGGCGCATCCCTGCTTGCTTCGAGTTCTGATCTGTATGCAGTCATATTCAGCGGCGCCGGCACATTTACTATGGAGGATGAGAGCCTCTCGCTTCTCGACGATCTGCGTATCGCGCAGGGATCAGTTCTGTTCGCTTCGAGCACGCTTGCGATCGGAGGCTCATTCGATGCGTCAGGCGGATTGTTCGACAGTGCGACCGGCACGGTGCTCTTCAATTCAGCTGATGCCGGCGAGACCATAGATCCGGGCAACAGCAATTTCTACAATGTAGTTCTGGCAAACGCCGGCGGCGGATGGGCCATAACTGGCAATGCGACCGCTACGCACAACTTCTCACTGTCACTGGCGTCATCGTTCACGCAGCAGAGCGGCACCCGTCTTTATGTCGGTAATGTCTTTACGAACAATGTCGGCGGCGGTGCAACTACCTGGAGCGGAGCGACACTCATCCTTGATGCGGGGGCAGGCTATTCGATAAATACGAAACTTTCTGACGGAGATCAGTACGGGACGTTGATCGTGGGTGACGATACTGATATCCGCGTATGGAACTCAAGCGCGGATACGACTACAGTGCAACCGTCAGCTTCGCTGTATTCGCAGGATCATGGAGGAAGTGACGGAGCGCTCACCATATACGGCGATTTCCATGTCAGCACGACAACTGAATACTGGAGTTATGCCACCGACTTTGACGGCGCCAGTCTGGCGGGTATCGAGCGGGCAGTGACAGTCTCTATTGCCGGCAATGCAACCACAACCGTGGATGGGGGCACGCTTTACATGATCGGCGCTTCCGGCAACAGCACAACCGTCCAGAACCAGGGAAGCGGTACCTATGCGTTCGCGGTGTCTGACGGCACATTCAACGCACTCTATTATCGGTACCGGGATCTCAATGCCGAAGGGCTGCTGTTCTCCGGCACACCGTTCATTACTTCGTTGTCGCAGGGAGACTTTGAACTTGCAGTCAGCGGCGGAAGCCTTATCACGCTGTCATCCGCGACCCTTGATGCGAATGCGTCGAAGGTCATTTCTGGAAACCGTTTTGCAACGACCACGGCGATCACGGGTACGAACGTCACGCTCATCGGCACGACGACCAATGCCTGGGCGTTCGTCAGCCACACGGGTAATCTTGCCGGTGAGGATTACGATGATGATGGCGCGACCGCCTGCGGTTCCATCAGATGGAACGACAGTTCGTGTCTCCTCACCCAGCAGACGCACTACCGCTGGCGCCACGATGACGGCGGCGTCGATGTGCCGGACAGCGAGTGGTTCAATGCATCATGGGGTGCGCGCAAGCGGGTCCGGTTGGAGAATCCTGACGCAGCAACCTATACCGATGCAGCAGTCAAATTGTCTGTTGCCTATGATGCCGCGATGCAGGGAGACTTTGATGATCTCCGCTTCACTGATGCAAGCGGAACAACCACCATCCCGCACTTCATTGAGCGGTACACCGCAAGTGCCGACGCGGACATATGGGTGCAGGTGCCGAGCCTTGCTGCTGAAGATATAACAACGCTTTACATGTACTTCGACAATGCAACTGCTTCGTCCACAAGCTCGAGTGCAGACGCATTCATCGCCGCAGACGACTTCGAGGACGGAAACATAACCGAGTACAGCGGCGATACAAGCCTATTTAATGTCGGCAGCAGCTTTGCCTATGGCGGCTCGTTCGGACTTGATGCGACCGCACATGAGAGCGATAAAGCCACTGACGGTATTGCGGACACTGGACTTACGGTGAGCCAGGGACAGATCATCCGGTATATGCAGTATGTAGATACCGACGCAGGCAACGGCGATGAGGTCTGTACACTCTTCGGTGTGCAATCGCCCGTAACCAGCAATCAGAACTACGCCATCTGTCTTGAACAGTTCGGCGTCGATCGCATGTCGATCGTGGAGAACGCACAGAACACTGATTCGTCGGGAACCGTTCTTGCCTCAAGTACGGTTGACTTCCCGACCTTAGGTTCGGGATGGTACGAGGTTGAGATCGACTGGCAGACTGGCGGGGACATGGATGTGACGCTCTCAAAAGATGGAGCTACGGCAGCGACGGCATCCGCAAGCGACAATACATACACCTCGGGCGGCATCGGCTTCACCTTCTGGTTCCAGAACGGTGGATGGGACAATTATAGTGCGCGGCCGCACGTCGATACCGAACCGACAGTCTACTTCGGCGACAAACAGGTGAGCGGGGGAGCAAGCTGGGCTGCTGACCTCGACGAATCATATGCCTACACGCACGGGGATATTGCCCGATTGCGTGTGGCTGTCGAGAATTCCGGACTGCAGATCACCGGCCAGACATTCGACATTGAATATGCGACAAAAGGCGCAGCACCGAGTTGTGAGGCGGTCAGCAGCGCAAGCTATGCGATTGTGCCTCCACAGAGCTCGTGCGGCAGTTCGCCTTTGTGTATGCAGGCATCGAGCCATCTCACCGACAATGGAGCTACCACTGATCTCCTCTTTGAGGTAGATGGACAGTTCACTTCCGGTAAGGTCGTTGAAGATCCGTCAAACACCACTGCTGCACTCACCATTGACCAGGACGAATATACCGAACTGGAATATGCCCTCACGCCGACCATCAATGCCTCAGCGCCTTCATACTGTCTGCGGGTGACTGATGCAAGCGATCCGCTTGATACATATCTGAGCGTTGCAGAGCTCGAACTCCGATTCGATCCGATCGTCACGAATGTGTCGCTCAATGGGGGTGCCGCCATCGCTCTCGTGCCGGGATCGACCACAACGGTATATACCACGGGTACGGTAACCGACCTCAACGGCTTTGACGATCTCACACATGCAACCGCAACAATGTACCGCAGCGGCGTGGGTGCGGCATGTACGCCGGACAATAACAACTGTTACGTATCTGCTGCACCTTTATGTGAACTGTCAGGCTGTTCCGGAAACAGCTGTTCGATCTCCTGCAGCGCTGATTTCTACTTCCATGCTGATGCAACCGACGCAGGCAGCGCCTATGAAGGTGAAGAGTGGCTTGCTGCGGTCGAGGTCTCCGACCAGGGAGGAGGCATCGACATCGGCTCAACGCCGACCACTACGCAGATCGAGCTCCTCACACTTCATGCGCTTGATGTTGACGCAGCGATCAATTACGGGCCTCTTGCAGTATCCTCGACAACCGGTTCGTACAATCCGACCACGACCGTACAGAACCTCGGCAATGTGCCGATCGATATCGAACTTGAGGGAACCGACCTCACAGACGGCGGATCCTCGTTCATCCCCGCGTCTGAACAGTTGTTTGCAACCTCGACATTCACCTACACTGCATGTACATCTTGCAGCGCACTATCCTCGACCACAGCTACCGACCTTGAGGTTGATCTCACTAAGCCGACATCAAGCTCAAGCCCGGTTACTGACGTCGTCTACTGGGGCATCGAGATACCGTACGGCGTGGCAAGCAATCCGCACCAGGGAACTAACATCTTCTACGCAATAGGCGATTAACACAGTGTATGATTAACAGAACCATGCGCAGTTCCTCATTACTTCTCTCCCTGGCGCTTTTGCTCCAGCTGCTCTCAGTACCGGCCGCTTTTGCCCAGTCTGATACTGATGCGCCAGAGATATCCAATGTCCAGATCGGTGATGTCTCTGACACAACCGTGACGGTCACCTGGGAGACCGATGAGGAATCGGATTCACTCATCAACTACGGTCTGCAGGAGGACTACGGCATCGTCCGCGACCCTGCGGTCGACAAGACCGTACACAGCATCACACTCGACGAGCTCGATCCCGGTCGCGTGTACTATTTCCGCGTTGTTTCCGCAGATGAGGATGGTAACCAGGGTATTTCCGCCGATTATAAAGTGCAGACAACCGGCACGCCGCGTGCTGAGGGTTCCGGCCAGGCGGAAGCGCAGGGTCAGGGTCAGGGTTCCCAGGCTGGTGAAGGACAGTCAAGCGAGACTACTGTCGAGGAGATAAAGCAGCAGGTGCAGGAGATCACCGACCCGCAGCAGCTGCAGGAGATACTCAATGAAGTGGTCAAGGCGATCCAGGGCATCACCGAAGACCTCACTATTGTCGGGCCTCCAACCGTCATTCCCGAAACGACCTCTGCGATCGTCCGCTGGACCACTGACCGCGAGTCAGACTCAACAGTGTTTTTCTCGCCGACCGATGAATATACCGCTGGAAGCTACGTCTACTCCCAGTCAAGTACCGACGGTCTCGTCACTGACCATGAGGTGCGTATCATCGGACTTGAATCGTTCACTGAATACCACTTCAAAGTCGTCTCAACGGATTCCTTCGGCATCACCGGCGAAAGCCGTGATTACACCTTCAAGACCAAGGCATCGCTTCCGGAGATCCGCAATCTTCGCATCGTGAAGGTCGAAGAGAATGCAGCCACGCTCGCGTGGGACACCACCGTGCCTTCCAAGGCACTCATCGAATACCAAGACCTCACTACCGGTGCACAAAACTCCAAAGGACGGCCGACGCTTGCCACCACGCACCAGATGCGGCTGAGCGACCTTACCCTCGGTACGCGGTATGTCGCCTTTGTCATTGCAGAGAACGGCGGCGGAGACCGGGTGAGGAGCCAGCCGATCACCTTTATCACCGTCAAAGACACGGCACCGCCGATCATCAGCAACGTGACCAATGAATCCACGCTGTTCCCGGGAGGAGAATCGCGCGTGCAGAGCATTGTTGAGTGGAAGACCGATGAGCCGGCATTCTGTACGATGACTTACCGTGAGGGTGTGGCTGGGGGAGTTGAGCCGACCATCATAGAACCTGAGACCATAAGCTATTCCGAACGCCATGTTGAGGTCATTGTGGACTTCGCCTCGGCGACGGTGTATCAGTTCTGGCTCAATTGTGCGGACGAGGCAGGCAATGAGGTGCAGTCAGAGAACTTCGTCTTATTCACGCCGATCCAGGAAAAGAACATCATTGACCTCATCCTCGAGAACTTTGAATCAACATTCGGCTGGGTCAAGAATATCAGAGGACAATAAGCGCCCCCGCAGCGCTTATTGTCTGTCGAATGGGAGTCTACATGTTCAGATGTCTTTTACACAAGGGAAGCGAGGCTCAGTTCCATTGCACGACATATGCTGCGAAATCGTATGTGTGGATACTACTTATATTTCTTTTCTTGTTTCGTGTTCTAATTAAGGCAACCCGTTTCTATGGCAAAGCCTCTTATTATTTGTCGTAATCTCGATATCACCTACAACAAAGGGAAATCGAACGAATTCAAAGCGCTCTCTAACGCAAGCACCGACATATATGAGGGTGAGTACATCATCCTCTTCGGGGCGTCCGGTTCCGGCAAGTCCACACTCATGTATGCCATCCAGGGATCGCTCCCTCCTGGCGGCGGCACAATGCTCATCGGCGGAGAGGACATATACCAGATACCTATTGAAGACCGTATCTACTTCCAGCGGTATGTGATGGGTATCATATTCCAATCGTTCAACCTCATCGGTTCGCTTACCGTGCTTGATAATGTGGCGCTACCCATGATCTTCGCCAATGCGGACAGACCGACGCGCGAGCGGCGTGCACAGGCTCTGCTTGAACGTTTTGGCGTCGGCCACGTATCCCATAAGATTCCGTCCATGCTTTCAGGAGGCCAGCAACAGCGAGTATCGGTTGCGCGGAGCATGGTCAATGATCCAAAAATCCTGCTCGCGGATGAACCTACCGGAAATCTTGACTCTGTTTCTACACAGCAGGTTATGGACAAGATTGACGAGATCAATACGTTCGACAAGCGTACCATCATCATGGTGTCGCACAATGCAGCGCACTTAAGCTATGCGCACCGCGTGTATTACCTCAAGGATGGGCGCATTGTCCGTGAAGTGGTCAATCCGCAGCGCAAGCAGATAAAGCCGGTGAAAGAAGGTGAGACCATTGTGACCGAGCTCGAACAGCTCGCACGTCTCTATCCCTATGACTCCATTGAATCGCTCCGGGTCAAGAGTCTGGTCAACTATGTGACACAGGACTACACCTTCAGCCAGCTCGAGCGGCTTGAGACAGCGATGCAATATTTTATCTCTGGAAGGGTAGAGAAGGATGCTGTCACGAAGATGCTCGTGCTTGCGTACGACCGGGGCGGAGTCGGTATTCCTGAAAAGGATGCGCGAAGGATCGTACATACGGCTGACAAGCTGCTCTCGCAGGCAGATGATATTCGCAGATTTCGCAAGCAGTTTGAGAATGCGCATGCATTCTTTGATCAGCACAAGCTCGCCGAACGTCTGCGCGATCATCTGCTCCGCATTCACCACATGAAGCTCTCGAAAAAGCAGGACGAGAACCTGGTTGAGCTTATTGCCGACCGTGTGGTTGGAGTCAGCGGCGAGCAGGAATTCCTTGAGAAGCTCAGCGTCGGGGTCAGTTCAGGCGGACTCGGTCTCACCTACGATGAAGCGGAGGATATCACGCGTTATTTCGAAAAGATCATCGCGCAAGGCGTCGATGTCAGTTATAAGAGTTAGATATGCGTTTACAGGACTTGGCACAGCTCTCCACGAGAGCATTCAAAACGAACCCAATGCGTACGTGGCTCACTATCCTGGGCATGGGAGTGGGCACTGGTGCGGTGGTGGTGCTCGTCGGGCTTGGGTTCGGACTGCAGCAGATCATCCTCGAGCAGATCGTGTTCGGAGAAACACTTCTGTCACTCGGGGTCTCGGCAACCGGCGCCCAGAACCTGCGGCTGACTGAAGAGACGGTGGCGCAATTTGAGGCTATGGATCATGTACTGGACGCAGCACCGCTTGCGCGGTTCCCGGCATTGGTGACGTACAAGGGTCTTACTGGCAATGTGTTCGTTCAAGGCGCCGAACCGCCGTACCTCCGCTATGCGGGCGTGACCGCAACAGAGGGCGAAGTGTTCACTGATGCGGATGCAGGTGATACCAGTAGTGTTATGCTCTCCCCGGCGGTGCTCAAGCTCTTCGGGATCGACGATCCGGCTTCCTTTGTTGGTGAGAAAGTGAAGTTCAGGATACTCGTACCGGCAGAAGACGGCACCGATGAGGTGGACGAGGTTTTCATTGACAAAGAATACACGGTTCGCGGCATCACTAAAGAGGAGGGCGTTCTCAATGCGCTCATGATGCTGCCGGAGCTTCGCAGTCATATTGGCATTGAGGAGTTCGAGCGGGTGCAGGTCCGTGTTGAGAGCAATGAGTTCCTGCAGCTCGTGGAAGATCAGCTTATCGAGGAGGGATACCGCGTGACGGCGCTTTCTAAGACGGTTGAACAGGCGTCAAAGATCTTCCAGGGAGTCCAGGTGGTCCTTGCAACATTCGGAGGGATCGCACTCCTTGTGTCCGCCATCGGCATGTTCAATACGATGACCGTTACACTGTTGGAGCGAACCAAGGAGATCGGCATCATGCGCACCATTGGTGCATCGCCGTCGGACATCAAGTGGCTGTTCGTTTCAGAGTCCATCATT
Source organism: uncultured Candidatus Saccharibacteria bacterium (assembly GCA_964552045.1). Taxonomy (GTDB): domain Bacteria; phylum Patescibacteriota; class Minisyncoccia; order Phycocordibacterales; family UBA918; genus OLB19. Next base: position 35,698 of record CAZKFF010000004.1, on the reverse strand, counting down.
GTAGGCTTTCTCGGAGGTGTATCCGGGATCGTCATGGGGGTAGCGCTCGGGATCATCATAAACCTCATGCTCAATCTTGCCGCCGGACAATTTGGCGGGCAGGCGGTGACTCTCTTCTCATTTCCGCTCAATTTCCTGGTATTTATCGCCCTTTTCTCAGCCGGAGTGGGCTACCTCACCGGAATTTTCCCCGCACGGCGTGCCGCATCGCTCAATCCGCTTGATGCTATCCGCTATGAATAAATGTGTATAACTGCCCATTTACCTCAGCATTTTAGCTAAAATAGTAAGAGGTAATTATTATTTATGTCGTACAACATGAAAGAGCTGCCACACTATATAAACACGGCAGGGAAAATAACTGTGATAACAGCGCTTTTGGGCGTGTTTGTGTTCGCGGTAGCATTTTTCCTCAACTTAGGCGCACAGGAACTGAACCATGCGGAAGCCCAAAGCCAGGCGACCACATCAGTGACCGTGCTCAACACACCGCCACAATGGACTGTGGATGCGCAGGAGCTGACCGAATCTTCAACAACAACACCGACTAATTCAGGATCACCGGTGCAGTGGATCGCAACTGCAACAGACTCGAACGCGGAGAGCTACTATCTGCTTATCTGTGACGGGTCAACTGCGCCAACTGCGAACCCGGGAGCTGCGCCGACCTGTGGTGGAGGATCGCTGCAATGGGCTGTTTCTTCTCTGACGATCAGCGGTACGCAGGCAACTGCCGCAACGACCACCACAGAAGTCGCTCCGTTCAACGAGCAAAATGACTGGTTCGCCTGGGTCTGCGACTCCGTGCTGGTCAATCCGCGCTGTAACGCATCATTCAAACAGGGAACAGGTACGACATCATCTCCATTCAACGTAAACCGTCGTCCGACCTTCACCGCGTTCTGGGACGATTCCCCAGTGCTTCCGGGCGCGACCGTTACCTTTACTGCGACATCATCTGACCCTGACACAGTACCGACCAATGACACGGTGCAGCTCATCGTCTGCTCATCATCAAACTTCAGCACATCGACAGATACCTGTGATGATCTCACATTAGCGACTTCAACCTTGTCTGCATCTGACCCGACAGCCACCTACGTCATACCAATCCCGACCCAGGACCAGAACTACGCAGCCTTTGGCTTCATTGTCGACAATCACGGGCATGAGGCATCAGGAGCTACGCAAGGCACAGACTCTGTTCTCACCGTTGACAATGCCGCTCCTTCTATAAACGCCGCGCAAATCACACTCAATAATGGAGGAGATATTACGCTTACACAGGAATCGGGTGAGACGACCGGATTCACACTCAGCTTTGTTGCAACAGACAATAATAGCTGCGAGAACTCATCCGCAACTGATGAGATCGTAGATTACGCACTGTCAGTGTACCGTTCGGGTGTAGGCACGACCTCCTGTGATGCATCAGGCGAATACAATGCAAACAATTGTTATACGAGCACCGTCGCGACAACAACCTGGAATCTTTCATGTGCCGCAACAACGACACCTTCCGATTGTGGAGGTGCAACGGACACCACACAGACATGGGAGTGTACATTCCCACTGTGGTACATCGCAGACCCGACCGACCAGGCTTCGACTTCGCTTTATGCCGGCGAAGATTGGAGAGCAGCAGTTTCTGCCATAGATGATGACAGTGCGGTGAGTGTATTCACCCAAAGTGCGATTGGACAAGATCTCAATGCCTTCCTGTCTATGGCTCTCGATACGCTCGCTATCCCGTATGGTTCACTCGAGCCTGGGCAACAGACTGATCCGCTCTCTGCCACAACAGACATACGGGCGACTGGAAATGTGGGTATTGACGAACTGCTTACGGGAGAATCAATGTGTATCAACTACAGTACCTCTGTGACCTGTCCTAATTCCTCTACTTCAACCATTGCGGAGAGCTTCCAAGTGTATGCAACTTCGACAGTGTCATACGGTACGGCAACTGCAACTGGCAACACACTCTCATCTACTACAAACAAGCGGCTTGACTTGAATGTATTCAAGTCAACGGCAACCAGTACTCAGGCAACAGGAACCACCTACTGGGGTATCCATGTTCCGATCACGCTCACACTTGCGGGGTCATACACCGGTGAAAACACATTCTACGCTGCGGTAAGCAATCCAAATCAGTGGTAGCCGTAAAATTTTCGAAAGGATAAGAGCAAGCCAGAACCACAGTTATCCAAGCTGTGGTTCTTGCGTTATGTTGAGTTATTACTGATAATTAGTAAGACATTTTTTGTCGGGATACATAATGAACTTTGCTAAATCGTTCTGCATAGCAATACTTCTCTTTGTGATACTTGGAGCCGATTTAGCCCTCGCTGGTTTTGGTGTGACCCCGCCATACGTACGCAACACGAGCCTCACCCGCAACTCGACCTATGAACAGCAGATACTTCTTGTCCGCGGAGATCCGAACGTGCCGCTGAAAGCAACTGTAGTCGTCGATGCTCCTGAGATACTGGACTGGATCGAGATCGTGGAAGGCACAGAGTTCGAACTGCCACGCGGTGAGCAGAAGGTTCCCATGACTATTCGTGTGAAGGTGCCGGAAGATGCTGAGTTCAAAAATTACACGGGTGCGATCCGTATCAAAACAGGAGCAGTTGATGATGAGGTTTCGGCCGGCGCAGTCAACATTTCACTTGGTGCACAGGTTGATATCGACCTCAGCGTCATCGACAAGGAGATCAAGGATTTCCGCATCCGCAAGATAAACATATCTGATCTCAATGAAGGACATAAGTTCGCGTGGCTGTATTTCCCTGGAAAGATCAGGTTCGGTATGCTCCTTGAGAATACTGGTAACATTGATGTTGCTCCGTCAAAGGTTGCATTCAAGATATATGATGCTACGGGCAATGTGCTTCTTGAAGACGTCCGGAACAAAGGAAAAATAGAGAAGGTAGCTCCGTACGCAACCGAAGAGATCGTGGCCGAACTGCCGACGCGTCTGCCGGCAGGCACCTATATTGCGCGTTATCAGATATTCAATGATGATGAAGTGAAACAAGAGGGAGAAGTGAACCTCAATATTCTTCCGTATGGAACACTGCAGATTGCCGGATTCGGATTCCTCGGACTTTCATTGGCACACCAGGTTTCGGTCATACTTCCGATACTTGCATTGCTCGCTCTCCTACTCTTCGGCGTTCATACCGCACGCCAGAGAAAGGTAAATCGGCGGATGCAATAACGTATGGGCATGCGCACGCGGTTGAGATTAATGCATAAGACATTATTGCTTCTTGGCGTTGCGCTCACTATTGCAGTGTGTACTCCTGTGGCATATGCACAGCTCACACCCGGGTTCATTGCGACAACAACCCTGACGCTCTCTATCTGCGGCAATGCGCTCGTGGACGACGGAGAAGAGTGCGACGTACTGGGAGAGACAGGCGTGTACAGCACGACGATCATCGGGAGACAATGCGACGTTGACTGCAACTACGGACCATACTGCGGTGACGCGATTCTGCAGACCCTGCATGGTGAAGAATGCGATGATGGCAACAATGATGACGGTGACTTTTGTGCGGCGGATTGTACTGTAGAAGTAGCAGGGAGCGGCGGCGGCGGCTCTTCAGGCGGCGGCTCTTCAAGCAGCGGGGGAAGCGATGATGAGCTCGGCGATACGCAGGTAAGCATCACCGGTCGGGGTTATCCCAATCAGACAGTGCATGTGCTTCTCGACGCCAAGGAAGTGGGTACGGTTCGCGCCGACAGCTCTGGACGGTTCGATTTCGCTACCAATGCGTCTCCAGGCACTGTCTCGCTCGGCTTCTGGTCGTTTGATTTGAACCGGGTGCGGTCAGTGACATACAATACGACCTTCGATGTCACGCAGGGTGCCATCACGAATGTGTCTGGCGTGCTCATTCCGCCGACGCTCTCGGTGAGTGACGCGACCATCAACCCGGGCGATACGGTCGTCTTTTCCGGACAGACGATCCCGAATACACGCGTTGAGGTGCATATCGACGACAGTGACGAGGTGCTTTCTGCAACCTCAGGAACAAATGGCGCATGGACCATTTCTTACCCCACCTCAGGCCTCTCTGCGGACGAACACACCGCACGAGCGCGGTTCATTCTCGGCAGCGGAACGCTCACTACCGAAAGCAGTTTCAGCACCACCGTGCAGCTGTTTGTCGGTGTGAATGGCACCGCCGCGACTCCGTCTGACCTTAACCGTGACGGTTCCGTAAACCTCACTGACTTTTCCATACTCATATTCTGGTGGCAGACCTCGGGAGGTGATTCCGATCCGAAAGCAGATATTAACGGCAACGGCAATGTCGGCCTGGAGGATTTCTCCATATTGTTGTTTAACTGGACAGGCTGAGGAAGCGAACCTGTGGAGCTTCCGAAGGTTTTTTGAGATAGATCATACTGAGGGACATATATCCATGAACTGCTCCTGTTGGAATAGACAGTGCACGAGGTTCACCGACTGGTTGTGCACAGGAGAAACTCATCAATTCATTGCAACGCGAGCTACAATAATTATGTACTTGTTGCAGAGGCGGTCCTTTAGAACCGCTGCGCACGGTTCGCGTACCGTGCGGGCATCTGCAGCCGGATGTTATGCGGCAAGTGTGCTTACATTAGTTTCTGCGCAGCAGGCGTGGAGACCTGATGCGCAATTTGAGTCTGCCGTATTACAGCGGGCTTGCGCTTCGGATACCTTTTCATACAAAGGAGGTATGGCGAAGTAATGTAAGTTAAAACAACGTAAGAGCTATGTACACAACGGAAAAAACCGTTACATTGCTCAAAACTATTGCAATAATTGGGGGTCTTGCGATCACATTGTGGTCATTAGGGATTCCTAATCTCCAATTTGCGAGCGCCGCTAACCTCACCAATGTCAGCGATACGCTCACTGATTCAGCGCCAAGCGCCGGATCAAACCACACCATATCCTTTACTACGCCGACAGGCATAGCATCGGGTGAATCAATCGTGATCGATTTTGACGGCAACTTTGATACTTCGTCCATTGGGGTTGAAGATATCGACTTTGCCTCAACGTCCGATTACACATTGGTCATCGAAGGAGACCAGTCCGGTGAACAGTGGGGAGTTGCTACCACAGCATCATCCATCACGCTCACCAGCGTTGACGCCGCATTGGGCGCGAACGCAACAGTGACGATCGAAATTGGTACAAACGCTACATTCGGATCTGCAGGAGATACGCAGATCTCGAACCCTGCAGCGGAAGGCGCGTACGATATCGACATAACCGCAGGTTCTGCCGATTCAGGTACAGCCCGGGTGGCGATCATCAACAGTGTGCAGGTAACTGCAGCTGTGGATACGATCTTCACGTTCACTGTTGCAGGGGTAGGAGCAAACCAGGCGGTCAATGGTGCAACCACTACGGGTGCGGCGTCTACGACGTCGATCCCATTCGGCGCACTCACTGACGGGAATGCGACTACAACTGCACAGGACCTTACGGTAAACACCAACGCTGCCAACGGATACGTTGTAACCGTTCAGCTCGACCAGGCGCTCCAGTCTTCAACTGGCGCTGACATCGACGGGTTTGTCGAAGGTTCCGATACCAATACTCCAACTGCGTGGGCTTCACCAGTTGAAGTCATGGGCAGCGAGAACACCTATGGTCACTGGGGCTTCACTTCGAATGACTCAGACACAACACGCGATGCAGGAGATGAATTCGGCTCCGGCGAGTTTGCCGCAGCGAGTACCACTCCGCGCGTCGTGATGAGCCATAACGGACCAGCTAATGGTGCCGGCACTGGCGAAGGTACAGCACGCGTAGGTTACAAGGTGGAGATCTCAAGCCTCCAGGAGGCGGGAGACGACTACACTACTACGCTTACCTATATAGCAACTCCTACTTTTTAAGGAAATAATGACCTGTTCGAGTATTCGCGTATCTTGAACAGCAACGATTTATTTCTCTTGTACACCAAAGAAGGAATAGTTGTGCACCGCATGATGAATACTTGTTTGGTGCGAAAATTGCAATAGCAAGAGCTGCAAAAAACCTATCTCCCACCACGAGTAGGTTTTTTGTTTGGGTAAAGCTCAGAAGAGAGGACTATGCACAGCAATTCCAGTCCTGAAGCAAAAGTGCACGGTATACTTAATTACATGAAAAAAGGTGTGCTTCTGCTGTCTCTACAGGTATTGCTCTTGTGTGTTGCCCACGAAGCTCATGCTGCCAGCTTGTACATGGACCCTAATCAGGCTGAGCTTAAGCGCGGCGACACTATGGTGATCTCGGTGCGCCTCGACACAGACGAAGGTGAATGCGTCAACGTCGTCGATGCGGTTATTACGTACAGCGAAAACATCCAACCGGTTGATACATCGCGGGGCAATTCCGTTCTCAACCTCTGGGTAGAAGAGCCGGTCATCAACAAGGAGAATCGGACGATCACCTTCGCCGGAGGCATACCCAATGGCTACTGCGGACGTATCCCGGGTGATCCGCGCCTGACCAACAATGTTATCGATCTGTTGTTCCAGTCTCCGGGTTTGCAGATCGGTCAAAGCGAAAGCGGCAATGTCGCCTCGATCGGTTTCGATCCGCAGACGCACGTGCTGCTCAACGACGGCTTTGGAACACGGGTGGAACCGCAGGTGTTTGGTGCTTCAGTTCTACTGGCAAAGGAGGCGGGGGCAACTGTGCAGAACCCCTGGCAGGAAGCGGTCGCAAATGACCAGTTGCCGCCGGAGAAGTTCAGCATTTCACTTAGTAGGATTCCCAATGAATTCGGAAAATACCACATCTCCTTCAACACTACCGACAAGCAATCTGGCGTCGATCACTACGAGGTCATCGAAGAGCCGCTTGATTCGAAAAACCTCTTTGGCTGGGGCGCGGAGACCGCGCCATGGGTAGAGGCAAAGAGCCCATATGTGCTTGATGACCAGTCGCTTAACAGCACCATCCGCGTGCGTGCAATAGATAAGGCAGGCAATGAATACATCGCGACGCTCGTACCAGAAGAAAGTCAACGGACGTTCTCCGAGGACAATCTGTTTATCATAGGCGTGCTCGCAGCATCCATAGTGGCACTGCTTGGGGTATGTGCAGGTATCGCTGTGTTCCTGTTCAGACGCCGCACCAGAAGAAAAGCAGAGTTGACAGAGGAGGATATTGAATAACATGCACCGGTACCATACACATAGTCTCATCGCAATAAAAATCACGCTCATCGCGCTGTTTGTGCTCTGCGGCGCTTCTGCTCATGCGGCAACGCTTTCACTTGCACCCGGCACAGGGGTCTATACCGCGGGATCGACGTTCACCGCACGCGTTGTGGTCAACACAAGCGGCGAACCGATCAATGCCGCCGACGGAACGCTTTCATTCAATCCGAGGGAGATAAGCGTCATCGGGGTGAGCAAAGGGAGCATTTTCAATCTATGGACAGCAGAACCTTCGTACTCCAATGCCAACGGTACCATCACGTTCAGCGGCGGCAGTCCTACGGGGTACACCGGAAGCAATGGCACGGTTATTTCTGTTACGTTCAAAGCAAACAGCGCCGGCAGTCCTAAAGTATCGTTTACGAACGGGTCGGTCCTTGCAGCTGACGGAAAGGGGACAAATGTGCTCACGTCGATGAATGGCGGTGCGTACACCATAAGTGCCGCTGATGTCGTGCCGGAGCCCGAAACCATCGAGTACATTGCGCCTGCGAACACGCCCGGAGCGCCACAGATACAGTCCGAAACGCATCCGGACAGTGCTGCGTGGTATACGCAGAAGACCGCCTCATTGAGCTGGACAGTACCTGAGGGTGTGACCGCAGTCCGCACGCTTCTTGATGAGAATTCGGGATCGATACCGACGAAGGTCTATGACACACCGATCCGCGACATCACGCTTGAAGACCTTGATGAAGGCGTGTCGTATTTCCATATGCAGTTCAAAAACGCGGAAGGCTGGGGCAAGGTCGCGCATTACCGTCTGGCAGTGGACACAGAAAAACCGGCGATGTTCGAGATAGCACTGCCTGAGGCTGCTGATCTTTCCAGTCCGGTGCAGACACTCGTACTGAAGACTGAAGATGCGACCTCGCTCGTGCGGCGTTTCCTCGTGCAGCTTGACGGGAAGGAGCCGTATGAGTTCATTGATGAGACCGGCAGCTCCACGCTGATGCTTCCCGCACTGGAGCCTGGCCACCATACCGCGATCATTGAGGCGTTCGACGAGGCTGGCAACAGCATCATCAGTACATTCTCCTTTGGCATTCTCGCATTCGACAAGCCGCAGTTCACCGAATATCCAACAGAGATCAACGAACAGGTCATACCGGTTATAAAGGGTATTACGCGTCCAAATGCGAAGGTGAAGGTCACCCTCACGCAAACCGGGCTCGGCGTATCGACAGCTTCCGCAGCGAGAGAATTCGAGGTCACAAGCTCGGAGAGCGGCGAGTTCGTTTTCATCCCTGACGGACGGCTCTCACTCGGTGTCTATGAACTCACTGCGGTGGCGATTGACCAGTACGGCGCGCAGAGCGATGTCTCCGATCCGATCCGTATAGCGGTACAGCAGCCGGGATTCATACGGCTCGGCGGATTTCTGGTGAGTGTACTGTCGGTTGTCGTACCGCTTGCCGCATTGTGTGCAGTATTATTCCTCGGCGGCGTCATTCTCTTGGCTCGGATACGGTCATTGAAGAAAGGCGTCAGCAAAGAGGCACAAGAAGCTCTGTCCATGCTGGCGTCGGAGTTCCAAAAACTCCAGAAGGAGCTGGGGTCTCAGAAGGCGCAGCTTGAAGGCGCGCGCAAAACGAAGAAGCTCACGAAAGCAGAGGCGGCGCTCTTCGAGTCACTTACACAGGCGCTTGCAGTCTCGCAGAAACGCGTAGAAAAGGAGATAGGAGATGTGGAAGATTTGGTAGACTAATGAACATACTATGCATGCATTGCTTTCCCATAAGAAGATCCTGGCGCTTGCGTTCTTCTTTATTTTTCTCGTATTTCTTGCTGCGTCCCTATACATAGAGGATGCACAGTCGGAATACATACTTAAGACACAGCTCACTATAGCGGAGCAGGAGACGAGGCTCGCTGCCATTGCTGAATTGACTGCGCGTGACGGAGCCGATGCGGTCGTCGAAGAGATCATCAAGGACTGCACCCCGGAGAATCGTGAGCGGTTCGATACACTCCTGAGTTCGCTCTCGCAGCTTGGTAGGCCAGAGCTGCGCGAAGTGGAGTCGCTCTTCAGCGCATGCGGTAATTTTTATGCGGAGCGCAAGGCAGTCATGGTCTCGCGGCTTTCCCGCGAGTTTGAAGTATACGAGGATCTCATCGGCATACTCGCTTTGTTCGACAAAAAGGCGTACGGAATCACCTACAATGTTTCAGGCTGGAAAGAACTTGTTGAGATGGAACAGGAGCGGAGCCGGCTCTCGACGCAGCTTGTACAGATACAGGGCGATATCATTGATGCGCTTTTGGCACAGTCGCCGATCGGTTCAGATGAGATGCAAGCACTTCTTGCACAGGGCCAAGAGACCAAAGATTCGCTCGAGCTTCTCTCCATACAAATAGACAAGAGGCGACAGGAGCTTCTCGATCTATGAACCTGATACGAAAAATCATCTACTACTTTTGCGCGCCCTGCTTGCCAAACAGGAGTTCGACCGTGCGGTACGCTTTTCCGCTGGTGTTCGCATTTGCCGCTCTTCTGAGCGTTGCTGCAGTTATAAGCAGCGGCACATCCTATATCCATATCGAATCATCCCAACAGGCGCTTCATGCTGGGGATACGTTTCAAATTGGCGTGTATGTCAATGCGCATGTTGCAGTCAATGCAGTGGACATCAGTCTGTCATTTCCGAAGGATCAGATCGAAGTGCTCGGCATTGATACTGGAGAGTCGGTGATAACGCTCTGGACCCAAGACCCATATGTTGAGAACAATACGGTTATTTTGCAGGGAGGAACGTTCCGACGCGGATTCAAAGGCGATCACCTTATCGCCACGGTCAATGCACGCGCCACTGAAACCGGCCTGGCCCAGGTCTCGGTTGAGGATGTGGTATTGCTCGCTGGGGATGGAAGCGGTTCAAAAGTATCTGTCGAGCGTACTAATGGAGACTCCGCAACGCTCTATATCACTGATGGACAGGATCTCGCGTCAGAGGGCGCAAACGGTGTCAATCTTCAGGGTGCAGCTGCGATCATTATCGTAACTGACATCGACGGTGATGGAAACGTGACCATAGCCGATATCAGCCGGTTCATGTCCGCATGGGGCAACAGGAGCGTGGTGTATGACTTCAACGGGGACGGTAGCATGACATTCAGGGATTTTGGGATCATTTTAGCTGATTCATTTATACGCTGAGTTGTTGATAACCTTCAGCTTGCTTTACACATAAAGAGTAAAATTAAGGAGTGATGGGAATAATCTCGGGTGTCGGGATTAGTCTCAAGATGCTCGAGAAGAGTTTAAATGCCACAGTTTAAACGCATGCTCGAACAACGTAGGGCACAACAGAACAAAAGAATAGTACGCAATACTTTGTATCGCTTGATATTTGTTTTTGTCAGGCTGTTTGTTCGTACATGGAAAGTGGATAAGGTGATGAGTTTGTCACCTTAATTCCGTATGGGCATATCACTCAATCAACAAAAAAAATATACAACAACGCTCTATAGCGTGGTGTTTGAAAGTGCTGCAGTTCGCATTGGTGTCTGTGTGCTCTTCGGTTTTTTGCTTCTGCAGCCGGTATCGCTGGCGTTTGCAGCTGAAGTGACCGAAACAGTCGCTCCCGAAGAAAGCGAACCAGACATTGAAGCAGCGCCGCAGCAGGAAGCTGCCATTGTGACAGCAGAAGAGCCACAGCAGATTTTGGAAACAGAAAGTGAAGAAGCGCTGGAAGGTGAGATGCATGACGTTGAGGAAGCGACAGCGGATGAAGAAGCGGCAGAACCGGTGCCAGACATAATTTCTGACGCAAAGGAACCGTCGGAGGTAACAGCGAACACAGAGCTGGAGGAAGTTTCTGCTACAGAAACCGAATTGCAGACTGGAACCGACAATCAGCAGGGATCGGCATCCACCAGCACCATGCCTGCGGTTTCAGAATCTGCTGCAACCACGACAGTACAGACGGTCGGTGGTTCATCGGATGAAGAAGCCCAGGAACCCGAAGGGGTCTCTGAAGCGGAGCAGGAGGAAACACCGGCTGCTCCATCAGACGAAACTCCGACCGAAGAAGATCAAGAAGTGACCGCTGAAGAAGATGACAGTTTCGAGACGGAAACAGAAGCTGCGACAGAAGCAACCACAACAGAAGCGGTGCATGTCGAGCATAATGCAAATGCGTATGAGTTTGATACCAAGGAATGCGCAAGCGTCGGTGATGGAGCCTACTACTGCAGCAGTACAGAGAATGCGGCCGCCTTCACCGAAGACGGGGTATTTGCGGCGCCCGATGCAGACGGCGATATGGAGATCTTTGTGCGACTCAACGGGGAAGAGACGCAGCTGACATCGAATCTCATAGACGACAACGCACCGTACTATGATGCGCTCTCGGATCGTATCGTCTGGCATGCGAATTATAATGATCGTTATCAGATCATGTCGTACAATATGCGTACCAATGAAGAGGTGCGTCTGACCAACACCCGGTACAACAACATGGAACCGGTCGCGTACGGCGATATCACCATGTATCAGGCATGGATCGATAACAACTGGGAGATCATGTATGACGACGGAACCGAACTGCGCAGGCTGACCGACAATACGCAGCAGGACGTGTCTCCGAGCATACGAGGAGGGTATATCGTGTGGCAGAGCCAGTTCGCAGACGGATGGCAGGTCGCTGTCTATGACCAGAAGACAGAGCATATCGAATATGTGAAATCAGACGGCAATGCGAAAGTGGAGAACCCTCGTTTCGTACTCGTCTATGACAGCACGAACGACGAGGGCGATGTGCAGACTCTGGGATATGATTTTGATAACGGACAAGCGTTCATGCTCAACAGTATACCGGCGGACCTCCCCGATGAATTGCCTGACCCCGATCAGACCGGAGAAACACGCGCGCTTATTCAGAACAAAAACTCTCCAAAGAACGGAGAGATCGAGGAATTGGAACCCTTGCCGCAGGGGATGGGGACGGGAACAAGTACGGATCCCATTGCAGATTCCACGCTTGATCTGACGGCTTCCTCAACGCTCGAAGCGCCAGCGACCTCCACACCGGACATTGCTGTGGCTGATCTGATCGTCTCAACCGCGACAACAACAGCAGAAACCGAGGATGTTAGCCATATTCCCGACGTTATTATTCCACCTGCATTAAGCACAAGCACAGAGGAAGTAGGATAGAATACAGAGAACAGAATATGAACAGGCGGAGTTACCAAAACCGTTGCTTTTTGATTGTGCAGAAATGCCTGGCATGCGTCGTGCTGCTCTTTCTTGCGTTCAGCTGCAGCGGCATTGACGGTTCGCTTTTGAAAATAATGCAAGTACATGGGGCAGACGATGCCCTGACACAGGTGCACTATCACTGGCGTGCTGATGACGGGTCTGAGACGCTCGCCGCCTCGCTGACACAGGGAAATGAGGATACAGCGATCGATTCTGTGTCGCGCGAGACAGCAGTGCGGTTGCGCATCGGTGTGTCGAATGAAGGAGTAGTCACATCGTCGTCAACAGCTCTGCAGTTGCAATACGGGACAAAGATCACCTCCTGCAGCGCTGTGGCTGCGTGGGTGAATGTCAATGCAGTAAACGCTGCGTGGGAGATGTATGATTCGTCACACATCACCGACGGCAGCAATACGACGAACATCAGCGAAGCTGCTGGCGGCATCACTGATGAGAACACAACTTTCATCTCTGCAAATGCCGCACTGAAGGATACATCGCCTTTGGTCGCCTCAACTACTTTGGCGTCAACAGAATTCATTGAAACTGAGTTTTCGATCATACAGACGCAGCAGGCAGCATACGGCGCAACGTACTGCTTCAGGCTGAGTGCGTCGGGATCGCCGCTCGACGCATACAGTGTCTATCCTGAACTCACCACCGCGTCGGAGCGCGATTTCACTGTGCAGCGTGGCACGGTCACGGTAAGCGGCACCTCCGCGACCATCACTGCAGGAGTGGACTACATCGCCCCGGCAGCGACTTCCTCCGCATTCATCAGGATCACGAACTCGCACTACACCGGGGCGGGAAAGAATGTTATCGGTGGAACCCAGCCGGCAGACGATGTCACCGTTGCCATTGCTGACCCTGAGAATATCGCCACATCAGTGACATTCACACGGGCGGGCACAGCGCTGAATAATTCGCGCGTGTCGTGGGAGATCGTTGAGTTTGTCGGCATTCCCGGATCAGACAATGAGTTTATCGTACGCGATCAGGATGTGCTGACATACGGCACGACCGCACTCTCTGCAACCGGAACAGCAGCATCTGTTGCAGATGACAATGATGTGGTTGTCTTTATAACCGGACAGCGCACGCCCGACACGACCACAAGCGATTATAATACGGGCATTTCAACGGCAGCCTGGGCAAATGCAACAGACGAGCCGGTGTTCACCCGCGGCGAGACAGGCGGTGATGCCGCAGTAGTGAGCTACGCGGTGGTGGAATTTACCGGGGCGAATTGGAACATTGAGCGCGTTGAGCATACCTATGCAGCTGCAGGCGTGACTGAGACGGAGAGCATCACGCCGGTGAACAGCCTTGTGCGGAGTTTCATCCATACGCAGAAGCGTTCGGGGACGGGACTGTCGGGAACAGATGAATACGGCCATGAAGTGTGGCTCTCGAGCATCGGCGCAGTCTCGTTCCTCCTGCAAAACGGTGCGAACAATCCGGGCGATCAGACTTCCGTGGCATGGGTTATCGAGAACACACAAACTGGTCTTGGCTCTATGGCGGTGACGCGCTCAAATGGAAATACATCGGGGGGCGATGAGCCCTTAACCCTGAGCGTGTCGATCGGAAAGACCCTCACGGACATTTCTGTCGCATCGATCTTCGCCAATACATCCGGCGTAGGCATCGGCACGACGTATCCGCGGCCGATCGCTGGCTTTTTTATCGCTTCATCGACCCATTACGAAATATGGAGAAGTGACACGGGAACGCAGATGGATTACCGCACTGAGGTCGTTGAATGGCCGACGGCTAAGTTGTCGCTCGATCAGAACGATTACCGATTCTATGTTGACAACAATGCGATTGATCCGACCGACCCATGGCCCGAAGGTGTTGTCGATCTCGGAGAGAACACAGTCTTGACCGAAACCGACGAACCCTTGCAGAATGGCGAGCGCATCCGCATCCGCATGTCGCTTACGGCTGAGACCGCAACCTTCCCGCAATACTCCAAGAGTTTCAAGCTCCAGTATGGAGAACGAATAAGTACCTGCGGGGCTATCAGTGAAGCGAACTGGACGGACGTCGGGGCGATCGGCTCTGGTGCGCTTTGGAGAGGCTATAATGCCTCGACTACCGACGGTACGGTTCTGAGCACAGAACCGCCGACAAGCGGTGACCTCAATCTGACCGTATCAGATACGGCAGGAACGTATGAAAAGGAGAATAGCAGCGCTATAAACCCGTATGCGGTAGACATGGGAGACGATGTGGAATTCGATTGGCTCATACAGCAGAACAATGCGCCCTCCGGGACGTTCTACTGCTTCCGCATGGTCGAACAGAATGGTACGCTCTTGGGCGAGTATACGGATTATCCGCAATTGCGTACCGCAAGCTTCAATCCGCGGAGCCAGCACTGGCGTTTTTACGGGGATGCAGAGAATGAAACGCCAAGCCTGGCGCTTGCCTCAGAGGTAACTGCACCCATAGATGTGACGCGAAATGATTCGCTGAAACTGCGCGTGACCGTCAAAGAGATATCCAATATGCCGGAAGACGATGCGCGTTTCAAGCTCCAATTCTCTGAAGATATAAACTTCGCGACCTCTACCGACGTCAGCAGCACGAGCACCTGTACAAATACATCGGTGTGGTGCTATTTCGATGGCGCAGGCGTTGACAATGCCACGATCACCACGGCGGTGCTTTCCGATGCGGATTCGTGCAGCGCAGGCGCAGGAGTTGGGTGTGGCACGCACAACGAAAGCCCGCTGCCGCACAGCGGGTTCAGGCATAGCAACGGTGCAGCAACTGAGTATGAGTTCTCGATCATCCCCAAAACCGTGCACGTGAACACCGTATATTACTTCAGGCTCTATGACGTTAATGCAGACCTGCCCGTTGAGACCAACTCAGGAGAATCATATCCGTCTTTGGTGACCACCGGAGCAACGCTCGTATTCACTGTCGAGGGCTTGCCGAGCGGCACCACAACCGACAGCTATGTCACCGATGCGACCACGACCCCGAGTTCGGTCGCGTTCGGCACAGTGCCATTTGACACGGAGTTTGAGGCAGCGCACCGTCTTGCGGTTGATACAAATGCGACAGAGGGGTATCAGGTGCTTATGTACAGCGATCAGCAGCTACTCAATGCATACGGATCGCAGATAGAACCGGTTGCCGGGACCAATGCCGTGCCGCTCTCCTGGGATAACGGCTGCGCTGCAGACGCAGACAGCTGTTTCGGATACCATGTCGGGGATGATTCCCTTCAGGGAGTATCACCGGCCCGATTCGGCAGCGATGACAGTTTTGCTGCGTTTTCACAGAGCCCTCAGGAGGTTATGTACAGCTCTATTCCCGCAAGCGACTCTCATGATATTGTGTATAAGATTCAGGTAGAAGAGAATCAGCCCTCCGGGGCATACGAAACGAATGTAACCTATATTGCAGTACCCGTCTTCTAGAATATGCGCATACCACTTTACAGAACAGCAAGCATTCTCCTTTTCCTTCTCTTTTTTGCGCTGGGGAATCCGCCGAGCGTGAACGCCTCAAATTATGCGGTAACACCTTTGGTGCTTGATCATGATCTTGAAAAGCGCGACATCGTCACCGAAATGATCACGGTGGCCAACAATAGTGACAGAATCGTTCGTATCTATCCGACGGTAAACGAGATCGCGCTTGATGCCGGCGGATCGGTTGCGGAGTTTGTCGAGCCGTCTATGTCCGACCGCACCACGTCAATTACGAGTTGGCTTTCCATAGCCCGCGGTCGTCTTGAGTTGCAGCCACATGAAGTAAAGGAAATTGCGCTGACTATCAAGGTCAATCCGGACGTGGTTCCCGGCGAGTATCATGCATTTGTTGGTTTCCCCGAAGGCTCGAATCGACCGGATGCAGAGAAGAAAGTATATGAAGGCAATGTGCCGGGGACCGTGGTGCGCATCGGCGTGGACACGGAACAGAACCAATTTCTCCGGCTCGAGCGATTCGCCGTCGAACGGTTCGTCAAAGATCCCGCGGAGGGAAGCATTCAGTATGTGCTGTCGAACCCCGGCGATGATCCGGTTGTACCGCACGGCGAGATCATCTTTTATGATAACCACGGCACTGAAGTGTCAGCACTTCCCGTCAATCCTGAGGGGGCAGCAGTGGAACCGAACCAAGAACATGCCTTCACGAGCACGGTTTCCGGCGATCTGAAGATGGGTAAATACAAGGCTTTTCTCTCCGTTGAATACGGCGAACACCAAACAGCCTCGGTGCACGATACAGCATTCTTTTATGTATTGCCGCTGCAGTATGTCATTGCTCTCTTCATCAGCGTTCTCGTACTTGCTATAGGCGCGGCGCTGTTTGTCCACAGAAAGTTCGATATGGGTTCGGACGATGATGACGGGGCAGATGAGGTGGCGCTGTTCATCCGTAGCGGACGTTCTGAAAACAAAGATCATGATATCGACCTATCAAAAAAGAATAATACTCCTCTTTAAAGTATTGCTTACCGTGGGGCCGCTGTTTTTTCTGCCTGCGCCGCTTTTCGCGCAGGAGCATCCCGAAGGGTTATCTCTGAGCGTCACCCCGACGCTGTTCGAGATGTCAGCTGAACCGCTGCAA
Organism: uncultured Candidatus Saccharibacteria bacterium; assembly: GCA_964552045.1. GTDB lineage: Bacteria > Patescibacteriota > Minisyncoccia > Phycocordibacterales > UBA918 > OLB19. The sequence continues at coordinate 18,675 of CAZKFF010000004.1, read as the reverse complement.
ACATGGAACAGTTCCTTCAAGGTCATCAACAATAATCCCTATCCACTCACGGTGTATGCCGATGTGGTCAATTTCGCGCCTCAGGGTGAGACCGGCGAAGGGAAGTTCATTCCCGTGCTCGAAGACGCGACCGATGGAAGTACGCTTGCGGAATGGATCACGGTGACGAAGGAGCCGATCGTGATTCAGGCGGAAGAGAGTGCCACCATACCGCTTACGGTTGCCATCCCGGAAGATGCCTCTCCGGGCGGGCACTTCGCTGCGATCCTGGTAGGAACACGGCCGCCCGATACTGGCGCCGCGTTCCAGGTGAGGACATCGCAGGTCGTCACGTCCCTCTTTTTCGTACGTTTGGCAGGCGATGTGGTGGAGAATGGCAAGATACGCGAATTCCGAACGACAGAATCATTCGTCGACGTGCCAAAGGCGGATTTTGAAGTTCGGTTTCAAAACGAGGGAAATGTGCACCTGCAGCCGCAGGGTGAGATAGCTATCACCAATATGTGGGGCAAAGAGCGCGGTATCATTCCGATCAATCATCAGACCCATTTCGGCAATGTGCTGCCCAACAGTATCCGGAAATTTGAGTTTTCCTGGACAGGTGAACCGTCTTTCAATGACATCGGACGGTACAAGGCTGTGCTGACGCTTGCGTATGGCGAGGAAGAACGCAAGTTCGTCACAAGCACGCTGTATTTCTATGTGATCCCGTTTAGAGCACTGACGGTTGTCCTCGGCACATTGCTGGCGTTTCTACTTTTCGTGACCTGGGGAATCAAAGCCTACATCCGCAGGATGCTTTCGCTTGCCGGAGTCGAGCCCGAGAGCTCGTATCATGCGCATGCACGAAGCTTCCAAAAAGAAGGCGATGTGCTGATCGTGCGCAGAGCCTCACTTCGGGCGCCTGTGCAAAGTGGTATGCTTGACCTCAAAGAGCGTCTTGCACGTGCAACTGCTTTTGCCGACAAGATACGGACCTTCGGAGGGTTCGTCGCTGCGTACCGGGTCTTCTTCTCGAGTGTTACTGTGGTCATCATTGCGGCGGTTGTTGTTTTTATATTCTTTGCGGATGTGACGAAAGAACGCCGTGACTATGAAGTGGTCATTGAAAATGCAGATACGGACGTAACGCTTTCTTCAGAGGAGATACTCTATGATAAGGCGGTTCAAAATCCACAGACAGTGACTTCAGAAACGACGATCGATCCTTCTGTGGAGCAGCCATATGAGCTCATACTTGTGAATTCAAGCGATACACCGGGAGCGGCAGCTGCCCTCCAAAGCACACTTGAAGCACAGGGGTACGTTGTGTCAGACCTGCAGTCAGATTTTGGGAAGTCCAAACAACGTACGGTTATTGTGTACGATCTGGAAGCGCAGGATGCCGCACTGTCCCTTAGTAAAAAACTCGGAAATGCGCTGCTCTCCGCCCGCCCCGAAGATACGGAAGCAGCGGCAACGGACATTGTTGTATATATTGGCAACGACCTTTCTTCACAATAAAACAGAGCAGAGGTGCTATACTACGTGATTATCGGTGTAAGCAGGATACGTATGAATCAAAAAGCCATAATCATTTGCATCGCTCTTTTTATTCTCATTGTCGTCGGCATGTTCGGATTTGCATATTTGAAGAAAGCCGAAGTCACTGCTCCGGTGCAGGATGAAAAGCCGCAGGAACAGGTCGAATACGCTTCGATCACGCGCATAACGGCGAAACACTTCTTCATTGACGGTGTTCACACGCTTGCCGGAGAAATACCGATGCCGACGCCATGCGATCTGCTTGAAACAGAAGCTCGCGTCATGGAATCATCACCTGAACAAGTGGTTGTTGATTTCTCAGTTCTCAATAACGCGGAATTCTGCGCGCAGCAGGTTACGCAAGCACGGTTCAAGGTCAGCTTCACTGCATCGGAGGATGCATCGATCAGCGCGATGTTCATGGGCCGGGCTGTCGAGCTCAATCTCGTACCTCCTGCCGAAGGTGAAACACCTGAGGACTTTGAATTGTTCATTAAGGGATAAGACCTTCAATGGATATAACAACAACAAAACTGCACATATTGTGCAGTTTTGTTGTTGCTAACGACAGTATGCTGCAGGGAAGTAATGGTACACTACACACATCATGAACAGATCTGCGCTTCTCACCCTCGCTTTCGTTGTGCTTATTCTTACCGGCGGTGCACTGTTGACCTATTACCTGTATATCACGCCCAATGACGCCTCGAACTCGGATGCGTCAAAGACGCTTGCTCTCGGCGATGCGGCGTTCACGGATATTGATGGGAATACGATCTCATTTGAATCGTATGAGGGGAAAGTGCGCGTGGTCAATTCCTGGGCGAGCTGGTCGCCCTATAGCGTACAGGAGTTGCAGGATCTTGATGCGTTAGCAGAAGCGTATGCACACAGCGGCGTTGCTGTCTTCGGGATCAACCGCAAGGAACCGAAGGAGGCGGCAGAACGCTTTCTGCGTACACTCCCCGCATTGGAACACATGCATATAGTACTGGATCCGGGTGATGCATTCTTTGAAGCGCTTGAGGGCTATGCGATGCCCGAGACGGTGATCTATGATACGAACGGTAATATATATTTCCACAAACGAGGGCCTATGACCCGGCAGGAAATGGAGCAGAAGACGCAGGAGGCGCTGCAGCAGGGGACATAAGCTCATCCTTTACAACTGCATAAATAGGCGTATTCTGGGCATAGGTTCTTTGGGTACGAATGCTCGCGTCTGTTGGCTTACTCGGTCTTTGTGCAGAAATGCATGAAGACAGACAGATGCAACATATATACATATGATGCGAGCAATCGGATTTGTGATCGTGCTCTATGCGGTCTCACACCTGTTATCGGATGCGTTCATGGCGTTTGAAGATGCTGCCGTAGCGACGTTCGAGACGGTACATGTCGCCGCGGACATTTCAAAGCATCATCTGCTTGAAGAAGCACGCTGATAGAAAGCCTGGGTTATCCCGGGCTTTTGTTGTATGTAATTCAGTGCGCAATCTGCTACTATTGTTCTATGCTCATGAACAGGATCGTCGAATATGTCTTTTTCTTCGGCTTTATGGCTGCGGTCGGCTATTTGGTGTGGGAGATGGTAACTCCATTCGTCTCTGCGCTCGCTCTCTCGGCCATTATTGTGACCATCTGTTATCCGCTCTATGTGCGCATCCTCAGGATCACTCCCAGGCATAACGAAACGATCGCAGCGCTTGTAACGACACTTCTTGTCTTGCTTGTGGTCATTATCCCTTTGTTTCTCATAACGTCAGCTTTGGTGAATGAAGCAGTGTCAGTTTACCGCATAGTCAATGCAGAACAGATAGGAGTGGAGAGTTCTCTGGTGTCACTCGAGTCGGCCATACAACAGTATTTTCCTGCGTTCGAACTCAATGTCACCGAATATCTCAAACAGGCGGCGGCGTGGCTTGCACTCAATCTGGGGGCTATCTTCGCCGGCACTGCATCGACCCTCTTCCTTTTTTTCATCGCCATTCTCGGTTCTTTCTATCTGTTCCGCGACGGCCGGATATTCACCAAGAGTCTGGTGCGTGTCAGTCCGCTTCCCGATGCGCAGGATGAGGTCATCATGAAACGGCTTGCGCAGGCTGTCCGTTCTGTTGCGGTCGGCACCATACTCGTTGCGCTCATCCAGGGTACGCTCACCGGACTGGGTCTCTATCTCTTCGGTTTTGAACGCGCGATCCTGTGGGGTGTTATTGCAGCATTTGGCGCGCTCATCCCCAGTGTCGGCACGACCATCGTATTCATACCTGCAGTTGTGTATCTGCTATTCAACGGTGATTATCTGCAGGCCTTCGGTGTGCTCGTGTGGGGCACGATCGCAGTGGGACTCATAGACAACATTCTCGGTCCATATCTTATGAGCAGAGGCAACAGGATGCATCCATTTTTGATACTGCTTGCAGTGCTCGGCGGCATTTCCGTGTTTGGTCCCATCGGGTTCATCGTCGGGCCAGTTTTGGTGAGCCTGTTCATGGTGCTCCTTGAACTCTATTCTGTGCATATCTCAGACCACAAGAAGAAAACAAACAAGGCATAATAGCGGTATGTTCGAACGCGCACACATTGAAAAATTTTTAAAATTGAACGGTGTGGAGCCGAGTGCTCCCGATGAAGAAATAAAGTCAGTCCTCATCAGTGCACGGTGGCACCAGAATGATGTTGAAACGGCGCTCCTCATCCTCCGAGAGAACACCCACAATCATGAAACGCATGTCGATACGCTCCGGCGCGTCTTTCGCAGTGATGAGCACCTGCAACCTGAGACTATTTCAGCCCTTTTGGGAATAGATGTCCATATTCCGAGCGATGACATTGACCACAAGCGCTTTTCTCACAGCAGAATGTCCGCCCGGCAGATGATGCAGATCGGTCTGGTCTCGCTTTCGGTCTCGGTTGTTTTCGTGTTGGCTTCGATGTGGTATCTTCAGATGGGTGTGTTCCATATCGCTATGCGATAGGAATGGAAGACTATTTGCATTATGACCCGGGTACTTATTTTTTTACTGCTGTGTTTCGTCGCTATATGTGCGGGTATTTACATCAGTTTCCCGCATCGTGAATTCGCGATCGGTACCTTTACATTCGTGTTGCCGGCACCACAGGATGAGGGATCACAGACGGTGCACACGAGCATACGCTTTGTCGGCGATATCATGCTTGCACGCAATGTCGAGAATCTCATGGATGCGTACGGGTCTGCGTATCCGTATGACGGACTCCCTGCGCATCCTCAGGGCCAGTATTTGGTCGGCAATTTCGAAGGATCGATCCCGGCGGTGCATGTGCCAACTCAAAGCATGCAGTTCTCATTTTCCGTTGACCCGGCGCATCTGGACGGCCTGCGTCAATATGGCTTTACTCATCTTAGTCTCGCCAATAACCACGCATACGACTTTGGCGGTGATGATTTTGCACACGGAAGACAGCTTCTGGAGGAGCACGGGTTTACAGTCTTCGGTGATCCGGGAGAACTGGGAACCAGTTCCATTACGTATCTCGATGTCGGAACGACAACCGTAGCGCTTGTGGGTGTGTACGCTGTGCACCAACCGCCTGCTACGGACGCAGTTGCTTCTGTATTTGCCGAAGCTTCGCGCAACAGCGACTTACAGATCGCGTATATACATTGGGGAGAGGAATACAAACTGATCCACAATGCCTTCCAAGAGCGGGTCGCGCAGGGGCTCATCGACGCAGGAGCGGATGCAGTTATTGGACATCATCCGCATGTCGTACAGGATATCGGTCTCTATAAGGATGTCCCTATCTTCTACTCGATCGGCAATTTCATCTTCGACCAATATTTCAGCGAGGATGTGCAGAACGGCCTTGCGCTTGATGCGACGTTTGGTGTGTCATCGATACGCTTCGATATTGTGCCGGTCACCAGTATCGGCACCCGTAGCCAGCCGCGTATCATGGGTGCGTACGAACGGGAGGTTCTGTTAAAAGCGCTTGCGGAGCACAGTGACCCTGCAGGAGCGCAGACGATAGAAAATGGCTATATTGAAGTCTCTTTTTGAAGTCAATCTTGCATTTAGGCAATAAATGCTTATTATTTTGGGATAATTTTTTTGTATGATAAACAAATATGAAGCGTTGGGCATTTTAGTGTGCGTCGGCATCATGTCGCTTGCACTTTTTCTTTTGCGGGTCGATGCCAATGTCGCGCTTCTTGGCAGCATTTCGCCCGACACACAGCATGCTGCTGTGGTCGTGTCAGCGAATGCGGTTGATCAGAAGCAGGCCGTTGCTGACGCGCTTGTAGACTCAATCAACGCAACGGGTGATATGGTCAATGTTGTCATTGATGACATCACTGTGGGTGAGGGAGCGGAAGTGAAAAATGGCGACACTGTTTCAGTGCACTATATCGGTACGCTGCAGAACGGTCAGCAGTTCGACAATTCATATGTGAAGGGCGAACCGTTCACTTTCACGCTGGGAGAAGGAAAAGTGATCAAAGGGTGGGAAGAGGGCATCAAGGGCATGAAGAAAGGAGGACAGCGCATATTGGTCATACCGCCGCAGTTCGCATATGGGTCTCGCGAGGTTGGGCCTATCCCGGCGAACGCCACGCTCGTGTTCTCTGTTGAACTCATCGATATTAAATAAATGAGCGACAAGCCAGTTACATTCCAGGTGGAAAAGAAACAGCCCGGCACATTAGGCCGGGCTGGTTTGATACATACGCCGCACGGCGACATACAAACTCCGGCTTTTGTAGTCGTCGGCACCAAAGGTACGGTCAAAAGCCTGAAGCCTGAGGACCTGGAGCACTATGTCGGCAATCAGGTGACGCTTGCCAATACCTACCATCTGTTTCTGCAGCCTGGAGCGGAGACCGTCAAGATGGCTGGCGGACTCCACGAGTTTACGCAGTGGAAAACGCCGACCATCACGGATTCCGGCGGCTTTCAGGTGTTTTCGCTCGGCGCAGCCTTCGGCAAAGGTGTCACAAAATTTGCAAAGGGAGAGGCGAGTGCGGAGATCGATTACCGGCCCAATGTCTATTCGAAGGATGTCGCGCAGTCGCACGGAAAGCTCTGCGTCATTGACGAGGAGGGAGTGACCTTCACTTCGCATCTGGACGGTTCAATGCACCGGTTCACTGCGGAACGCTCGGTTGAGATTCAGCATGCGATCGGGGCGGATATTATTATTGCATTTGATGAATGCACGAGTCCTACAGCGGAATACGATTATCAAAAGGAGGCAATGGACCGTACGCATCGCTGGGCCAAGCGCTCTATCATGGCCCACAAGCAGAATTATGATGCTTTAAAAAAGCAGGGTCTCTATGGTGTGGTGCAGGGTGGGCGCCACTTGGACCTGCGGCAGGAAAGCGCTCGAGTCTTGAGCAATATGGATTTTGATGGATTTGGTATCGGCGGCTCATTCTCCAAGGAAGACCTCGGCGAGTCGCTCCGGGTAGTGAATGAGATCCTTCCGGAAGAGAAACCGCGTCATTTGCTCGGCATCGGCGAACCTGACGATATCATCGCAGGAGTAGCGCAGGGTTGCGACACCTTTGACTGCGTCGCTCCGACGCGCATTGCACGCACGGGAAGCATCTATGTGCATACGGCAAAGGAATGGGATCCGCACAAAGCGAACATAAAGCGCATCAGTCTCAAAAATGCACAATATCAGCATGATCTCTCACCGGTGGATGAGGGATGCGACTGTTATGTCTGCACACATTACACCAAAGCATATCTGGCGCACCTGTTCCGGGCCCAGGAAATGCTCGGCGCACATCTCGCTTCAATCCACAATCTCTATACAATCGTCAATTTCACCAAGAAGCTCCGTGAATCACTGCTCCATTGACAAACTCAGCAATAATTGTATGTTAGGCACATACCTGATCCTTAGTTCCAACAGAAAGGAGGTACCATGTCGCTCCGACTGGTCAAACAGCTCCTGCGGAAGGAGCATAACAGCGCAAGTTTTGCCGAGCTTATCGGCAGATACTTTCCACCCCACGATGACCGCTACCGCATGATCATGCGTGCGTATTGCACCGCTGAGGATGCATTCAAGACCAAGCAGCGCGATAATGGTGACCGTTACTTCGAACACCTGCGCGCTGTGGCACTCATCCTCATCGAGCATCTGCGCGTCCGTGATTACGAGCTCATCGTCGCTGCGCTGCTGCACGACATCGTCGAGGATATCGCCGAATGGTCATACGAGCGCGTCGCTCGTGAGTTCAACGAACGGATCGCCAACCTCGTGTGGTGGCTGAGCAAGCCAAATGTCGCTGGCTTCAGCAATGAAGCGGAACGCGACCGGCACTACAACGAGCAGATCCATGAACGTGCACCGCGCGAAGTGGTTATCGTCAAGCTCGCCGACCGGCTCCACAACCTGGTCACGATGTGGGATGTCTCCGAAGAGAAGCGCACCCGCAAGATCGCGGAGACGGAAAATTTCTACCTGCCGCTTGCGGTGCGTGAAATGGTCCTCATCCACGAGACCGAGAGCATTCTCAACGAACTCAAAAACGGCCATACTCCCAAAAGGAAATGACCGAAAAGGCGCGACACACTGTTGCGCCTTTCACTTTTATACGAAGCCCCGAAATTTGCTATACTGGAGACCCCATGCAATTTGAGATCTCAACTGAAAAGAAGCCGGCGGGTGACCAGCCAGCTGCAATAGAGAAGCTGGTGTCGGGTCTGCACAGCGGGATGCGCCACCAGACGCTTTTGGGCGTGACCGGTTCGGGAAAGACCTTTACTGCGGCAAATGTGATCCAGGCGGTTCAAAAACCGACGCTCGTCATTGCCCACAACAAGACGCTTGCGGCACAGCTCGCGCAGGAATACAAGGACTTCTTTCCGAACAATGAAGTCCACTATTTTGTTTCCTACTATGACTATTATCAGCCGGAGGCGTACGTGGCGACTTCTGACACATATATAGAGAAAGAGTCGCAGATCAATGAGGAGATTGACCGGCTGCGCCATGCGTCCACACAGGCACTCCTCACCCGCAGGGACGTCATCATTGTCGCTTCAGTGTCGTGCATCTACGGCCTTGGCGCGCCGCAGGAGTATGTGAAGGTCCACAAGAAGATCGAGCGGGGATTCGAGATCACTCGCGCAGAACTGCTGCGCTTGCTCGTTTCCATGTACTTCGACCGGACCATTGCAGATCTCAAGCCGGGCACGTTCCGTGCTGTCGGGAATACCGTTGAGATCATGCCGACCAACGAACGGGTGATCTACCGTCTCGGTTTTTCTGGCAATGCAGTATCTTCGATCACGAAGATCGATGCCGTGTCACGCTCGATCATCGAAGAACCGCCGGTATTCTTCCTGTTCCCGGCGAAGCATTTCGTCACTCCTGAGGATGAGCGAAAGCGCGCGATTACAGACATCAAGCTCGAGTTAGAAGAGCGGCTCAAGTATTTCAAAAAGGAGGGGAAGCTGCTCGAGGCAGAACGCATCAAACGCCGCACTGAGCACGATCTGGCACTCATCCGGGAGGTGGGGTTCTGCAGCGGCATTGAGAACTACTCACGGCACTTTGACGGACGCAAGCCGGGAGAGGCACCGTATACGCTTTTGTCGTATTTCCCGCATACAGAAGACGGTACGCCGGATTTTCTCACCGTCATCGACGAATCGCACGTGACCGTGCCGCAGCTTGGCGGCATGTACGCGGCAGACCGTTCCCGCAAGGAGAATCTCGTCGAATACGGGTTCCGTCTGCCGAGCGCGGTAGATAACCGCCCGCTCAATTTTAGTGAATTTGAAGAACGGGTGGGGCAGGTGGTATATACATCGGCGACCCCGGGCAAATACGAACTGCAGAAAGCGGAAAATGGGGAAGGGCAGATCGTCGAGCAGATCATCCGCCCAACCGGTCTTGTCGATCCGCAGATCGATGTGCGGCCGGTGAACCAGAAAGGAGAGTACCCCGGACAGATCAAAGATTTTATTGCCGAAGCCGAACGGGTGATCAGTGGAGGTGCACGCGTTCTTGTTACCACGCTGACAAAGAAAATGGCAGAGGATCTCGCCGATTTCCTTGAGGAGAAGCGCATAAAAACGAAGTACATCCACAGCGATGTGGAGACCATCGAGCGCATTGATACGCTGACTGCGTTCCGCAAAGGTGATTTCGACTGTCTGGTGGGTGTCAATCTCCTGCGCGAAGGCCTTGATCTCCCTGAGGTCGAACTCGTGGCGATCCTGGACGCGGATAAGGAAGGTTTTTTACGCAGCGAGACGGCACTGATCCAAACCATCGGCCGCGCGGCACGCAATATCAATGGCCGCGTGATCCTGTATGCTGACGCGCTGACAAAAGCGCTTGAGTACGCCATAGGCGAGACCAACAGACGGCGTGAGCTGCAGACACAGTACAATGCCACACACAGCATTACCCCAAAATCCATTCACAAAGAGATACGTTCCATAGCCGATCAGCTGCGGACGCAGCATGACGAGGCACTCGATGTGCTTATGAAGGTCGATGTCGATCTCTATAAGAAGAATCCGCAAAAGACTATCAAGGAGAAGCGGCGGCAGATGGAAGATGCGGTTGCCGTGCTTGATTTTGAAACAGCCGCGATCATCCGCGACGAGATACGCATGCTTGAGGGTCTTTCATCGGACAAGAAAGGAGTATAATAGAACCATATGAAAAAAGTGCTTCTTATTGAAGATGACGCGTTCATCCGCGACCTTACTTCGATCAAGCTCACGGAGCATGCGTTCGCGGTGCTTGTTGCGCACGATGGCAGTACCGCTGTACGGCTGCTGCGTTCAGATACGCCCGATATAGTCCTGCTTGATCTTGACCTTCCAGATATGCCGGGTCTGCAGATACTGGCAGACATAAAGAACGATCCGGCGTTAAAGGATATCCCGGTCATTATCTTTTCGAACAATGACGACCCGAAGGCAAAGGAACACGCGCTCGAACTGGGCACCGAAGATTTTTTTGTCAAAGCGAGCACCGCATTCGATGACCTGCTGAAACGAATACAGGAACTGACCGGAGAATAGTTATCGACATCGGCCTTGAAGAAACAGCGTGAATCTTCAGTATACTATACATATGGTAACGGCTAAGAAAGTCGTACGTTCTGTACGTTCAAAAAAGGAAGATACCCCATCCCCGAAGAAGGCTTCAGCTGGTAAAAAAGTAACTCCTCAAAAGACCATCAAAACTTCAGGTAGGGAAAAGACCGGGCGTGTACGGATCAAAAATAATACCGAAACACGGACTACGTCCGAACGGAAAGCTGAGCCGAAGAAGATGGAATCCAAATTAGCCCGCGTGGAAGCGCTCCATGCGAGCAAGATCACCCAGGGAGTGAAACCTGCTCCGTTGGCACAGGTGAAACCGGTTGTTGCGCTCGCGCTCCTTTCACCCTACCGTTTCCCTGTCCAAGTTGACCAGTTGGCCCACAATGCAGCACGTTTTGGCGGTGTGTTTTTCGTTGTACTGGGAGCATTTTTCACCATGTTTTTCGCAAATGGTTCGTTCAACAGCGCATCGCAGGGTGCTGCAGTGACCACGAGCACATTGCATTCTGTTGAGAATGTGATGAGCGGATGCAGCGGCGAAGGGTCGTGCGAGATGTCCAACCCCGAAGTGTCATTTGATGTCAGCAACCGCGACCGACTTGCCGATACCGTCGAGGTGAAGATAAACGTGCGCAATGCACGGAGCGTACAGCTCCTTGCATACTATAAAACGCAACAACAGAATTACACCCTTGGTACTCTGGCACAGATTTCGGATGATACATGGCTTTTGAAATGGGACACGACGCTGTATAGCGACGGTGAGTACAAACTCAAAGCCTTTGTGCGGAATGAGTCCGGCTCGTACGAAATCCCCGATGAAAAGTACGTGATCGTCGAGAATAATCCGCTTCCTGATGGACGTGATGATTCGTCAGGGAATATCCTGGATCAGGCGGCAGAAGGGTCGTCAGATACTATGGAGATGCTCGATGATGCTGAACAAAGCACAGAAGAGATGCAAGAAGAGGAGAAAGACGCGGAGAATCAAACAGCGGGTAGTGAGACGGTGCGTGACACCATCACACTTTCCGCCGACAAGAACAGGGCTTCTGATTTCTTCCGCTTTGACATCGAGTCGCCGAACGCTGATAATGTGAAAGTGTATTCGCAGAATATAAAGAGCAATGAGCGAAAATTGCTCGGTTATGCCTATGAAGCTGACGGCTCCTGGAAGTTCAGGTGGCTTCTTGCCGGCATTCCTTCCGGGGAGTATTCCATTCAGGCGCTTGCACTTGAGGATACGGAAGAATACGCATCTGATCCGGTGAACGTTGAAGTACTGACCGTAGTGAGTCTCCAGATGGAAACCAAAAAAGACGAAGTCGCGGACGATATGCAGGACTCAGACAGTATGGAGAAAAATATGACTCCCGATATCGCGATAAAGATACATGCGCCAACCCCTTTGCACGGCATTGTGCCGGTGCAGATCGCTGTTGAAGACGCGAATTCAGTCGAGATGTACGCCGTGCCGCACAACTCACTCGTGCAGCGGTACATCGGAACAGCCAGAGCGGTCGATGACACGATCTGGAAGTTCGAATGGGATACTCGGCAGACACCGAACGGGGACTACAAGCTCCTCGCACTTGTGCAGAATGTATACGGAACCTACTCTAAAGACATATCTGCGGGGAAGATACAGAACGAGGTCAGTGTGACATATACCGAGCAGCAACAGAAGAAAATAGAGGTACTTACCGATATCGGTGCTGTTTCAGTGGAGGCGACCCCAGAGCGCCCTGAACCGGCGACGACTCCTGCATCAGTGATGTCCGAAGCAGAGACAGCACGCGTGACTGAAGAACCGCAGGTTACTGCTGAAACGGAGATCGCTGCAGAGCAGACAGAGCAAAAAGGCAGCATCACCGTGCAGCTGTTGCCGGAGTTCAAATCAGAGATCGAGCAGGAATTGCAGCGGCTTGCAGCTGCAAAACGCATGAATAACCAGGTAGCAGTTGAGAAGGTCAATGCACGGCTTGAAGGGCTGAAAGCACGCATAGTTGATGAGCAAAACGGCGATACAGCAGCAATCGACTCGTACTTTAAGGATGCTGCGATGCGTGTTGAAGAGAGTGTGAAGAAAGTGGAAAAGGTCATTACCGAGCGGACGCAGGAACAGGCATCAAAAGACTCAGACAATGATAACGTCTCGGATTATGACGAGGTCAATATATACAGTACCGACCCGTATGCTGTTGACTCCGACAACGATGGATTCCAGGATGGTGCGGAGATCCTCAATGGCTACAACCCGATCGACGCGTCAGCTGAGGTTTTGGTGGCTTATGAATCACCAAAAGAAACAGGTGTGGTGAGAGAAGATATCCTGCAGGTACATTCTGTCTCAAGCGCTGAAAAAAATGAGGAAACCGAAACTGTGCCCGCTGCTATCATTTCAGGCAAAGCGTTACCAAACAGTTTCGTGACCCTCTATATATTCAGTACACCTATTGTTGTCACGCTGAAGACAGATGCAGACGGCAGTTGGACGTATCGTTTTGATAAGGAACTTGAAGATGGCGAACATGAAGTGTACGTGGGAGTCACTGACAATGCAGGAAAGATCGTTGCCAAAAGCGAGCCATTTACGTTCGTGAAGGAAGCGCAGGCGTTCACTGCTACTGATGCCGCAGTGGTCCCGGAAACCGTTGATGTGGAGCATTCACTGGCATCCCAGTACACTATATACTTGGTCATTTCTATATCGGTTGTCGCGATCGGTCTCGTGCTTATACTGCTCGGCCTTCATCTTGATGTCCGCCCACGCAGGGCAGATGCCGAACTAAAGGAGGGCGCGGCGGTATGATCTCTCGTCTGCTTTTTGCGCTCCAAAAAGCAGCGCTCTATGTAAAAGACCATCCGCAGATACTCTTTGTACTCATCCTGCTTATCGTCTTTCCACTTCTTTTTCTGTATACCGGACAGCAGTTTTTGGATGCAGGACGCGCAAACCAGGAACGCCTGCAGAAAGATCGTGTCGGACTGATGCACGATGCTTTTTCGGCGCTGCTTCTCGGAACCGATATCAATACGGCGGTCATCCAGCGAGAATTGCTCAAAGTCACTTCACAGAATCCCGATATCATCGACTATAAGATCTCAAAGGCCGAAAATGGTGATATCGTCCCGGTCATCGCTTATCGTGAGGAGGATAGAGGTACTGCTGAGGAATCGACCGACCTGTACCGTAGCGCATCGGTACGCCTTGATGAGTCGATCATCTTTGAGACCTATGATCAGGGAGAACGAGTATGGCACGCGTACCGTGCGGTTGAGGCTGCTGACGGAAGCATCTATTTCATATATACGGCGATGTCGCTTCAGGCCATCGACGATCTGTTTGCCGCAAAGGAACATGGGGCGTATCTGTCGCTTGTATTCGTATATTTCTTCATCGTGGCGCTCGCAGTGTGGCATATCAAACTCACTGATTATCGCTACCTGTATATCACTGCTAAAAAAGCCAATGAAACTAAGGACCTGTTTACCAATATGATCGCCCACGAACTGCGCGCGCCGCTTACAGCCATCCGCGGCTACGCAACGCTCATTGAGGAGAAGGTTGAAGACAAAGATCACAAGCTCTATGCACAGCGGGTGCGTGACTCCTCCGAACGCTTGATCTCTATTGTGAATGATCTGCTTGACGTCGCACGCATTCAGTCCGGTAAGCTCGCAGTTAATACAGCCTATACCGATATTCAGGAGGTCGCCACGTCGGTCATTGCTGACCTGCGCATCATAGCAAAAGAAAAAAATATTACACTCGATTATACGTCATCGGGAAAGGATTTCTTCGCTACTGCAGACCGCAAACGGCTGTATCAAGCGCTTACCAATCTGGTGAGCAATGCCATCAAGTACACTCCGGAGGGAAGCATTGAAATTTCCTTGGAGGAGAAGGCGATGCTTGTTGAGCTGCGCGTGAAAGATACCGGCATGGGCATTTCTGCAGAAGACCAGAAAAAGCTGTTTGCACCTTTCTTCCGGGTGGCAACCGCGGATGTGAGTAAGATCACCGGAACCGGTCTCGGTATGTGGATCACCAAGGAACTCATCGAGCTCATGGGAGGGAAAGTGGGTGTAGAGTCTATAAAAGGGATCGGCACGCACGTGGTTGTCACTCTCCAAAAGCGATATTCGCAATAGACGGGCGTATCGGCTATAATCATCAATATTGCATCTTCACCGTCATGTGGAGAGGCGTTTATGTGGTTTATGGCCCAAAAGAAATCAACAACAAAGTGGGAAGGGAAGCACGATGAGAAGATCGTTGTTCGCGGTGCACGGACACACAACCTGAAGAACATAGATGTCGAGATGCCGCGCGGCAAAATGATCGCCATAACCGGACCTTCCGGGTCGGGGAAATCATCTCTCGCGTTCGATACCATTTTTGCAGAGGGGCAGCGCCGCTACGTGGAGTCGCTTTCTCCGTATGCACGTCAGTTCCTCAATAAGATGCAAAAGCCAGATGTCGATGAGATCGCCGGACTTTCTCCCGCCATATCCATTGACCAGAAGTCAGCAAGCCGCAACCCGCGGTCGACGGTAGCGACCATCACTGAGATATACGACTATCTTCGTATTCTCTATGCGCGTGTCGGACAGCCGTATTGTCTTGATGACGATGTTCCGATACAGAAACTGTCACAGGATGAGATCATGAACCTTATTCTTCGCTCCATCGAAGAGCGGGAGGTAAAAAGCGCTGAAGAGAAGGAAAAGGTCATGGGTATTGAGCTTTCACGCGGCCGCGTCGCTATCTTCTCGCCGGTTGTTGTGGGTCGTAAGGGCGAATACTACCAGCTTCTGTATGATCTTTTGGGAAAAGGATACGAAACGGTCAAGATCGACGGCGAAATAAAGCAGCTCCGCGAAAAGATAGTGCTTTCAAAGACCCACCGGCATGACATCGACGTGCTCATTGACGAGATCTATGTGAGTGAGTTCTCGAGCGATCCGAAGAACTCCCGCGAACGTCTTTCGGAAGCGGTTGAGCTCGCGCTCGCGCAATCCAATGGCCTGGTAAAAGTGGAGAGCCCTGACGGCACAGAACGTACCCTGTCAGCGAAGTTCATCTGTCCGATCGACGGCTCATCCTTCCCTGAAGTCGAGCCGCGGCTTTTCTCATTCAACTCGCCGTACGGTGCATGCCCTGAATGCAATGGACTGGGTGTGGTTGGCATCTTCCAGAACGATGTGTGTCCGTTGTGTAACGGGGCGCGGTTGCGGCGCGAAGCGCTCCGCGTGTACTTAGGCGGCGACGGTAAAAAGCACCTGGGACTCAATATCGTCGATTTCACCGCGATGACCGTTAAGGAAGCTGCTGATTTTATCGCCACGCTGAAACTTTCGAAGAAGCAGCAGGATATCGCATGGCCTGCGCTCCGTGAGATCATTGAGCGTCTTGAATTCATGAACAATGTGGGCATTGAATACCTGACGCTTAACCGCCGTGCGAATACGCTCTCAGGAGGCGAAGCGCAGCGCATACGGCTTGCTTCGCAGCTTGGTTCCGGTCTCGTTGGCGCGCTGTATGTGCTTGATGAGCCGACCATTGGCCTCCACCAGCGCGACAATGACAAACTCATCAAGACGCTCACTGAGCTTCGTGATCTTGGTAACACCATTCTGATCGTCGAACACGACGAAGATACGATCTACGCATCCGATTATCTTGTCGATATCGGGCCGGGTGCAGGCGTACATGGCGGTGAGGTCATCGTTTCAGACTATCTGGAGCCGCTTCTGAAAGCGCCAAGTAATGAATCATTGTCCATCACGCTCGACTATCTGCGCGGAGACAAAAAAATCGAGATCCCAGAACGCCGTACGGGCGAAAAAGGCTCCATCAAGATACGCGGCGGGAAAGCCTTTAATATCAAGAACTTCAATGTCGATATTCCACTCGGTCGGCTCATTACTATCACGGGTGTATCCGGATCGGGGAAATCGACTTTCATGTATGAGATACTCTACAAGAATCTTCGGTCCCGCCTTGAAAAGAAGTACCGGACGCCCCACACCTACAACTGCAAGACCTTCTCCGGCACCGAGTATCTCGGCCGCGCCATTCTCATTGACCAGTCGCCGATCGGCCGTACGCCGCGTTCAAATCCTGCTACGTATACTGGTGCTTTCACACATATCCGCGATATGTTCGCCGCTTCAGGAGAAGCGCGTGCCCGCGGCTGGAAGCCAGGACGCTTCAGCTTCAATGTCAAAGGCGGGCGCTGCGAAGCATGCCAGGGTAACGGCGAGATCGCCGTTGAAATGCATTTTTTGCCAACGGTCTATGTGACATGCGATGTCTGTGATGGCAAGCGATTTACCAAAGAAACGCTTGAAGTGACCTACAAAGGAAAGAATATTGATCAGGTGCTCCACATGACCATTGAGGAATCGGTCGAGTTCTTCAAAGATGTGCCGGCGATCCATGAGCGGCTGCAGACGCTCATGGATGTCGGACTCGGATACCTCGAGCTTGGACAGAGCGCCACGACGCTTTCAGGAGGAGAAGCGCAGCGCGTGAAGATTGCTTCAGAACTCTATCGTCCACATACGCAGAAAAGCATCTATCTCCTCGACGAGCCGACCATCGGACTGCACTATACGGACGTCAAGAAGCTCATCGAGATTCTGCAGGAGCTCGTGATGCGCGGCAATACGGTCGTGGTCATTGAGCACAACCTTGACCTGATCAAATCTTCAGACTACATTTTGGACATCGGCCCGGAAGGAGGTGTGGGCGGAGGCAACCTCATCGCAAAGGGAACACCTGAAGAGGTAGCAGATGTCGATGATTCCCACACTGCAAAATACCTGAAAAAGGCGCTGAAAAAACGCTGATATGACCAAGGAGAAATTAGCAACAAAGAAGCTCCCAGATGAGCCGGGGGTGTACTTCTTTTTGGGTGCGAAGAAAGAGATCCTCTACATCGGCAAAGCAACCTCATTGCGCAACCGCGTGCGCAGCTATTTTGTAAAGGATGTCGCTGTGAAACGTTCGAAGCTCATTGAGCAGATGGTCGCTGAAGCGAAGAGTATTGATGTCACCGTCACCGATTCTGTGCTTGAAGCGTTGATTCTTGAGTCTAATCTCATACGCACGCATAAGCCGAAATACAACTCGATATCGAAGGATGACAAGAGCTACAACCATCTCATCATCACCAAGGAGGAGTTCCCGCGCGTTTTGGTCGTGCGCGGCAAGGATCTGGCCAGTAAATACTCAGACGAGGATATCCAGTATCATTTTGGACCGTTCACCTCGGGTCTGCTCTTCAGAGAGGCGCTGAAGATAGTACGCCGTCTCTTCAAGTTCTACGATACGAAGGTTCCGGTCGGACATGAGCGTTCGAAGCTCTCGCGCGGCGTCATTGATTTCAATAAGCAGATCGGCCTGTACCCGAGCGAAGACAACAAGAAGGCATATGCACGCACCATCCGCTATGTCCGCCTCTTCTTTGAAGGAAAGAAAAAACAGATCATTACGGAATTAGAGAAGGACATGATGCGCAAAGCGAAAGAGGAACGCTTTGAAGAGGCAAACATCATCAAGCATAAGATATTTGCCCTGCAGCACATTCAAGATGTCGCCCTTTTGAAGAACGATGTCCGCAGATTCAAAGACGACAAGAATGCGCGCCTTGAAGCATACGATGTGGCGCATCTCGGCGGACAGGATATGGTCGGCGTCATGACCGTTGTCGAGGGCGGCGAACGTCAGCCGCATGAATACCGAAAATTCAAGATACAGAGCGTCCACGGCAGTAATGACACCGCGGCGCTAAAGGAGGTGCTCACCCGCAGGCTCGACCATCTGGAATGGCCGCTGCCGCAAATAATCGTGGTTGACGGCAGTACGGCACAGAAGAATGCCGCAGAGCATGTGTTGCGGAAGCTCGAGCTTCTGATCCCGGTTGTGGCAGTGGTCAAGGATGAACGCCACCGTCCGACGCGGCTCATTGCTGCAAAAAAGCTTCTGGAAACATACCAGAATGATATACTGCTTTCCAATGCTGAGGCGCATCGCTTTGCCATCGGCTACCACACACAGAAGCGGAACAAGCGG
>CAZKFF010000003.1:95202-111101 GCA_964552045.1 uncultured Candidatus Saccharibacteria bacterium | reverse complement strand
CCCCTTTATTATATCAGAGCCGAGCCCCCACAGCACAATGACGGGGGCACTAAACTGTGGGACGCTTCGCTCCCCAATTTGGCGCGCCCGCGTCCGGCTGCCTAGACATCTTGGTCCTGTAGTCCCGCATGCGCTTCATATCTTGTTATAGGACGGTTCATCAGCATAAGCTTGATGACGCCGAGCGCGATGAGGTAATACACAACCATGGCAAGCAGCGTACTGAACTCGAACGCGCTTGCGCCGATCGCCGGAGTACCGAACACGAACTGGAACGGCACTACGAATATCTGCGAGGCTGCATATATGAATTGGGTAAATGCCGCCCCGGAGTTTGCCCCAAGCATCTGCAGCAGAAACCGGAATGCCAAGAGCGCCTCAACTGCGCCAAGCACGTACCATACGGCACGTGTGGACCGATACATTGCTGTTTCAGAACTCATGATGTTGTGCACTTAAATGTGTAAGCGTCTGCCGCATCCGGCTATTCTCCGGTTGTCGGTGCTTGAGTACCGCCATTGTCGGTGCCTCCCGTTGCAGGAAGATTCACGTCGACGTTGAGCCCGTCATTGACGTCAGCAGCGGGGATCGCTCCCTGTCCGAAGAACCAAACGCCAAACGCCACGATCGCTGCCAAGACAAGGACGAGGAGCACAGCGTTGGTTGCTGAATTGTCGGGGTTCTCTGTTTTGATTACTTGTGCCATATGTTTTTATTATGTCGTATAAAGAGTAAGCGCTGTGAAGCTTAGCGGTAGCACGCGACCAGTGAGGCGCCTTCGGTGAAGGACGGTGTCGCGCCATTTTTGATCTCCTCAATACGCGCTGCGCCCAATTTTGCTTCAGCACATGCGACCATCTCCGGTGTGATAGTGACGTTGTCTGCGTCAATACCAAGGGATTCAAGCAATTGCCGCTGGCTTGGCGTGAGACTGCTTGCATCAATGGTTGTACCCGCACCCGCAGCCTGTGAGCTGCTGTTTTGATCCGGTGCGCCGTTACCGGGAACAAGGGATTCGCCAATGTCAGTGGTCGCTTCAACAAACGCCTGCGGGGTCGCATCGGTAGTCCTGCCGGCGATGAAGCCGACGGCGAACACAACAACCATCAGGATCACTGTAATGACCGCATTTCTGTTCATACGTATTACTTAACTGATAACCCACACATTATAGGCGCCCAGCAATGAAAACATCATGAAGGATAAGGCTATTCTTGACCCTGCATAAGATGCCCGCCCCGCTGCCGCATCTGGCATAATGAATATATGTCACCAATATCGGCAAGTCTGCTCGCAAGCGCTATCATAGGCTTTCTCGCTGTAGTCGGGCTTTTGGTGCTCCCGATGGCAACGGATGTGGTCGCAGATATGCGCATCGAACCGAACTTCAAAGCGGTCGCACTCGACGAGACATTCACCGTCGACATCATTGTCGAGTCTTCCGTGCCGGTCAATGTCTTCGCCGGAAAACTCTTGTTCGATAACACGACGCTGAGCGTCGTATCGATCGACTACAACACATCGATCGCTGACCTCTGGGCTGAGGAACCCTGGTACAGCAACGGAGATGGTACGCTGAGTTTTGCGGGAGGCACTACGCGGCCAGGAGGCTTTACGGGAACCGATTCGCTCATCACCGTCACCTTCAAAGGGATCGGCGAGGGTCGGGGAAAGATAGCGATCGAAGATGCGAACATCCTGCAGCACGACGGCATGGGCACCGATGCTGCTTTGGCGCAGCCCATTGATGCGCTCTTCACGATCTCCGCGACAAATACGGCAACAGGCACTTCGGATACCAACCTGATCGCTACGGCAGTGACGCCGACAACCTATCATGTGGTGAACGAAGTCCCGTCCAAAGACCTCAACGGCGACGGCAGACAGAGCATCGCCGACGCAAGTATCATGCTCCTCAATATTGGCAGCGACAATGCGCGGTACGACCTCAACCTCGACGGTTCGGTCGATCTCAAGGATTTCAATATGGTGCTCACGGCACTCTAACGATTTCCCCGCGCCGCACCCACCGAAGCCTGTTCTTTTGGTATACTCAGCGAATTATGCCAGACGATTCATACAGACCACAGGTCACTGTCAAACGCAGCAGCGCCGGACTCGGACTCTTTGCAGAAGAAGCCATACCAAAAGAGCAGGTGGTGATTGAGTACACCGGTGAACGCATCAGCGAGGAAGAGGCGAACAAGCGCGGCGGACGCTACCTGTTCCAGGTCACCGATACACTCGTCATCGACGGAAAAGGCCGCGAAAACAAAGCGCGCTACATCAATCATGCCTGCAGGCCCAATTGCGAAGCAGAGCATGACGAAGAAGACGACCGCATCTATATCCGCGCCTGCAAGAACATCAAGCAGGGCGAGGAGATCACCTACCACTACGGCAAAGAATACAAAAAACAGATCATCGACGCAGAAGGGTGCAAGTGCGCAACGTGCATGAAAAAGAAGAAATAAAAAAAGCCGCAAGGAGCAGTCTGCGGCTTCCTACTGCGCGACGGGTGTCTCATCCGATACAGCTGATCCCTCAGCAGCAGTTGTTTCTTCGCCCGGCATTTCCACAGCCATATCCTCGGTGGTCGATGCTGTCTCTGCGGTAGTTGAGGCACTTGTTGTCGCAGCTGGTGGTTCAGGTACAGGAGCCGGGACGCTTTTCCCTGTTCCGACAAGGCCGCCGTTGGGCACATTGGTCTGCGTGTGCTGCACAGGAACCGCCTCAAAGCGCTCCTGCTCTTCGGGAGTCGCGTTCTGTTTGCGTTGTTCTATCTTGCTCGCGACATCAATCGCACCCGTATCACTGAAACCGATCCCGGCAGAAACCCCGGCAACAATAATAACCGCCAGAAGCACCACAACGAGGGTCTTGGATGAGCGGTGTGCGCGAACGGACGCTGCAGGCATCTGTCGCGCAGGAGCCTTGCGTACAGCACCCGAAGCTGTTGTTCTCGCAGCTGTCTTCGACGGCGTCACTTTGGTAGTTGTCCGCCGTACTGCTGTTTTCTTTGCGGTTGTTTTACGAACTTTTTCTTCTGCCATGGAAAACTATGGAATCATTGTATCACCCCCATTCGCGTTTTACCGACGGGTCTGGGTGTTATACACAGCACTGATGCTATACTTGCCCGCATGGATATCATCGCCTCATTACCGCTGCTGCAGATACACATAACCGCAGTGTTCATCACTCTCGTCATTGTCGCGGTCGCCGATCTGCACGGCCTGCTGTGGCTCATGGGCACGGTGCGGCTCCTCCCCGCGCGGAGGATGGTAATTCTGCACCGGGCGACATGGACCGGATTGCTGGTCATAATGTTCGCCGGAATTGCCATGTTCTCTTTTTCCCCTGAGTATTTGCTGACATTGTGGTCATTCAGGTTCAAGCTTGTGTTCATCACCGGTCTTTTTATAAATGCGTTCTTCATCGGCAAGCACATACATCTGGCTAGCGAACGGCCGTTCGCTGAGCTCACAGGGCCGGAAAAAGGAGAGCTTTTGCTCTCAGCATCGGTCTCGAGCGTAGGGTGGATCGGCGCTTTCGTGTGTGCACAGTTTTTGTCGTAACTTATAGCTTTATTTTTAGCCCTTTCTATGCTAGATTAATCGCACCAATAGTTAGTGCTGTTGTGAGGAAGCCTGGGAGGCTTTCGCAAGACCTTTTGAGATATTTTTGTGAAACTTAAAATATCCAAAAGGTATACTGGTCGGTACGGCAGAAACGCCAACTGGCACCGAAAGTAGATAGGGCTACTTTCACAGTCTGCAGTCCCCGCTGCACATTACAAAATAAGATCACAACTTGATAACACCACAAAAGCAATATAGCCAAAAAGACAAAACTCGCATCAATAACGCAATCCGAGCTAGAGAACTGCGCGTTATTGGAGCACAGGGAGAAAACCTTGGCGTTATTACTCTTGAACAGGCGCTCAAAGAAGCCGAGAAGGTGAATCTTGATCTTATTGAGATCTCTCCCAATGCCAACCCGCCGGTAGCTAAGATCATGGATTTCGGGCAATACCGCTACGAGACCAAACGCAAAGCAAGCGAAGTGAAGGCAAAGTCGCACGTTACCGAGACCAAGAATGTCCAGGTGAAGATCGCCACAGGAGAGCACGACCAGAACCTCAAGGCGAAACGGGTCGCCGAATGGCTCAATGAGGGCCACCGCGTGAAAGTCGACCTCTTCCTTTCCGGCCGCTACAAGTACATGGAAGAGTCCTTTCTGAAGGAGCGCTTGCAGCGCTTCCTGAAGATCATTCCGGCAGACTACAAGCTCGCCGACGAGATCAAACGAAGCCCCAAAGGACTTTCAACCACTCTGGAACGGGTCGGCAAGCCTGTAAAAGCGGCAAAGCAGCTGCAGGAGGACGATGCCCAGAAAGAACCTGAGGAACAGAAAAAAGCTCCGCAGGAAACCCAGAAATCAAAGAAGAAGTCCCTCGATGAACTGCTTGAAGGGGGCATGATATAACCGGCAGAAAAGAGTGGACTTTATAGCCGATATACGGTATAGTTCTGCAACTTTTTGCTGTATAAAAAGCGAATATTATGAAAACAAACAAGTCATACACTAAGCGTCTGAAAGTGACCAAGAATGGTAAGATCGTTGCGCGAAAAGCTGGACAGAACCACTTCAATGCACGACAGACTGGCCAGCAGCGTCTTCGCCGCAAGCGAACGCAGCTCTTGACCCTCTCAAAGAGGATCACGCGACGCTTCCTACCGAACACCGGTGCATAATCCATTATCATTAATCGACTCACACTAATACCAATACCATGGCACGAGTAAAAGGAGGAATCATGGCGCAGAAGCGACGCCGATACATCCTCGAACAAGTAAAGGGCTACCGATTCGGTCGCGGAACAAAAAAGCGACAGGCACGGGATGCAATCTATCATGCACAGCTTCATGCATTCGCTCACCGCAAGGACAAGAAGAATGACTTCCGTCGATTGTGGATCTCTCGCATCAATGCAGCACTGCAGGCTCACGGACTGAAATACAGCAGATTCATCAAGACTCTGTCAGACAAAGAGATCAGGGTTGACCGGAAGATCCTCGCAACACTTGCAAAGGATCGCCCAGAGGCCTTCGACCGATTCGTTGCGAACATTAAATAAAATAAGAAGCGTAAGCGACTATATTTTATGTATGTACCGATTTGTCCTTTCCTCGGGCAAATTGCTGGACAAAAAAAGAAAAAGCTCCGAATACCGGAGCTTTTTCTTTTCGGCGGGATGTAAGCTATTTCTATGCTTCCTTAAGCAAGACGGTACAACATTTTTGCTCGAGGGTTACTCGCAAAAATGTCTACCGTTTGCATAAGAAAAATATAGAACCGGTTTTCCCCGGTTCTTATTTTTCTAAAAATCTATCTGCACTTCCTGATTGAGGCTCGGGGCGGTCGCATGCAAGCCGAGGTAATCGCGGATGCGCTGCACCAAGAAGAGGGACGACTGCTCTTCGCCCATGGTCACAAAGATATGCTTCGCCTTGTCACCGCCGTGTGCAACGAGCCCGAGAAGCTGATCGCGGTCAGCATGGCCTGAAAAACCGCGGATGCTTGCCACCTGCGCCCGCACTTTTACCGGCTGCCCGTCGATACGCACTTTTTTTGCGCCATCCTGAAGCAGGCGCCCCAGGCTTCCGACTGCCTGATAGCCCACCAGAAGGAGTATGGTTTTCGGATCGTCGAGATAGGTCTTCTCATGCATGCGGATGCGTCCGCCATGGCTCATGCCGCTTCCCGCGATGACGATCTTTGCGCCTTTTTGCTTGATGATCGCCGCTGAATCGTGCATCGTTCGTGTAAAGGAAAGCCCTTCGAAATCAAAAATATCGTCCCCATTTTGTATCTGTGCCTGTACTGACTCTTTAAGGTAGCGTGGATATTTCCGGTATACGTCAGTAACCGCGATCGCGAGCGGCGAATCAAGGAAGACAGGAAGCGGCTCCAGTTTTCCGCTTTCGATGAGGTTGTTGATCTCGAGCAGCATCCCCTGTGTCCGTTCAAGCGAAAACGCAGGTATGATGAGGGTGCCGTTTTGCCGGCGTGCCTGGTTGATGTAGTGTTCAAGCAGTTGCGTGCGCTCCGCAACCTCCTCATGTTTCCGGTTGCCATACACGCTCTCCATGACGAGGTAATCATAGTCTTCGGGAATGACCGGAGGATTCAAAAGCGGCTGCGGAACATTTCCGATGTCGCCGGTAAACACGATCTTCTTACCATTGCGCTCCAGATGCAGCATGCCCGAGCCAAGGATGTGGCCTGCATCGGTGTACTGCGCCCGGATGTCGCTTCCCACTGCAATCTCTTCATCGTATCCGACGACTTTCCACAACGAAAGCGCCTCCTCAATATGGCGCGCTTCATAGATGACTTCGCTGCCATACTTCTCTTTTTCGTACTCCATCACCTTCAGCGCATCGCGCAGCATGATTGCCGCAAGATCACGTGTCGGCTCAGTTGCATAAATAGTGCCGGCAAACCCGTCTTTAACGAGCTTCGGAATTCTGCCGATATGGTCGGCATGCGCGTGAGTGACGAACAACACATCAATATCTGCAGGGTTATAGACGAATGGTTGCGCATTGACCTCCTGTGCAAAGCGATCCCCCTGAACCAGTCCGCAATCGACGAGAATCGCGCAGTCACCGGTATCGAGCAGAAAATTAGCACCGGTAACACTTCCTACTCCCCCATAAAAACAAACGGTCGAAGACATACTCAATGCAGTTTTCTCAGGCTGTTACCGATCACATACCCGATGAAGCCGCCGAGAAGCCCCATGGCAATGTCAATGAATGTGTCAAGCACATAATTGCCTTCAACAAGGATACCGATGACGTGTTCGTAGACTTCCCAGGAAAGCGCGATCACCAGAACGAGGGTCATCACCGGAATCGGCGTAAGCCACTGGTTGGGGAACAGACGCAGATCGCGCAGGGCGAAGAACCCGAGCGAGACGATCATGCCGCCGAACGCATGAACGGGAATGTCGAGCCACCAAATGTTCCAGTACAGATAGAGCTGAATGGCGAGGTTGTGGATGACCGCGAGCACTGACGACGCAATAAGAAAAACAATGGTAGTAAGTTGAAGCATATATATGTACGCCTCATTCTAGCATGCACATAAGGTTCTTTTCGTCTTTTTCCTTACTGCAGCAGAAGCAAAAACGCCCCCGGAAGGAGGCGTTTCATGAGGACCACCAACGTGTGCCCCCGGAAAAATCCAGGTGGGCGCCCTCTCCGACGCGTGTCTGAAATCTGGCGAGCCAGTTCTCATTACGTGTCGCGACTGCAGGTTGCCCTTGCAAAACGTTTAATCGGAACACACGTATACGTGGTCCCGTATGCAGTATAGCAAATAAAAAAGCGGAGGTCTCCTCACCTCCGCCTTCGCATGAATGTCAAATGAAGCTCGTGCATCAATCCTTGGTGCCGTCGAAGTTGATATCGTACATAATGCGCTCTTGGGCGGTTACATACTGCATGATCTCATCATCGGTGAACCACACTTCGATCTCGCGCTCAGCCTCTTCCGGAGATTCCGAACAGTGTACGAGATTGCGAACCGCGCGGTTCTCAAATGATGAGTGTCCGTATGAATCGAGCGTATAGTCGCCGCGGATCGTACCTACATCAGCGGTTGACGGCTCAGTAGTACCCACGAGCTTAGTGACTACCGCAACAGCCTGATTGCCCTCAAGGATCATAGCGACAACCGGTGCGGCAGTCATGAACTTCAC
Organism: uncultured Candidatus Saccharibacteria bacterium; assembly: GCA_964552045.1. Taxonomy (GTDB): domain Bacteria; phylum Patescibacteriota; class Minisyncoccia; order Phycocordibacterales; family UBA918; genus OLB19. The sequence continues at coordinate 103,330 of CAZKFF010000003.1, read as the reverse complement.
AATGGTCGTGATGATCTCCTTGCCGTATTCGATCGGCTCTTTTGTGACCGGCAAGCCGTGGGTTTTGAGATCCTCAACGATGCGGTTGCCCTTTTTCAGGAACCAGGCCTCGTCTTTGTTGTAGTGGGTCATGAGCTGCTGTTCGGTGGGAACAAGCATTTTTATAGCTGTAAACTTGAGGCCAGCGCGTTCAAAACGGGTGATGACCTCTCCCATAAGCGAGCGCTGCACCGTGTCGGGCTTGAGAATGACCAGTGTGCGTTCTTGATGTGGCAATCGTGACATATATAGATGAATATTAGTTCAATTATGGGGAGAGTATACCTTAAATATGGCTTTGCACAAGGGCTAAATGGTTGCACACCTGCTTGGGATTGCATACCGTGCCTGTAGTGTGCTATAAGGATGCGAGGGAAAGACGAGTACAACGCACCTATGGGGAGAGGGATCAAAATGGAACGACTCTTTGCAGTGGTAGCAAAAGCGCCGCCGCACGAGAGGGCGATCATCGGAGGAATGCTTCTGATCATCGTCTGTATTGCAACAGGATTCTTCATCCTCAGATGAAGAACATCAGTCGGGTGTGGAGATCTCCGCTGCTCCACACCTGAACCCTATTAAACCCGACCTACCCAGTCGGGGTTTAATTTTGCCTGCACGAGCGTGTGAGCACCAGCGGACCATTCTCAGTTATCGCAACTGTGTGCTCCATATGTGCAGCGAGACTGCCGTCTGCAGTCACCGCCGTGTAGCCGTCTTCGAGCACCTCCACCTCTTTGCTGCCGAGCGTGATCATCGGTTCGATCGCGAGCACCATACCGGGCACAAGCTCTGGATCCTCTTCCCCTTTAACCACAAAATTGGGGACGATCGGATCCTCATGGAGGTCATACCCGACCCCATGCCCGCAGAACGTCTCAATGATGCCGAATCCCTTCGGCACTGTTTTTTGCACGGCGCGCCCAATATCGCTTATGTGATTACCATTCTGTGCTGCTTTGATTGCAGCATCAAGCGCCATGTGCGTCACATGGATAAGCTGCTTCGCTTCCTTTGATATCTGGCCCACTCCGACCGTGCGCGCTGAATCGACCACAAGACCCCTATACGCGATGACCACATCAATGCTCACCACGTCGCCTTCGATCATCTCAATAGGCTCTTCATTGGGAATACCGTGCACAATCACATCATTGATCGAAATGCAGGTCGCAGCCGGGTACGGACGCGGCGCGAACTGTGCATGGTAGCCGAGCGTCATGGGTTCAACCTCATATTCCTCCATCAGCTCCATTGCACGGTCGTCGAGGTCAAGCGTCGTATTGCCGGGCACGGCAAGTGTCTCGAGCTCATCAAGAATAGCGGCAAGTATCGCGCCTCCCTCCTGTAGTACCTCTATTTCCTGTGGTGACTTAAGCGTTATCATGATGCAGATTAAGTGCGGCGAGTATGCTCTGATGCACGGCGTCAATTGAACCTGTACCATCAATGTCCAAAACATGAGTATGTTCGCGTGTGCGGTAGTAGTCCAGAACCGGCAGGGTTTCCTGCCGATACCACTTCAGACGGGCTTCAATGGATTCCATGGTGTCGTCTTTCCGAGAGCGAGCGATCATACGTCCGCGCACGATCTCTTCCGGCGTATCGAGATTGATGATCGTCACATTATCCCTTTCATAGAACTGAAGCGCGCTTTCCAGTACCACTGCTTCGGAAACTGTGCGCGGGAAACCGTCGATGAGTACATGACGGTCAGGATTCATATGCTCGCGCATCGCATCCCCCCAGAGCACCACTGACAAAAAGAGCGGTTGGAGTACACCGCTGTCGAGCGTCTGCGCAACATGTTCTTCGGTGTACCCCTCTCCTTTCATCGCAAGCGCGCGAAAGCGACGGCCGGTTTGGAAGTCGATAGTGTGACGCGACGGATCTTGCGCGGTAAGGACTGCATCAAGTTTTTCTATCTGCGTACCCTTTCCGCTTCCCTGCGGACCGATGAATATGATCGTATATGGCTGTGAATGCATGCTCTCTCTTATGAAATTAAATAGTGGAATATTTGTTCTCTTACCTCATCTTCCGTACCCGAACCGTCGATATCTATGAGCGTTCCCTTGCTTCGGAATACCTCTATGGACCGGGCAGTATAGGTCCGGTACTCCTCGAGGCGCTTTTCCACCGATTTTGATGAATCAACAATGTCCCGTGCGCGTTTGGCGCTGCGGGCGCGCACCTCATCATCCGACACATTGATATGGAACACGACATACGGACGGCCGATCCAGGTGTGTATCTCATGGAACAATTCGGCCTCCTGGGGTTTTTTTGCAACCGCCTCGAAGACCACCCGCTCGTTCTCGAACTGCGATATGAGCGCATGGGTCATCCAGTACGAGGCGATCCATTCGGGGATGAGATAGCCGCCCTCATAGATCTCCCGCATCTTGTTGCCGAACACAGAATTCTGCTGCGCTGCTTCCCGGACCTTATTCCCGTTGGAGTACAGCGTGCCCCCAAAATGGCTCAGAATAAGATTTGACTGTGTACCTTTCCCCGACGCGATCTTGCCCATAAGCACGATGCTCTGATAGGTGGTGGTATATTCCATGGCCTTAGACTATCAGTTTTTGGAGAGGACGCAACAATAGGCCGCCTGTGATATCCTACTATATATGGAGCGAAAACATATCATTACTCTTTCCGGGAAGCCGGGGAGCGGCAAATCTTCGACTGCTGACCGCGTCGCTGAACTGCTCGGTTATTCCCGCTATTCCGCAGGAGACCTGGTCCGCACGATCATCCGCAAGCGGGGCATCACCCTTGATGAATACAATCAGATGGCGACCCATGACCATACGCTTGACCATGAGATCGACGAGGAACTCCGAAACCTCCGCACGGTAAAGGACATCGTGATCGACTCGCGGCTCGGGTTCTACTGGATTCCTGAATCGTTCAAGGTGTATCTCGACCTCGATATGGAAGTGGCAACTGCCCGCATTTTCAAGGATTCAGTCACCAATGAACTGCGGGAATACAGCGGTGACAATGATTACTCCATACAGGAAGTACAGAAGCTCGTGCAGGGCAGACTTGATAATGAAAAGAACCGTTTCAAGGAGCTCTACGGGGTCAATCCGTATAGCAATACTAACTTTGACCTCATCATCAACACATCACGCCACAGTCCGCAGACGGTTGCGCTCACGGTGTTCGATACCTATAAGAAGTGGCTCGAGTCCGACAAATGGACACAGGTGGTGAGTGAAGTGCCGATGGGATATTCCTACAAAAACTGATAAAAAGCCGCGGGCGTTCGCCCGCGGCTTTTTATCAGATGGGGAGTTTAGTATTCACGGAGACTTACCTGCGCGTCAATGCGGCGTATAAGGTCCAACACCACATTCACGACAATGAGGAGCGCGGTTCCGCCGACTGCCAGCGAAGCCACGCCGGTCACTACCTGCATGCCAACGGGGAATACCGCAACCAATCCCAGGAAGATGGCCCCGACAAATGTCAGGCGCGTAATGAGGTTACCGAGATATTCCGAAGTGTGCGCACCGGGACGAATGCCGGCAATGAATGCACCATTCCGCTGCAAGTTCTTCGAAATGGATTCCGGGTCGAAGGTCACCGCAGTGTAGAAGAAGGTGAAAAGGAATACCAGAACGAAGTACGCCAATCCATAGAGGATCTGGTTGCTCATGAGCCGGTTGACTGTGTCGATCGCCCCCGGTACCCACGGAAGGTTGAATGCTGAAAGAATGTTCAACACCATCTGCGGGAACAGAAGGATGGACAACGCGAAGATGATCGGGATCACCCCTGCCTGATTCAGGCGCAATGGAAGGTACGAAGTGGTGCCTCCGTACGTCTTCGTGCCGCGGCTCTGCTTCGCATAGGTGATCGGCACTGAACGCTCGGCTTCGGTCATCAGCACGACAGCATAGATGACTGCAAGCGCCACGAGGATGAATCCGACATACATCGGCAGCTGTGACGGATCGGTGAACGCATAGCCAAGCTGACCGACCGTAGCCGGGATGCCGGCTACGATGCCGGCGAAGATGATGATGGATACGCCGTTGCCGATACCGTATTCGGTAACAAGCTCGCCGATCCACATAAGGAGCATTGAGCCCGCAACGATAAGTATCACATTGACGATGAACTGAAAGGATGAGAGTCCGGCGATAACGCCCTGGCTCTGCAGAAGCGACAAGAAGCCAAAGCCCTGCAGGACTGCGAGCGGCAGCGTGAGCATGCGTCCATACTGCTGGAACTTCGCACGCCCCGCTTCGCCTTCTTCGCTCTGCATCGCCTTGATGCGCGGAGACATCACCGTCATAAGCTGCATGATGATGGACGCAGTAATGTATGGCCCAACACCGAGCATCACAATGGACAGATTGGCCAAACCGCCGCCCGAGAAGATGTTCAACAGGCCAAGGAATTGGTTGTTTGCAAAGAATTGCTCAAGAACAGCGACATCTACTCCTGGGATCGGTATTGCCGCAAGTGCCCGGAAGATAGCAAGTGCCGCTAGAACAAAGAGGACGCGGTTGCGGATAGCTTTGTCCGTCACCATTATCTTGAGCTTATGGATGAATTTTTGCATGATACCAGTATACCTTAGTTAATACTTCCACCTGCCTTTTCGATCTTTTCCTTTGCGCTCTGCGAGACTTCGCAGTTGCTCACCGTAAGCTTCTTGGTCAGTTCGCCTGTGCCGAGGATCTTGATCGCCGGAGTCTTCTTGTTCTTTGCTGAGACGACTTTGGCGGCAACAAGCGCCTTCGGATTGACCGCGGCACCATTCTCGAACGCTGCCTCAAGCGCAGCGACATTTACCACGCTCGGAGCGATCTTGCCGCTGTTGATGCTGCGTGCGCGGTTCTTTCCGAATCCGCGAAGCTTTGGAAGCTTCTTGATGACGTCACGCATTTCAGGACGCATGCTGCTTCCTGCGCGCGCTGTCTGACCCTTTCCGCCACGGCCCGAGGTCTTTCCCCGCTTGCCTCCAAGACCAATACGCTTGGCGGATTTGCGCGGTGAGGTCGGTTTTATTTCGTGTAATTGCATATCTAGTTTTGTTACGCTTTCAATTGGCGAAGCGCCTCAACGGCCGCTTTTGCGTTATTGAGCTTGTTCTTCGACCGTGAAAATATCTTTGCGGTGACGTCCTTCACCCCAGCGAGTTCAAGTACAGTACGCACTGATGAGCCGGCGACAAGTCCTCTGCCGGGAGCCGGCATGATCATAACTTCGCTTGATGCGTACTTCGTGTGCACGTCATGCGGAATGTGTTGATCCTTGTTCATCGGCACCACCAAAAGGTTCTTCTTTGCGTCGCGGGTTGCTTTCTCGATCGCAAGCTGGGTATCCCCGGCTTTGCCGATACCGACGCCCACCTTTCCTTTCTTATCGCCGATGACCATCGCAACCGAGAAGGCAAATCGTCGTCCTCCTGAAGTAACGCGGGTCACGCGCCGGATGCTGATGATCTTCTGATCGAATTCGCTTCGTGCACGTTCCGGGCGGTTGCCACCGCGTCGGGGACGCCGCGGATTGCGGCGGTCGTCACGCTTGCCCCCTCCTCTTGCATCACGATACGATCCGCGGGACGGCGCCTGCGGCGTCACGTCAGCGGGTGCGTGTGCCCCTTCAGCGGGTGCGTGTGCCCCTTCAGCGGGTGCGTGTGCCCCTTCAGCGGGTGCATCGGTAGAAGCTTTCGCTTCTTGGGCCACTATTGGCGTTGCCGCCTCAGGCGTTGTAGCTTCCTGCTTTGTTTCTTCGTTCATTCTAAATTTGTAATTATTTTTATATTCTTTCGTCGCTCATCTTTTCCCCCGGAAAAGATGAGCGACATAAGTTCGTGCAACGATACTTTCGAAAATGATTCTTCAAAAGTTATCCGGCACTCACTTAAAACTGTAATCCTCCTTCGCGGGCGCCGTTTGCCAATGCCGCGACCACTCCCTGGTATTTGAAACCGCCGCGGTCGAAGACCGCTGCTTCAATACCTGCTTTCTTCGCAGCCGCAGCAAGCGATTTGCCGACTGCGGCACCTTTCTCCACAAGGTTTGCTCCTGCCGCTTTGCGTGAATCTGCAGCAGCGATGGTCGTCCCGGCCTCATCATTGATGAGCTGCGCATAGACGAAGCGGTTGCTGCGGAATACCGCCAAGCGGGGCTTTGTTGCTGTACCGGACACGCGCGATCGGATACGGATGTGCCGACGTGTACGCATAGCCTTCTTTTCCGTTGATTTGTTCATACGATTTTATGAGACTAGACAGCCTTCTTACCTTGCTTACGGATAATGTATTCACCCTGATAACGGATACCCTTGCCCTTGTACGGCTCAGGTTCGCGTACCTTGCGGACGTTTGCCGCAAACTGACCAACCGCGTGCTTGTCGTTTCCGGTGATCGTGATCACGTTCTTCTCGACCACTGCGGTGAGGCCTTCGGGCACCTGCATGACAACGGGGTGCGAGAATCCGACAGACAGCGTGAGCTTCTGTCCCTGCGCATCCGCGCGGTACCCGACTCCTTCGATCTCAAGCACCTTCGTGAAGCCTTCAGTGACACCCGCAACCATGTTGTGTGCGAGCGCTGCATATGTGCCCCACAGTGCGCGTGCCTCGAGCGTCTGTTTTGCCGGCGTAAACTGGATCGTGTTATCCGCAACAGCGACAGCAACGATCGGCCGCACGTCCTGTGTCAGTGTTCCTTTCGGACCCTTCACGGTAAGGACACCATCCTGGAAGGATGCCTCTACCCCGTTCGGGATCGCAATTGGTTGTTTTCCTAATCGACTCATACTATGAATGGTTACCAGATGATGAAAAGCTGTTCGCCTCCAACATTCTGCTTGCGGGCCTCCTCACCTGTGAGAATGCCGGCCGGTGTTGAAAGAAGCATACGCCCCTTACCAAACTTTATCGGGTAAATTTCTGTTGCCTTGATGTACAGGCGTCGACCCGGCTTTGATACTCGCTTCACGCCACGGATGTGGTGATCTCCCTTGTCGCTGTACTTCAAGGTGACCTCGAGCGTCTTGCCAACTTTCTTCCCCTCCTTCTTCGCATCAACAATGTATCCTTCCGCTACCAGCTTCTCCGCAATTGCATGCTTGAGCTTCGAGTATGGGAGCGATACATTCTTCTTCCCTACCATTCCAGCGTTCTTCAGCTGAATGATGAAATCTCCGACTGTATCTCCTACCATGATGATTTCTTTATGCCTGGTATATGTCCTTCATTCGCTCCCTCGCGGAAACAGATGCGACAAAGATCAAAGTCGCGCATGTATCCGCGCTTTCGTGCACACTGGTTGCATCGGCGGACAACACGAGACTTGTACTTTGGTTCGCGCATTGCGCGCAAAATAACTGACTTTCGTGCCACTGTTATGTGTCTTAAGTTGTGGAGCAGTATTACGGCGAATCCGTAACTTGTCTCCCTGATAATCCGGCTAGAAATAGATCTATCTCTGCCTTCACGTATACGTTTTAAGACGCTTTCCGTTGCGTTCTTTCCTGTGAGGAAGAAGGAATCGGTGCGTTTGAAACTCATCTATTGAAGAGGATCGCGTATATCGCTACGGGAGCAAGAATACCAGAATGCGGCTTAAAGTCAACATTTTGGGCACGCCCTTGCATTGACTCATGCATAAATATATGTCATAGTAGATTATAGAAAGACTCATACTCTGGAGGTACAACACATGACCGTATCCAAGCACAGCTCCGAGCTTGCCAAGCTCGAGAAAGTGCTCAAAAAGATCATCGCCAAGGACCTGAAGATGACCCAGGCAATGTACCACGACCACAACGGCTACAAGCAGGAGCTCCAGGATCTCAGCGATAACTACTATGGGCTCTGGAGTCCGCAGGAAGAACGCACCATCGCCTATTTCATCGCCGAGATCGGCAGTCGGGTGCGGCGTCTGAACGATCATCTGAAGGAGAAAGGAAAGTGGGAAGGCTAGAGTAGCTCAAGCCCACCGAAGAAAAAGCTCGGCTTTTTCTTCGGTGGGCTTTTTCTGTCGCTGACAAACAAGAAGCGGGGGCCCCAGGGCCGCGCGGCTGTGTGTTTAATTTTTGTGAGTTTATTTTGTTGT
>CAZKFF010000003.1:0-95192 GCA_964552045.1 uncultured Candidatus Saccharibacteria bacterium | reverse complement strand
GAAGGGAAAGAAAAAAAAAAGCGCAAACACGTTGTTGGTTTTTTTCTTGGTGGGTTTTTTTATGACGCTCAAAAAAAAGAACCCCGGCCCCACGGCCCCCGCTTCTTGTTGTTACTTTTTGCGAAGTTTATTTGGTTGCTTCTGCTTGAAGCGGAAGTCCGATGTGTCTGAGGAGTGCCTCAGCCTCCTTCTTTGACTTAGCCGAGGTCACGATAGTGATCGCCAGTCCGAAGACATCACGAATTTCTTCATTGACCGTCTCGGGGAAAATGGTGTGCTCGGAGATACCGATGGTCATGTTCCCCATCTCATCGATGGCGGTCGTCTTCAACCCACGGAAGTCGCGGGTCTGCGGCAGTGCAACATGGATGAGCTTATCGAGGAAACTGTGCATGCGCGCACCGCGGAGCGTCACCTGGTAGCCGACGATCTCGCCCTGTCGCAGTTTGAATGACGCGATGGACTGCTTCGCTGGCCGCGGTGAAGCCTTCTGTCCGGTGATCGCTGCAAGCCGGTCTTCAATAAGGTGAAGCCTGTTCTTGTCGTCGATCTTTCCGACGCCTGTTGCAACGATGACTTTCTCTATGCGGGGAGCCTGCATGACGTTGGTGTATCCGAACGTGTCCTTCAGCGCTTTGTATGCACTTTTCAGAACCTCCTTCATTGATGTAGTTGTTGCCATACTTAGATTTTCTTACCTGAAGGACGTGCAACACGGACCTTCTTTGACTTATCACCTTCTTTCTCGACTGAGTAACCGGCGCGGACGGTCTTGTCTCCTTCAAGGAGCGCGACGTTCGACACGTCAATCGGCATGCTCTTTTCGATGATCTGTCCCTGCGAACGGACGCGGCGGCTCTTCTGGTGCCGTGTGGCGACATTGATGCCGTCAATGACGACCTTTCCGGCCTGCGGCAGCGCTTTAAGGACCGTGCCGGTCTTTCCCTTGTCCTTGCCTGCGATCACTTTGATCTTATCTCCTTTTTTGATTTTCATATGAATTTCTTAAGAAGATTAAACAACCTCAGGTGCGAGTGAAACGATCTTCTGGAAGCCCGCTTCAGCGATCTCGCGGGGAATCGGTCCGAAGACGCGGTTCGCCTTCGGCTCTTTCTTCTCCTTGTCGACGATCACGACCGCATTATCGTCGAAGCTCACGTATGAGCCGTCTTTGCGCCGGTAGGCTTTCTTCTGCCGGACCACGACGCCGCAGACAACGTCCTTCTTCTTCACCATCTTGCGGGGTTCAGCTGTCTGAATAGAGAGGATGACAAGTTCTCCAAGCTCTGCATAGCGCTTCTTCGATCCTCCGAGGACCTTGAATACGCGGCCGATCTTTCCGCCCGAGTTATCGGTTATCTTTACGATTGATTGTGGTTGGATCATATGCCTTATGCTTTAACGAGCTCAAATCGCTTTCGCTTTGAGATCGGACGTGTCTCTTTAATTTCGACCAAAGCTCCCACCTGTGCGGTATTACCCTTGTCATGCACGAGGTATTTCTTGGTGCGACGCATGTACTTCTTGTACTTTGGATGCTTCACATAGCGCTCCACAGCGACCGTACAGGTGTCGACCATCTTGCTTGCAACAACCGTACCCCGGAGGACCTTGCCCTTCGATGATGTTGTTGATGTTGTTTCGTTGGTAGTCATAGATTTCTAACTATGCGCTCTTAGATGTGTTGCGCGCTCGTGCAGAGAGTTCCGTGAGGCTGCGGGCGATCTCCTTCTTTGCAGCCCGTACCGCGCGCACATTGCGTGTGCCTGCTCCGGCGACACCAAAGCGGAATGAGCGAACTTCTTCGCGCTTCTCCTTGATGTATTCTCCGAGAGCCTTCTCATCTTTCTTGCGGATTTCTTTCATTGTACTCATATGCGGATCTTACTTACACGCGCGTCTCTTCGCGGCGGACAAACTTTGCCTTCAGCGGCAGCTTTGCAGCAGCCTTGCGCATAGCTTCTTTCGCGACGTCTTCAGAGACACCGTCTACTTCGAATAAAATACGACCTGGGTGCACTTCAAACATGAAGTATTCTGGATCTCCCTTACCCTTACCCATCGGGACTTCAGCAGCTTTTTTCGTTACTGGTCGGTCGGGGAAGATGCGAATCCAGATCTTGCCGGTCTTGCCGAGCGTTCGTGAGATCACGCGGCGTGCAGCTTCGATCTGGTTTGATTTCACACGTGACGGCGTAGTCGCCTTCAGACCGTATGAGCCGAAGGACACGCTGGTGCCGCGGGTATCCGGGTTATTGAGCCGTTCTTCGCTCAGGCGCCCCACTTGCCACTTTCGGTGTTGTACTTTCTTTGGGAATAACATAAGCGATTACTTAAGCGTTTCTAGTAGTGCGACGCTGCGCAGGCTTGTGTTCCTCTTCCTTGCCGCCTTTGCGGTTCTCGAACACATCGCCACGGTAGATCCAGACCTTTACGCCGATGACTCCGTAGGGGAGTATTGCGCGCTGACGTGCAAAATCAATATCCGCACGAAGCGTCTGAAGCGGGATTCGACCTTTCTTGAGCTCTTCGCGGCGGGCCATATCGGCTCCTCCGAGGCGTCCCGACATGATGATGCGGACTCCCTGAACATCGCGGTTCGCCATGACCTTTTCAATCGTCTGCTTCATCACGCGGCGGAATTGCATGCGCTTTTCAAGACCCTCTGCAACCATCTGCGCGACAATAGCGGCGCTTGATTCCACTGAGCGTACTTCTTCGATATCGATCTTGATCTCCGGCTTTTCGGTGAGCTTGAGCGTGCGCAAAAGCATATCGATATCTTTGCGGAGCTTGGTTGCCCCGTCACCTCCACGTCCGATGATCAGCCCCGGACGTGCAGTCTTGATCAGGATACGCAAGGCCTTCTCGTCGCGTTCGATCTCGAACGCATCAACAGCCATGCCCTTGAGCTTGGTAAGGAGGAATGTACGGATAGCGTTGTCAGTACGAAGATACTCGCGGTACTGCTTTGGACTTGCAGCAAACCAGCGGCTCTTCCAGTCACGGTTGATCCCGAGGCGTTGTGCGTATGGATGTGCTATGTGTGTCATATATGTTCCGTACGATTATTTCACACCGAGTTCAACGGTGATGTGGCTGTTTCGCTTCTTGATCTGAGCGGCGCTTCCTCGCGCGCGAGGCATGAATCGCTTGATCACGGTGCCTTTGTTCACAGCCACCTTGCTGATAATAAGCTTGCTCGTATCAACGCCAGCGTGCTTTGCGTTCGCTTCCGCTGAACGGACAACCTTTGCGAATGGCTCTGCTGCGCGCTTGTCGATAAACTGCAGCGCAGACAGCGCATCCTTCACTTTCTTCCCTCGAACGAGATCTGCAAGAAGGCGAACCTTTCGTGGAGACTGTCGGTAGTTTTTGAGTTCTGCTTTCATATATCCACTTACTTAGCCGTTGCAGCTGCTGTCTTGGCAGCCTTCGCTGCAGCGACCTCAGCCTCCTTCTTCTTCACGTCAAGTTCCTTCTGCATCTTTCCTCCGTGTCGGCGGAATGTCTTTGTTGGTGAGAATTCACCGAGGCGATGACCAACCATATCTTCAGATACGAGCACATCGATGTGAGTGCGCCCGTTGTGCACGCCGAAGATAAAGCCCACCATTTCTGGTGAGATCACCGCATCACGCGACCACGTCTTGAACACTGCTTTATCCGCCGGTTTCTTGCCTGCGATCTTCTTAAGCAGCTTCTCGTCAACGTATGGTCCTTTGTATAACGATCGTGACATAAAGAATCTTAGATGCTTCCTAAAATCCCGATCTGCTTCTTCGCGCTACACAAAATGTTTACTCGCAGTACAACAAAGTACAGCTCATAAAATTTTGTTTGCGTTCATCGCATATCAGAGATTTCTAGAAAGAATCCCTACTAATAATTACTTGAGCTAAACGCTCTGAACTTCAGAATTTGTACTTCCGAATGTTCCCCAACTTCGCAAAAAGTAACGGTTGTATGTCTCTTTGTTAGATACGCAAAGAAACAATACGAGGTTTGGAACGAGCGCTATAGTACGGGAAATACGGCCTACTGTCAACAAAAACAGCGTCCGGGAGACTAAGACAGCGTTGACGCGGCGCATATCGCGTAGTATGGTCATCGCACACGTTCGCAGGGAGAGCCAGAGTGGATACGTTTCGGGAATTGCCCTTCGAATGGCGATGCGGGGCCGCACAGAGGTACCTTGCGGGCCTGAAGGCGGATATCCGCACATTTGCAGGCATCCGCCCCCAGAATACCCGCCAGCTTTTGGAGCCGAAGGAGGGGGATTCCCCTGAAATCAAGCGCTGGAAGGAGGAATGGCTGAAGGAGGACGACCAGAACTGGACCGACTTCGAAGAGAAATTGGCGGCATCAGAATGGGACTGGGCGGTGAAGATCTGTCGTTCCCTCTTCGGCGACGATGCCACAGATTTCGCGCTCAAAGCCCTTGAGCGCGAAGGGGACAGGTCCGCCAACTAGCTCTTTGGCGAACACAGCAGCCGCAGGAAACTGCGGCTGTGTTTTTTGCAGTATACTACCCTGATATGACCCAGAAACGCGGAAGCGAGCATACGACACTGACCGAAACCGCAGAAGAGGTCGTTGCTGTTCTGCGGCTTATTCCGGGGGTAAAAATGATCGCCCCCGGCATCATCAACCAAAGTGCCCGCGGGCGAAGCGGCAACCGCTTCGTGACCGTGGTCCGCACCACCGCCGGCTTTGAGCTCATCATCACCGGTCAGGGCGTACAGAAAGTTGCCGTTCATACGGAAGAAAACGCCACAAAAACGATCATTGAAGCCCTCAGGTCATCAAAAAAGCTCAAAAACTTCGAGTTCAAGGAACGGGAGCGGATGCCGGGAGTGTAGGCGGGCAAAAGAAAGGGCCGGATCATGTCCGGCCCTCTTCTCAAGTGCTGCTTCAAAAAAGACCTGCCAGGTTCTCGACCAAGAGGCCGAGCATGGCGCACACAAGCGCCGGATACTTCACCACGTGGAGAAATACGAACACGCGGTGGAGCACATTGAGATGGCGAGTCCCGTCTACATCGAAGCGGTCTTTCTCCGCATAGAGGTCATAGACGCCCTGCAGGGCGAAGATGTCCGCGACCTCTTCGCGCGAAGCGCTGTTCGGGTTCGCAAAGGTGTTGGCTACCCGCGCACGAAGGAGCAGAAACTGGAGCACCGGCACAGAGGCACCCATAAGCGCTCCAATAAGGGTTCCCCACCCAATGATGAAGTACATGTGATCCTCCCTTCCTCATCTATCGCCTACTTTATAGTCTGTGCCGAAAGGGGTCAAGACGCACATTCGCCCCTTTAATACAAAAACCCCACAGCTTTGCTGTGGGGTTTTTGTATTAAACGACTTTCCCTCTCTTTCCAACCTTTCGTCGTGAGACGATGAGCTTGTTGGAGTACTTCTTTGGAGATCGTGTCTTCTGACCCTTTCCTGTCGGGCGACCCTGCTTGGTGCGTGATCGCTTGTGCCCTCGAGGTGAGCGTCCTTCTCCTCCTCCGTGCGGGTGGTCTACCGCGTTCTTCGCGGTTCCGCGAGTCTTCGGTCGAAGACCCATCTTTCGTGCGCGCCCGGCCTTGCCGATGCGTACCAAACGATACTCTTCGTTGGATACCTCGCCGATGGATGCCCATGCGGTTGAAAGCACCTTGCGGATCTCGCTTGATGGAAGCTTGATCTGAGTGTACCCAGCATCATGTGCAACCACCTCAGCGTAGTTTCCAGCGCTGCGCGCGAGGCTTGCTCCTGCTCCCGGCTTGATCTCAACTGCGTACACGAATGTACCCACCGGGATCTTCGACAGCGGCAAACGATTACCGAGCTTCGGCTTGGCAGTCTCTGAAACGATGAACTCGTCTCCTACCTTCACGTTCTGTGGTACGAGCACATAGCGCCGCTCGCCGTCGGCATAGAGTGCAAGCGCAATGAATCCTGACCGGAACGGATCGTACTCGATGGTCTCGATCCGTGCGGGAACGTTCTTCTTGTTGAACTTGAAGTCCACTTCGCGGTACGTGCGCTTGTTGCCGGCACCGCGGTTGAGCGCAGTCGTGCGGCCGTAGCTGTTGCGTCCACCGGTTGATTTCTTCCCTTTGGTGAGCGCCTTGAACGGCTTCTGGCTGTTGCTGCCGAGCTTCTCCTTGTAATTGATCGCAGAGGAATCGCGGCGTCCTGCAGATGTTGGTTTATATGTTTTCATATTTCGGTTCTTACAGGATTATGCAAGGTCAATACGGTCACCTTTCTTGAGGTAGACATATGCCTTCTTCATGCCTTTCTCTGATTGGATTCGACCTTTGCTGCGCGACATGAACTGTCGGGGTGTCTTGTTGACGATGTTCACCTTCACCGGCGTCACTTTGAAGAGCGCCTTCACTGCATCTGCAACCGTATACTTCGTCGCATCGCGGCGGACGATGAATGTGTACACATTCTTCTCGTTCTGCCCGACTGCCTTCTCGGTGATACGGGGGCGCATGATGACAGATGAAAGGTCGCGTTCCACCTTCGGACCCTGCACTGCAGGAACCTTCTTCGCGGAAGCCTCTTCCTTGTTATCTTTTTTGTCTCGACTAAAGAGTGCCATAATACGTTGTTATTACGCTGTCTTTGCAGTTGTTCGGGTAACGCGGGCTTCAAGCGCCTCTACGGTAGCCTTCGGTTCTGCAACGACAACATACTTATAGGTAAGGAGATCGACCGGGTTGATATCCTTCGCGACCGCTACTTCGTAATTGCCGAAGTTTCGGAAGCTCAGCTCGACATTCGCATCGCGCTTCGGGATGACGATGAGCGCTGCATTCACGCGCTTGGTCGCAAGCGGCGCCTTGTCTGTTCCCTTCGCGAGCGCCTTGACGACGTTCTTCGCATCCGCTGCTTTTGGCGCTGCAAATGAAAGCGCATCAACGAAGATCATCTCTCCGTCTGCGAGCTTCTTTGAAAGCGAGACGGCAAGCGCCTTGGCCTTCGCTGCACGGTTGATCTTCTTTGAGAAATCCTTGGTATTGCGAGGTCCATGTGCAACTCCACCTCCTGACCAGATCGGCGAGCGTCGTGAACCGTGCCGCGCGCGGCCTGTTCCCTTCTGCTTCCACGGCTTCTTTCCTCCGCCGCGTACTTCGCCCCGGTCTTTGGTGTGAGCGGTACCAGCACGAGCATTGCTCTGCATCGACACAACTACCTCATGCATGAGGTCTGCGTTCCACGCGACCCCGAACACTGACTCCGGAAGTGACAGCTTACCGCTTTCCTTCCCGTCCTGAGAAAATATTTTTGTATCCATATGCTGTTACTTACACATTTCGTACCTCTACTAATGTTCCTTTTCGACCTGGCACTGCCCCTGAAACGAGGAGTACATTCTCCTGTGCGTTGACCTGAAGCACCTTAAGGTTCTTCACAGTTACGCGTTCACCGCCCATACGTCCTGCCATACGCGTACCTTTGATCACGTGTGATCCGGTCGCACCGATGGAGCCCGGTTCACGAAGCGAGTGCTTCATACCGTGCGACGCTGGACCTCCGCGAAAGCCGTGTCGCTTCACGCCTCCCTGGAATCCTTTACCCTTTGAGAGAGCCGATACGACGATCGTATCGCCCACTGCGAATACTGAAGCGTCGAGTGTTGCGCCCTTTTCCCAGGCCTCCACCTTCTCTTCAACGTTCGTTCGGGGACGGAACTCCTTTACGCTTTTGAACGATCCACCGAGGTGGCCCTTCTGCGCTTTATTGGTCCGATGATCCTTCTGTGCGCCCGAGGCGATCTGGACGGCTTCATATCCGTCCTTCTGTGTGGTCTTCACCTGCGTTACCGTTGCAGGGTGGACCCTCAGAATGGTCGCACCGTGGCAGACGCCGTTTGCGTCAAACACCTGGGTCATCCCTTCTTTTGTTCCGATGATGCACTTCATTATGGTTGTTTTCGAAACTAGTCTAGTAATACAGCTTTAATACAGACCGGAGTAAGCAAAACCGCGCTTTGCATGCGCGGACACAAGTCCGCTTAAAAAAGCGCGGTTTTGTGCCCATTGGTCTTCCGCTTGAAGCGGAGTACGTAGGTCTTTAAAGCTCGCACGAGTATACCGGTAAATGAGCAAAAAGCAAGCGAAAATTGACGCCCTGGCAAAAAGCCCGTATAGTCTCCTCCGGGTCAAGCAAGGAGCACACCAGATGAGACCAGGCAGAGCGCTGCGGCGCTTTTTTCGGTTCCTGCAGTACGGCGGATTCGTGCAACGGAAGGACCGGGAGTACGCCGACGGCGGGGTCTCGGAATACCGAGCCATTTCCGGAAACAAGCGCTACCTCGTGGTACGCACGATCTTCCGCGGAGTGCGCAAGCCATTCCGCATCCTCAGGAACAGTCCGCACAGCTTCAGCAGGCTCTGAGGAGAAGACAGCAAACGGCTCGGCGCTATGCGCCGAGCCGTCATTTGTATGCACATGCTGCTGTGCCTATGCAGTTGCATCCAGAAGCAGCGTCAGCCAGAAAAAGGTTATCAAGAGTGAGGCGACACAAATGGCAGAGACCGCTGAAGCTGTACTACTGAAGTGCACATCTTTTGAGTAGACCAATCTCTGGGGCGTTCGCTTTGTGAATTTCCCCCCGAGTTCGAATACCCGCAAGAGCTTCTCTGCGATCTTTTTTATATGAACGAACTTCTGCTTTATGTAGAGTCTGCTGCTCTGCGAGCGCATTCCTTCATATACCAGCATGTCGCTTACGTCATGGGACGCGATATTCTTTTCCATATGCTAACGTGCTAACACTGTGCCTTATCCGCGTATTGCTTTGAGCACGCCGATGAAGAGCACAGAGCCGAGTAATGCAACAACAAGTGAGTAGAGGTTAAGGCCTGTTACTGCATCGCCACCGAAGAAGCTGAACGCCAAGCCGCCCAGGAATGCTCCGACAATACCAATGATGATATTGAGGAAGATACCCTGTGACTGATCAGTGTTCATGATGAGCGATGCGAGCCAGCCAGCTACTCCTCCTAAAATGATCCAAGCTATAATACTCATAGTGATGTATGCTTACTTATGATTAAATTGTCACGCTCACGAGTATATAACTGAAGCATGAAGAAGAAATGAATCATCTTCTGCGCATACAAAAGCCGCACAGACTGTGCGGCTTTTGTTGTATCGGCAAATGAAAACTAAAACTTCTTCCTACATCATCTTCACGTCAATGTTGACGCCAGATGGGAGTGAGAGGTTGGTGAGCGCCTCGATAACTTTTGCTCCCGGATTGAGAATATCGATGACACGCTTGTGCATTCGCATTTCGAATTGTTCTCGCGCATCTTTGTATACGAACGATGAGCGGTTGACCGTATATTTCTTGATCTCGGTTGGAAGCGGGATCGGACCTACCACCTTCGCGTCAAAGCGAAGCGCAGTATCAATGATCTGCTTCACGCTTGCATCAAGGATCTTATTCTCATACGCGCGTACGCGGATCCGAAGCTTCTGGATATCGCTGCCCGCTTCAGTCTTCTTTGCTTTTGTAGTTTTAGTTGTTGCCATAGTACGTGCAGCCCCGAAGGCCAGCGTTATAGTTAGGCAATAATCTTTGTTACCACTCCGGCACCGACAGTTCGTCCACCCTCGCGGATAGCGAAGCTCTGCTGCTCTTCAAGTGCAACCGGCGCAACGAGCTTCACCTTGAAGGTTGCCGTATCGCCTGGCATAACCATTTCTGTTCCCTCTGCAAGGGTTACGTCGCCAGTTACGTCCGTTGTGCGGATGTAGAACTGTGGCTTGTAGCCTGAGAAGAATGGCGTGTGTCGTCCGCCCTCATCCTTTGAGAGCACGTACACCTCAGCCTCGAATTCTGTGTGCGGGGTTACCGAACCCTTCTTTGCAAGCACCTGCCCTCGGTGTACGTCCTCCTTCTTTGTACCGCGGAGCAGAATACCTGCGTTGTCTCCAGCCTGTGCCTGGTCGAGCTGCTTGTTGAACATCTCAACTCCGGTAACAGTGGTTGTGGTTGTCGGCTTGATACCCACGATCTCAACTTCCTCACCTACCTTCACTGAACCTCGTTCTACACGGCCGGTAACCACCGTACCGCGCCCCTCAATTGAGAAGATGTCCTCAACTGGCATAAGGAATGGCTTGTCGAGTTCACGAACCGGTGTCGGGAAGTACTCATCCATAGCCTTAACGAGTTCCATAACCTTGTCGCCCCACTCTGAGGTTGGGTTCTCAAGCGCCTTGAGGCCTGAACCTTTGATGATCGGAGCATTCGCACCGTCAAAGCCGTTCTTCGTAAGAAGTTCACGAAGTTCCTCTTCAACGAGCATGATCATCTCCTCATCGTCAACCATGTCGGTCTTGTTGAGGAATACGATGATTTTCGGCACACCCACCTGGTGTGCGAGCAGCACGTGCTCACGAGTCTGCGGCATCGCACCGTCTGTTGCTGCCACCACGAGCACTGCACCGTCCATCTGTGCGGCACCGGTGATCATGTTCTTGATGTAGTCAGCGTGTCCTGGCGCGTCGATGTGCGCGTAGTGACGGGTCGGTGTTGAGTACTCTGAGTGAGAGAGCGAAATAGTAATACCGCGCGCCTTCTCCTCCGGCGCTTTGTCGATCTCGTCTACTCCCTTTGTTGTAGCGCTGTAACCGTCAGCATTGTGAGCGTTCAGCACTGTGAGGATCGCAGCCGTAAGCGTAGTCTTTCCGTGGTCAACGTGACCAATAGTACCTACGTTAATGTGCGGCTTTGATCGGTCGAATGAATCAGCCATAATTATAAAAATTAATTACTTCTTATTAATACCGCACACGGCTGTCTTTTGCATAAAAACAAAAAACCTGCTCGAGCGCCCGGAGATAACGGCGCGAGAACGTCGCGCTATCTCTAAGAACTCAAACTTGTGTGAAAGAGCAATATACTTACTCCTCATACAGCATATGCCATATGCGGTGGGCCGTATTGTACAGGAGAGCGACCATTTTGCAAGGGTAAGACTCCACGGGAGGCTCTCGCATAACCAGCACCGGCACGGGTGAATAGATAACGGCCCGGGGAAGTTCCTTCCCCGGGCCGTATACAGTGCTACAGCAGGTGACCGATGACAACATGATTCCCAACCACGATACTGCCAGGGCAGACCACGCGGCAGGTCACGCCGCCGCGCATAGCGGGCAGAAGTACATCGCGCAGGCCCGGAGCGATCTCGTCCATGCGGCTGCATGGCTCAGTTTCGCCGGTGATCTCCAAAAGGAGCTCTTCACCGATGAGAACCTGCTCACCGATATGCCGTTTCTCGAACCACACCCCTTCAAAACACAGACCGGCGCGCCTGAGCATCCATGACGTGGTGTTGGGGTTCCAGCCCATATCACTGCACGCTTCGCGCCATTGATTGTGTGAAATGACGGTAACCTGCCGGCGGCGGTTCTTACCGCCTTCGCCCCGCACATCGCCGTCCATGCCCGATTCGATCGTCACATGCACCGCATCAGCCGCAACCAAAGGTGCACGTTTTTCCGTCTTGATCCCGATTCCGCACAGAAAGACCATCAAAACCTCCGTTTTTCCAGCGTAGGTTATACCACAAAAACTACCGTCAGGCACTGAAATAAAAAGCACGGGGCGAAGTGCCGCCCCGTGCTTGTGCGTTAGTGGACCGTGTCAGAGACACGCATCCCGCAGAGAGTGAGCTCCGCCAGACGCGTCGGCAAAAGCTTCCGATACCTGTCGGTCCCTCCCCTGTCTCCGAGCCGATAGGTGGTCCGGGCCAGCGAAGCTACCTGGTCGAACAGCTGGTTGCATTTTACCATCTCCATGTACCAGAACTGCACGATCTGCTTCATGGTCGTGCAGTGTGATACGACCACCGCATCGTAGTGCGTTTGCCCTTCAATGCGGAAGAGGTCTTTCAGGCTGATGATGAACTCCTCGCTGATCATCTTTTGCAGGGCCTCCACATACATCCGCACCCGCGGGCTCCTCTGGAGCGGATACCGCAACTCGACAATATACGTCAGGTCCATATCCAGGTTCTGGGGGTTCCCTGCAAGAATGATACGATGACGGTCGTGATGGCGATTCTCCTCCCAGAGAACGTGTCCTGTGAATCCGTCGTGCCCGAGGGTCAGAGATCCCTGGCGAGAAAGCTCAAAGAGAACCGGATGAGCGTCCATGTGTGCAATTCCTTGTATTAAGGTCTTCTGTTCGTGATTATGGACCACCGCAACGGGTTTGTAAATGAAATGGCTTTATCGTGCTGTACAGTTGAGCGTCCCCTGACTCCTTAGAGGAGCAGTACACCTTGTGAGATAATTTGTTTCCTGGCGGTCACAAATTATCTCAAAAGTCCGTGAGAGACACCCGAAGAATAATTAAAAAGAGCATCCGCAAGGGATGCTCTTTTTAATTATTCTTCGGTTTCCGTGTCTTTTACGCCTCTTTCTTTTTTAATTTCATTGGCAATCTGCGGAGGTACGACATCGTAATGGTCAAACTCCATGGTCATGGATGCCCGTCCCTCGGTCATCGAGCGGAGGATGGTCGTGTATCCGAACATTTCCGAAAGCGGCACCTTTGCATGCACCACCTTCACCATGTCACGGTCGTCCATTCCCTCAACCAAACCGCGTTTTGATGAGATGTTTCCGTTAACGTCCCCCATGAACTTCTCAGGAGTGGTCACCTCGACCTTCATGATCGGTTCAAGCAGCACTGCGCCTGCTGACTTCGCGGCCTCCTTGAAGGCGTTGATCGCGGCAAGCTTGAAAGCGATCTCAGAGGAGTCCACATCGTGGTAGCTACCATCGAAGAGCTCCACAGAAATGTCTTCCATCTTGTAACCGGCGACGAATCCCCGCGCCATTGCCTCCTTTGCTCCCTTCATGACCGCCGGGATGTACTCGCCTGGGATAACACCTCCCTTGATGTTGTTGACGAACTCAAAGTGGTCCTCACGGGTGACGTTCTTCGCCACATCCTCTCCTTCTGCCAATGGCTCCATTGGCTTGATGCGGATCTTGACGTGTCCGTACTGTCCGCGGCCCCCTGATTGCTTGACGTACTTGTATTCAGCTTCGGCAGGTCGCTGGATCGTTTCGCGGTACGCCACCTGCGGCTTGCCGACGTTTGCCTCGACATTGAACTCGCGCTTCATGCGGTCCACGATGATCTCGAGGTGGAGCTCACCCATACCGGAGATGATAGTCTCGCCGGTCTCCTCATCAGAGGACACTTTGAATGTCGGGTCTTCGTCAGAGAGTTTCTTGAGTGCCATACCCATGCGCTCCTGGTCACCCTTAGTTTTTGGTTCAATGCGAAGCGCAACAACCGGCTCTGGGAAAGTGATCTGCTCAAGAATGAGCGGCTTTGACTCATCACAGAGCGTGTGTGACGTCTTCACGTCTTTGAGTCCTACGCCGGCAGCAATTTCTCCTGCGTACACTTCTTCGACCTCTGTTCGCTTGTCTGCCTGCAGACGTACAATGCGTCCAAGGCGCTCTTTCTCTCCGGTAGTGGAGTTATAGATATAGCTTCCCGCCTTGACGGTACCTGAGTACACGCGGAAGAACGTAAGCGCTCCCACGAACGGGTCGGTCTGGAGCTTGAATGCAAGTGCGCAGAATGGCTCAGTATCGGACGCATGCCGCTCTTCTTCCGCATCAGTCTTTGGGTTGGTTCCGGTAACAGGTGGAAGGTCAACCGGCGATGGTAGGTAGTCAACTACGGCGTCGAGAATGCGCTGCACGCCGACGTTCTTCAGTGAAGAACCGGTCATGACCGGGAAAATATTGTTCGCAATGACCGCCTTGCGGAGCGTCTTCTGCAATTCCTCATAGCTTGGGATATTCCCTTCAAGGTACGCAGCCATCTGCTCGTCATCGTTCTCAACGATGCGCTCAACGAGTTCTGCATGGTACTTCTGTGCGTCCGCCATGTACTCTTCGGGGATCTCGTGTTCAACCACATTCATGCCCATTTCGCCTTCGAAGGTGTACGCCTTCATCTTTAGGAGATCAATAACTCCCTTGAGATTATCCTCGTTCCCCCATGGAAGCTGGTAGCGGACTGCTTTCGGAGAAAGACGCTTGAGGATGGTCTGATACGACCGTTCGAAATCAGCTCCGGTACGGTCCATTTTGTTGATGTAGCAGATTCGCGGCACCATAGCTTCGTCAGCATAGCGCCAGTTTGTCTCAGACTGCGGTTCAACGCCGGCAACGCCGTCGAATACCGCCACACCGCCGTCGAGTACGCGCATAGAGCGCTTTACTTCAGCAGTGAAGTCGATGTGTCCGGGCGTGTCGATGATGTTGAAGGTGTACTTGAACTCATCAGAGGTCCGGTCGGGATTGAGTGAAGGCGTCCAGTTGCAGGAGATCGCCGCTGCAGTAATGGTGATACCGCGTTCGCGCTCCTGTTCCATCCAGTCGGTGACGGTCGCACCATCGTGCACCTCGCCGATCTTATGGCTCATGCCTGTATAAAAAAGAATGCGCTCTGAGGTCGTGGTCTTACCTGCGTCTACGTGCGCGAAGATGCCGAAGTTTCGTAGTTTTTCGAGTGGAAATGCTCGTGCCATATGCTGTGTAACTTGTTAAGGATAATTAAATAATCTGCTCCATCTCTTCTTACTGTGAGGATTTGCTCTCTAACACAAGGAGAAAAGAAAAAAGCCTTACAGACTCTGTACACCTTGCCGCCATTTTGCTTCCTCCGTCGCACAATAGCAGGCACGGTCTTGAGAAAGTCCACTGGACTTTCTCACCCGGGGCTTTTGTGGCGATACAATACAGTATTTGCCTGCAAACGGCAATAGAAGCAGGCATTTGTCCACCGGTGTTCCCCTTTCATGTTTTAAGCTGAGCAATTGACACAAACACATCCTGGTGGTAGAACACGGGTCTCATGGACAAGAGCTCATCACACGGCTTTTGGTACGGCTTCAACTTCGCAGCCGCCGTCCTTATTGTTCTCTTCCTGATCGGACTCCCGTTTGTGTTCGCGTTCGCGCAGTTCCTCCAGAGCGTCGATATCAGCGCCATACAGCACGTCCCTGCTGTGGCTTCAGAGCCGGCGGCCTTCACTATAGATATAGCCAACACGAGGCACACGCCGCTGAATGCAGTGGAGTTTGAGCTTTCCTATGACCCCCGTGCATTTCTGATCACAGATATCACGCCGCACACCACGCTCTGCGAAGAACAGTTCATCATCGCAAACACCGTCAACAACGCATCCGGCACGGCGCTGTTCCAGTGCGGAACGGTAACGCCATTTACGGGCGCAACCGGCACCATCGCGACCGTGCATGTGCTTCCGCTCCGCGCAGGCACGTCAAGCGTCAGTTTCGCAGAGCTCACGCACGTGCTGGTGCACGACGGACTCGGCACCGACGCCACACGCTTGCGCACAGGTCTTCTCTTTACAGCGATCTAACAGAAAGCTGGACGAACAAAATAAAAACTTGCACCAGAGATGGTGCAAGTTTTTATTAGCCTTGGGTCAAGTTACTAACTATAATTGTTCGCTACGCTCCAATTCTAGTAAGTACTTCCTCCCCGGGCTCGCGGTTCGTCGCGCTAGGAAGGCGCTCCTCACAACGCTCCGCCTAGAAGGCTAAATAAAAAAAATCGGAACGAAGTTCCGATTTTTTTATTTAGCCTTCTCTTTCTTTGGCTTCTTTTTTTCTTTTTTGCGGTCCATTCCTTTTGCCATGGTAGTTGTGCTTAGCGCTTGATAACGCACCAATTTTACCACGCGTTTTTTAAACGCAATATGGGGATTGTTACTTCCGCACTTTTGCGAGGTCCAACACCTCATCAATGCGTATCTGTTCAACGAACTCCGGTACATGCGAGACGAGGATCATCGCTCCCTGGTAAGTATCGAGTGCTGCGGCAATGACCGGAATGTGGCGGAAGTTGATGTGGTTGGTCGGCTCGTCGAGGATCAGAAGACCGGGCTTCAAAAGTGTCAACTGCGCGAACGCGACCAACCCCTTCTGCCCTTCTGAGAGCGTCCCGATCTTCATCTTGAGCACATCGCTGTACAGCAGAAAGCCGGCGGCGCACGCGCGCAGATCCTGATCGACCTTCTTGTCCATCGCCTCAAGCAGACATTCGTATACGGTCTGATTGAAATCGAGCGTTGAAAAATCCTGCCGGTAGTAGCCGATCTTCACTCCGGGCGCAACCAGCTCGCCCTTGGCATGGCCGGAGGCAAGTGATTCAAGGAGTGTGGTCTTGCCGATGCCGTTCGGACCCATAAGCTGCAGATGCGCATTGCGCTTGAGTGAAATATCGCACGAGACCTCCTTCGGCTCATGATGTTTCATGATCCGGTACGACGTGATCTTCAGTATCTCAACTGGCAGATCAGGCTGAGCTTCAATGGTGAACGGACGGATAGTCTTGTCCTCCTTGCGGACTTCGACCTTGTTCTCTTCGTATTCCTCGATCTCCTCGCGCATGCGTTTTGCAACCAGGCGCATCTTGCCCCCTTTACTCGCGAAATAATTGACCTTGTCCTTGTTCTCCTGGATCTCTTTGGCAAGCTGCGCGTTCTGCCGGTTCTCACGTTCAATGCGTGCACTGATGTCCTGAAGCACGTCGTTGTAATTGCCGTCATACTGTTCTACCTGATGCGTGTGGACATCCAGGTACAGAACTCCATGAGTGAACGCGTTGAGGAATTCCGCATCGTGGGAAATGACAATGACCGTTTTGCGGTATTCCTTGAGAAAGGCAGTGAGGTGCTCGATACCTTCTTTGTCGAGATTGTTCGTCGGCTCATCAAGCAACAAGACATCAGGGTCCTGTATGAGGGCTGAAGCAAGCAGGAGGCGCGCCTGCTGACCTCCTGAAAAGGTCTTCATGAGACGCTCTTTAAATGCTTCTTTGGTTACCTTCGCTGGAGCAACAAGATGGACGATCTCAAGTACTTCATCAATGCGCGGATCAATATCATAGATCTTTTCCTTGAAACATTTCTGAAAGAATTCACGCATAGTGAGTTCAAGCTCATCGCGCGGAATGACCTGGCGCGAGAGTGCAATGGTCGTGCGCGGTTCTATATTGATATCACCCGCATCCTGTGTGAATCTGCCGGTGATCAGGCCAAAGATCGTACTTTTGCCGGCACCGTTCTGACCCATGAGCGCGAACTTTGCTCCTCTGCGCACAGAAAAGCTCGCCTGCTTCAGAATAGGACGCGTCGGGTCGTGCTCGAACGACACTTCTTTGAACATAATGAGTCCTGCGTTGCGTGACATAGGGCATTACCATAGCAGTATTTTTAAAAAATGTAACCCTATACATATAAAAATAGCCGCTGCGCACAGTTCCTTTCGGAAAAGTGTGCAGCGGCCTGGTTGCGGGCGAAACCGCAACCATTGTGAGGAACCGATCAAACCCCCCTCATAGAGTTTCGAGCCACCAACGTTCCGTGGCCTTCGCTTCAACACTGTTTGAGCTTGTGGTCCTCACGTCCAGGATTTGTTCAAGTAAAACCCTGTTAAACCTCAGTCTAGCGTGCAGCACGCTGCCACACGCCCCGTTAGACCTTTGAAAGAACCGGTCTAGTTCCACACCTTTTTGGAATGCTCCGCAAGGCATCTCACTCGTTCGGAAGGTCCGGCAGGGACCAATGGTGGTCTCGCAAAAACGACGACCCCTCTTTCCGCTCCTCCAGAGAAAAGGAACTCAGAAAATATACGCCCGCCTCCAGCGTCTGTCAACGATACAAGACCCAACACACTCTTTCTTCCCGTGCTGTACATATATAATGGAGACATATGCGAGCATCCATTCTCCTGCTCCTGCTTTTGTTCCCTTTTTTCTCCGCCGGTGCGGAAGAGTTCAATGCGGGTATTGTCCAAGGTCTGTGGTATTCCGATGAGACTATCTTTGAGGGAGATACGGTACGCATCTATGTAGCGATCCGCAACAATACCGGGAGCGACCTTTCGGGCACTGTCGAGTTCAAGGACGGGCAGACACGCATCGAGCGGCAGAATGTGCAGGCGCTCAACGGCCGCATCATCGAAAGCTGGGCGGACTGGACCCCGAGCTATGGCACGCACACCATCAGTGCAACACTCTCCCGCATAGCGCTCCATGCGGTGGGTTCAAGTACGCAGGAGGTGTCGCTCACGTCTACACTCGCGGACGATACATTCTTTGTCGACCATGATACTGATGATGACAATGTGGGCAATGAGGGAGATACCGATGACGATGACGATGGCATAAGCGACGTGCAGGAACAGAAGAACGGAACTGATCCGCTGACGAAGGAGACGGCGGTTGTTACCACAGAAGATCGCAGGGAGGATTCGCATGAGGAGGACAGTACCGCAGAAGACGAATCTGCGAATGAACCTGAGGGGCTTGAACGGTATCTTGCGGAGAGTCCCGCAGAGGACGTGCTGTCGTCGGTGACGACGTTCATTAATGACGCGAAAGAAAACCTCGATGGATACAGAGCAGAGCGGGCAGAAAAGAAACAGGCCAGCACTACCGCTCCGGACGTGAACGGAGATGGTTTCGGAGCTGTCACCCGCTCGAGTTCGTCCGAAAGCAGTTCGTTCAAAGAACTCAGCCTTACTGACTTCTTCGCAAGCGTATTCAATCTGGCAAAAGCGCTCTTTGATGCCGGGTATACGCTTTTGCTTGCTGCGCTCTCATTCGTGCTCGCCCATCCGGTACTCGTGCAGCTCGGTATTCTCCTTCTCATACTTTTCCTCCTTATCAAGCTTGCAGCACAGTTCGGCAGGCGCCCAAAGAAAATATAAAGGGATCTCCCCATACCTCGTGGTCATGGGGTTCCCCTGACAATCTGAAGGATATATCCCATGGGTAGGTACTTCCATTTGTCTTTTTCAGGCAATGGAAATGGATGGGGGGGGGAATAGCCGCTGACAAACAGGTGATGAGTTGACAATGAACAAAATTAGTGTCTAAATAGCAGTAGTTCCGTTCCTACTCCATGGAGTCAGAAATGCCTGAAGTACCCTCCATAACTGACCGTCTGCTTGAATGCCGGACGGTAACCCTCGTTGGCGAAATAACGGCTGAATCATGCAGTCAGACCATCGACAAGCTGACGCATCTGCAGTTCCTTTCGCCAACTGACCCGGTAAAGCTCCTCATCAACAGTGCCGGCGGCGACATCGACGCTGCTGTCATACTCTGCGATTTTATGGATCATGTCCTGACCGTTCCCATTCACGGCATGGTCGTCGGAGAATGCAGCTCAGCGGCGACTTTCATTCTCCTCTCATGCTCCGTGCGCAAGGCGACCCCACACTCGAGCTTCGTCATTCACTCAGGCACTACCGGCGGCGTCGAATTCAAGATGGACAAGATGACGCCCAAGAACCTGGAGGACCTGCTGAATGAGACCACCACCGTGGCACGGCTGGTCACCGAGCTCTATGTGCGCAAGCTCAACCTGCCCGAAGAGAAGATCGATGTACTTCTCGAGCGCGGCGATCAGCGCTTCAACAGTTCTCTCACCGCACAGGAGGCCAAGGAGATCGGCCTCATCACTGAGATCGTCGAGGGGAAACTCGACATCTTCACAGCAAACTGAGCTCCGCTTCACATATCAAAGGCGCCGTTCGCGGCGCCTTTCTCTTGCCCGGAAGCAGAACTTCCCTATAATGGACACACTATGATCATCGGTATTGCGGGACCAACCGCCAGCGGCAAGACGACCATTGCACACATGCTTGCAGAGAAGACTGATGCATTCCGCATCAAGTACTCGGACATTCTTTCGACCATCGCATTCGAGCGCGGGCTTGACCCGGAGGATAAGTCAACGCTTCAGAACCTCTTTCTCTCAGAACGGGAAACGCGGGGCGAGGATTTCCTGAGCAAAGCGCTTGCGGAGAAAGTTGCTGCGGTGGACTATCCCAACATCATCATTGAGGGCAACCGGCGTTTGGTGGATGTTGATACGCTGCGGCTCATCACCGCACAGAAGAATGACCGCCTCCTCCTCCTGTATATCGACGCCGATGTCGATACGCGGTTTGCGCGGTACAATAACCGTCTGGAAAAACATGGCGAACGTCCGATCAGTTATGATGCGTTCATGGAGCTTGAGCGCAACGGTGCTGAAGATGAGCTAAAGCAGCTTCGTGAGATATTCAGCCATGAAGGACTCTATCTGGACACCAACCGCCGCATCCCTGAAGAAATATTTGAGGAGATCTCGCAGTACCTGCAGGTGTAACAAAAGCCGGCACTTGTGCCGGCTTTTGTTTTATTTCATATCGTGCACCTTTTGAAGTGCAATGACGTACATGCTTTCCGCCCATCCAAGCGGCGTATTACCGTTGGGCCTGTTCGAATGTGAGTAGTAGAGTTCCGGCACCTCCCCGCTGCTTGTGACCGTCTCTCTGGCTCGCTGTAGGTACCGCAGCGCTTTTTCTTTTTCGCCGCGGAGCGCATAAATGATTGAAAGCCACGACAATCCGAAGCACCACT
Source organism: uncultured Candidatus Saccharibacteria bacterium (assembly GCA_964552045.1). GTDB lineage: Bacteria > Patescibacteriota > Minisyncoccia > Phycocordibacterales > UBA918 > OLB19. Next base: position 74,702 of record CAZKFF010000003.1, on the reverse strand, counting down.
CCGCTTCTTCGCTGTATCCGTCTTCATTGGCATTGTAATAGCGGTCGTTCTTGTAGCGAATGACTCCTTTATCGCGCGTGAGGTGATACTCGACGTTGCTGAGGATCTCATCAGCTTCTTCTTGCGTGACCACGTCGAACGGATAGATAAGCGACATGAGCGCCAGATCGGCGAACTTCCCCTGCGATTCACGCGGCAGAAGCGAGCGGAGCGTCTCCTCTCCTTTCTGTATATCCCAGTCGGGAACAGACAACCATGAGATCTCTTGTGCTTTGCGGAGCGCTGCCACAACCGATCCCACTGACGAGGCGTGGATCTCCAAGTTCTCCTCCCAGATGCCGTTGTCCGGATCGTTCCAATACTCAACGCGAATGAGATAATCGACGATCTTCTGCACCATGTCCTTATCTTCATCGCCGGCAACAACACTCTCTCCGCGAAGCTCCATCTCGCAAATGAGGTTGAGGACTTCGCCCACTGCATCATGCTGCCGGTTACCCCATTCCTCCCAGAACTCCTCGAAGGTTTCCGGATGGAAACGCGCGTGGATGTACTGCCATGTCTCATGCGGCTTGTGCTCTATGGCCCAGCTGATCTTATCCTTGTGTTTTATGAACACGTCGAGGAGCGCACGGGCCGAGCGCTTCACAGTAGCGATGTCCCCTGTCTCAAGAAAGGAAAGGACGATGAAATAGATATCGCGCAGCCATGCCTTGTCGTATCCGGTTGCAACCGTATGCGCCGAAGCGGTGTAGATGCCCGGAGCCTTTTCGAGCTTCCGTATCTGCGCACCGTGCGCCGCTATCTCTTTTTGAAGATCAGTATCCATACTTCTATGCGTTATCCTGCATGCCCACCCACAGTTTCTCTCCATGTGCAGCGATCTCCTGCAATGATGGGATATGCGCCTCGATGCGCGACGCTGCGCTCGGATAGTAGCTGCGCAGCTCCGCATAGAGCGCGATCAGGCGCTCGTACGTATTGATCAGTTCCAGAAGTTTCGCTGCGGCCTGCTCCTCCCGGTAGTCCTCCTTTGCGACGATCTCCTGGTAGAGACGGCGTATCTCCTGCTGCATCATCTGCGCAAACGCGACCATGCAGTCTTCGGGCGAAGTGAGCTCGTACTCGCGCCCGTGCGATTCGAATGTCCGGCCGATATCACGGTTGAGTCGCTCATCGAGCACATCGCACACTGCGGCAAACGCCTCCTGCCGTTTGCGCTCTACCATCGACAGCGGCTTCTCATTATTTCCCAAGCTTTCCATCCGCTTATTTTAGCATGGCCGTATTCGGGAAGGATTTTCACAGCAGGTTCATGTACGGATGCTATGAGTGCCTCTATGAAAAATCAGTTTCTGTTCAAAGGTCCAGGAGTTGCGCTCGGCCTCTTTATAGGTCTTATTATAGGCGTACTCACTGACAAGATCGTCACTTTTCTGTTGCTCGGCTTCATGTTCGGGCTCTTCGCTGAAGAAGAGTATGACGCCGACCACATGTCGCCCGAGGCTAAAAGGAGAAATCATGAACACCTTGGCACATCAGACGCTTAAGTAAGAGGTTCGGGTAAATCTTGAAATGAAGGACGAGGCGAATAGCAAAAAAGCCGCGAGGCGTACTTGCTGTACGACGAGCGGCTTTTTTTGCGTGCTCAACGAAGTAATTCGTTCAAAATGAGGTTTACCTGGCGAAGTGGACACACCCGCAAGGGCATCACCGCATTTGCAACTGGAACAGTGTTCGCCTAAACGGCTCCAATATTACCAGGCAAAATGCGCGAATGCTCGGTTCGCCTCCGCCATCTTATGCGTATCATCCTTCTTCTTGACCGCATTTCCTTCTCCTTTGGCTGCAAGCATGATCTCCTTTGCAAGCGCTGCGTGCATAGGTACCCCCTTCTGTCCGCGTGCGCCGCTGATGATCCAGCGCAGGGCCAAAGCATGACGCCGTTCTGGACGGACTTCGCGCGGCACCTGGTAGTTCGCTCCACCAACACGCCGACTGCGCACCTCCATCTGCGGACCTGCGTTCTTCAGCGCAGTGTCGAAGATAACGAGCGGATCTCCGCCGCCGTCTTTTGCATTCTTGATCTCCTCGAAGGCTGCATACACGATCTTGCGTGCAGTCTCCTTCTGGCCCCGGAGCATCACGTAGTTGATGAGCTTTGAGACCTCTGTTGATTCGAACACGACATCCGGTTCGACAACATTCCGTTTTTTAATTGGTCGTCGCATTATTAGTTTTCTTAATGAGCGGAGCGAATTGTAGAAAACTTGTAAATCTCAAAATGCTATTCCTAATGCATTTTCAGATCACGCACTCCCACAATATGCCCCAACCCGCATGAGTAACTTACATGCAAACAAATGAGAATATGACAATGCCACATTTCATTCTTCGCATAGTGCGGTTCCGAAGCCATTTCTGGCTTGAACCTCATCCGTTATCTGTAGCGAATATAGACTATTTATTAGTAATGTGCCGGTTCTGTACGATGAAGAAATTATTCTTCTTACAGAAGCTGTACACCTCGTCGATATTTTCTTTCGCTCGCTCAGAAAATATCAGGCAAGGTCTTGCGTAGAGACATTTAGTCTCTACTCACCTTTAGGTCGCTTCGCGCCGTAGCGTGATCGTCCCATGCGTCGAGCATCTACTCCCGTTGCGTCGTACTTTCCACGAACGATCGTGTACTGTACGCCGATGTCCTTCACGCGGCCTCCGCGGACGAGCACCACTGAGTGTTCCTGCAGTGAGTGGCCGATACCCGGGATGTACGCAGTGATCTCCTGACCGTTCGAAAGACGAACACGCGCGATCTTTCGGATCGCAGAGTTCGGCTTGCGCGGAGTCTTGGTGGTCACACGCGTACATACGCCTCGCTTGAACGGCGAGTTGTAGTGGTTTGGCTTGTTCTCGATAGAGTTGAAGCCAAGCTGCAACGCACCCGTCTTGGACTTGTTGGTCTTAGACGCGCGACTTTTTCGTGCTAATTGATTAATTGTTGCCATAAATAAGCCTGCACACAATACTATATTTATCTTTTTTTGCAAGAAAAAACGGCCCCAAACGAGGCCGCGAAAGGTGGGCGGGAGAACAAGATCCTCTGGAGCGGGAAGTCCGAGACTTCCAGGTTTGCATCTCCCGCCCTTCCTTCAGTCAGCGGGGCCGTGGCAAGGGAAGAAGAGGATGCTCCAGTACTGTCTGGAGTATACCTGCTTTGTCCTTCCCATGCAATACCTAGAGCGAAAAGCCGGTGAGAAGCTCTACCACAGAGGAGACCAGGACAAAGAACGGGTCGGAGAGGAACGTGATGAACACGAAGATGAAGACAAACATAATGAACAGGCCGTACCGTTCTACCCATTGCGCGAACTTCCGATACTGCATCTGTGCTGAAAACGGCAGAACCGCGGTGAGTATCTTCGAGCCGTCGAGCGGGGGGATCGGTATCATATTGAAGAACGCCAGAAGGATATTAATATAGACGATGTAGAGCGATATCTGCAGGAACGACTCAGACAGCGCAAGCGCGTCAGCGGAACGGATAATGAGCGCAAAAATAACCGCCAAGAGCACATTGGTTGCCGGCCCTGCTGCCGCCACAAGCGCCTCCCCCCATTTCTGGTTGCTGAGGTTGTACGGATTGTACGGAACCGGTTTTGCCCAACCAAAGAGGATACCTGCCTGAGTGAGAAACAGGAAGGCCGGGATAATGACCGAACCCAGAGGATCAATGTGTACCAGCGGATTGGGCGACAACCGGCCCTGCAGTCGGGCGGTCGGGTCTCCGAGCGCATTGGCTGCATAGCCGTGAGCCATTTCATGGAGAATGATCGATATGATAAGTGCAACGATGATGATTACCTGTTCCATATGCTCCTATAGTACGCTAAACCACGGCTCCATAAAAGGAATAAGGGCTTGCATTATATGAAGCCCATGGTAGTATGGCGGGGCTAAAAACAAACTATATGGCAAAGCAATGTGACATCACGGGCAAGAAGACCCAGATTGGAGGCAAGTACAGCAACCGCACACGTGCGACGCAGTTTAACCCTTCCGGTAAAACAAAGCGCGCTCCGAACCTCCACAAGCGGCGCATCTACGTTGCAGAGCTTGATAAGCACATCACTATCAAGGTTTCGACAAAGGGACTCCGTACCATTGCGAAGAACGGAGCATACGCGACACTCAAGGGAGCGAATCTCATCTAAATAGAAATCGAGCCCGGCACCAAAGGTGCCGGGCTCTTTTTTGTTCAGTCTGTCCCGTCGCGCATAAAGCGGAACAGGTTGTCCTGCGGCAGCAGAAGACGCTTGTCATTGATGCCCCACAATTGCATGCGCACCCATGCCGGTGACAGCCGATAGAAGAACTGCTGGATCGTATTCATAGGTATCTCCTTTCCAGTACTTCACATATACATGAAAAGAGGTTGCTCTTCAATCCCTTATTCTTTTCGCCAGACTTTTGTCTCATCAGCGAGGAATGTGATCGTCCCTTCCTGAGCGGTGTTGAACGTCTCCACGTTGCTGTTGAATAGTAAGTCGGTCACTTCCACATGCGGATGGCCGTAGCTGTTGTCTTTCCCCGCCGATATCACCGCGAACGAAGGCTGCACCTCATCGAGAAAAAGCTCCGAGGTGGAGGTGCGCGAGCCGTGGTGTCCCACCTTGAGCACATCGCTGCGCAATTGCGCTCCCTCGGTCAGCACCAGATACTCTTCAATGCTCTTCGGCGAATCGCCGGTGAAGAGGAATGTCGAACTGCCGTAGGAGAGCTGCAGCACAATCGACGACGTGTTGCTTTCAAGCGCTACGGGGTTCGTTTCAGGAAATAAGACGCGCAGGGTCGTCGACGCATCAAGCGCGAACTCCTGTCCGCGCCGTGCAAAGACAACCTGGGCATTTTCTGCCTGGGTGAGCGCCTCATAGAGCTGCGCAGTATCGCTGTCTCCCTTGTTCTCTGTCTTGAGAATGGTCTTCACTTCATACTGCTCCAGAACATCGGTGAGGCCGCCGATGTGATCGAGATCCGGATGGGTACCGACCACCATATCAATGTCCCGGTCGCCGAACGGCATCACCGATGCAAGTTCCGAGAGCACCTGCGAGCCGCTCCCCCCGTCAATGAGCACCTGCGTGCCTCCATACGTCTCGATGAAGATCGCGTCCCCTTGCCCCACGTCAAGAAAATGCACCTGCAGGTACGGCGTGCGTGCTGAAGATACGGTATAGGAAAAGAGCAGCGTCGCAAGCGACAATACACCAAACACAAGCAGGAAGGATATGCGGGCGCGTACGGCGGCATCACTCATAGTTCATTGTCTCTATGATACACTTTCACCATTACCAGAATAGCGTGAAACTATGACATACGAAGCTAAAACATTTGATATTCCTGCCCTTGCGGGCATCTCGCAGCAGACTATTGATGAGCACCTGAAGCTCTATGCGGGCTACGTAAAACATGTGAATCTTATTCACGAGAAGATTGATGAACTCAAGCAGGACTCTGAGAAAAATGCGTATGCGCTTGCTGAAGTGCAGCGCCGGCTGGGGTTTGAGTTCGGCGGCATGAAGAACCACGAAGCATACTTCGCGCAGTTCGAAGGCGGAGCGAAGGAGGTCGATCAGAACAGCGAACTCTACAAAAGCTGCGCATACCTCTGGGGCTCGTGGGATGCTTTCATGGCCCAATTCAAGGCAACTGCCATGACCCGCGGCATCGGCTGGGCGATGCTCTATTTTGACCGGGAGGCGAAGCGGCTGGTGATGGGCTGGGTTGACGAGCAGCATCTGGGTCAGCTCGCTACTGCAGAGATCGTACTCGCGCTTGATATGTGGGAACATTCATTCATGCTCGACTATCCGCCAAGCCAAAAGAAAGAATACATTGACGCGTTCTTCAAGAACCTCAACTGGGAAACGGTCGCGGACCGCATGAACTAAAGTGAAAGAAAGAGACCGCCGGAGAAAACCCCGACGGTCTTTTTTGTGCGCCTGCTACAGCGACTGCAGCAGGACAGCCAATGGCATAGCCATGCAGACGACTGTTGCCAGCACGGCAGCAATCGTCTTCAATGGCCACTTCGGCAATGTACTCCGTGCGGCGGTGCTCATGTGCTACCTCCAACGTTGTAGTGGGCCTATTGTACCCCGCCCAGAGCACATACTCACAGTTGCGCCATACATTCCATTTTTTGTACAGCTCATCTGAAAAAGACGGGCGTCTCCCTGCGTGTTTCTTCAAGCTCGACCTCGGCGACGATCGTCCATCCCTTCAGGTCGTCGAACGCTTCGCGGGTGCGGGACTTGAGCTTGTACAACAGCAGGCAGAGCCCGATGTACGCTGCCACTACAAAGACAAAGGGGAACGGCGGAAAGGTGAACGAGGCGAACGGCAGTCCTGCAAAGAAGCGAGCAACGGCAATGATGTACCAGAGCGATGCATACGCCAGATATGCGCACGCCTCTGCAAGCGGGACAGCTATGAAGCCGAGCATGCCCGTTGTGAACGTGAGGAACATAGCAAGCGGCACCATGGGGAGCACTAGCAGGTTTACGATAACGGACACCACTGAAAATTGGCCTATCTGGTAGAGCAGTATCGGCAGTACGAAGATCTGCGTTGCAAGCGTCGCAGTAAAAAATTCGCGCAGCCCCAACGCTTCGGGCAGAAACCGCGCATAGGAGTGCAGATGTGGCGCAAGAAGGATCAGTCCGAGCGTCGCAACAAATGAAAGCTGGAAGCCGACATCAAACACCAGCAGGTAGGGATTAAAAGCAAGCATGAGGCATCCACACACTGCAAGCGCCCGCAACACGGCGTAGGTACGGCCCAAAAATTGCGCAACGAGTATAAGGCCAGCCATAATGCTCGCACGCAAAACCGTTGCTGAAAGGCCGACCATGCAGGCAAACAGCGCTATGGCAATCAGACCGAATATAAGACGCATTTTCTGTGGGAGCAAAAACGAGAGGACGTATGTGACAAATATCACCACGAGCATGATGTTGTACCCGGACAGCACAACGATGTGCGTGATACCGGAGGTACGGAACACCGCTTCGAGTTCCTGCGGAAGCGACTGTCGCACTCCGAGCAGTAAGCCAGCAGACAATCCTGCTTCCGGTTCCTGCACCACAGATTCGATATTGTGTAGAAAGCGCTGTTTGAATCGGAATAATGCTCCCAAAACAGGATTGCCTGCATCCTTCTGCGTGACCTTCACCTGCGCAAACGGAAGCACATAGTGTACGCCGCGCGCCCGCAGATAGCCCGGGTAATCGAAGGTGCGTCCGAGCTCTGTTGCAAATTTCTCAGGGAGTGCGAGCGTTCCTCTCACCTCCACTCCATCCCCATATGCGAGCTGCGTACCCTTGTGGGCCGTGACCAAAAGGAGCTCATCACCGACCGCAACGTATGCACGGACTGTACGCTCTTTCTCCTCCACCTCTCGGACAACAATGCCGCTGAACGAATGAATTTCTCCAAGCTGCGCTTCAAACGCCGGATTGCGCTCGCTCCAGCTTGCATGCTCCATGCGCAGTGCTCCGCACGCGAACAGAAAAAGAAAAATGCCGGCACAGAGCACATAGGGCGCAGAGGAAGCGGCGCCTCCTCTGCGCCCTATGAGGCATACTGCAAGACTGATGATCAAAAGGAGCAGTATCTCCGGCAGGTGGACGGGAAGAAACGACCGGGAAAAGATGCCGAATACAAAACCGAAGACTCCTGCATATACGAATATATCCCGCATGCAATATCTGAAGTGTAGCAGAAACAATTCGCCCCGGTTGCGCATGCGCAACCGGGGTTTGACCTGTAGTTCTTGGGTTACGGGTCAGAGCAACCCTCACTCACGTAACGCCCATAGGCGTTCATGAGAGGAATGTGACGAGCCATGTTCGGCCGGAAGTCTCTGTCGTCAGCAGAGACATGGCGCTAACTGCCTGCGGCCCCCATACTGTCGTAGATGAGGAGTGGCCTGCGCGTACTTCGAATGCGAACAGTGCCCATAGACTCTCTCCTCTGAGGATTAGTGGAACAAAAGCACGCCAGTGATCGTGAACGTGCTTATTTAAAAATACGCCGAAAGCCGAGCCGGGTCAATACGGATAGTTGAAAAAGAAAACCCAGGCACGTTCGCGCCTGGGGTACTCGAATGCGGATGAAAGCTAGATCCGAGCCGCCTGAGCCATCGCAAGACGAACCCGGCGGGTCGAGATCATCTGATTGTCCCGCAGATTCGCCGTTTCCGGACCTTTGAACTGGACCCGTACTGCATTCGGGTCTGTAGTATTCTCGGCGCTCAGGGCGCAAATGGTCACGCGGGCATTCTTCGGAGCCGGCTCCAGAAGCAATTCGACGCGATCGCTCTCACGCTGCAGCTTCTTCATGTGCCACTTCAGGGTACTGCGCAGTTCCTTGCGTGACCCGACCTTGGCGTGCAGGGTCACGCGCACGTTCGCGTCTCCCGTGAGCATGAAAGAATGCGCGTACGCGCCCCCGATGATATCCGACTTCGGCAGTGTGCCTTTGGTTGGCATCTGCCGTGAAAAAACAGCCCCGTCGGGCACCTCGCAGAAAATGAACAAATGAGTTTCCTCCATGTGCTGCGCACTATTGCAACAGCGATAGCACGTTACTACAGCGCCGTGTAGCGGTCAACTGGGCTTATGCACGAGCGCCCTGCTCCCACCTCATACCTATTCGCTTCGCTCATAACGGTATGTCCCTACAGGAACAGACAAAGGCGCATACTCGTGCGCCTTCCTCCGCCTCATGCCTGCTCATAAATTCGCAACAGTATGTTTACACCTCGTGTAAAACGGATAAGGGTTCGTACTTACGAACCTTTATCCATCGCTTCATTTGAGAGGCGGTCTGCCTCTTTATTCTGCGCCCGGGGGACATGTGTGAGCGTCAGATTGGGGAAATTGGATACGCGGAGATTATGGATCTCGATGAAGTACGGCACCAGACCCGGCTCCTTGATCTGGTATTCGCCGTTGAGCTGCTTCTTGATGAGTTCGCTGTCCATGCGCAGCTCGATATGCATCTCTCTCGTCTTCTTTCCGTACATCGCCTTCAGCGTCTGGAGTGCGACAAGCACCCCATTGTACTCGGCGAAATTATTGGTGGCATTCCCCAGGAATTGGGCAACCTCCTTCAGAACGTTCCCGTCCGCGTCCTGTATCTGTACGCCGATGCCTGCCGGGCCGGGGTTGCCCCGCGCGCCGCCGTCAGTATAGGCAATGATTGTTTCCATACCCGTACTATACACCACAATAAGAAAGGACGCCTATGTGGCGTCCTCACGCGTATCCCTCACCTAGAGAGCCTCTTCTATGATCGCCGCAAATTCCGGCGATTTCGCATGGCCTTTAAGCACATGCACACCGTCGATCTCTCCTTCCAATTCCCGCATGGAAGAGAGCCGGACGATCACCCTGCCCTTGCGCCACTGCAGTTGCGAAAGCTGCTCCTCCACATATGCGCGGTCAATGCGGACCCCGCAACAGTCGAGAATGATCCACGCATACCCCGCAGTATCAGGCGGCAGCGCTTTCAGGTCGAGCAGTTCCACCTGTCGACCCAGCAGATGCTGCAGGCTGTACTGGAGCCAGACGAGCTCCTGCCCGCTGTGCGTGGCGATCGCAACAGGCGTTTTGGTCACTATGCCGATCTTTGTATGCACCGCATTCCCCTTTCGTGCTAACCGCAGCTATTGTGCCTGAAATTCATACCACGTCAACAATGCGCAGGCGCGTCTGCAGACGTCCCATGAAGTACGACTGTTCGACGTGTGCATACAGATCGACCGCTTCGCCTGCCTTGGGCTCTCTTGTGAAATCTTCCGGCATTCTGAAGAATGCGATGGCTTCACGCGCAAGACCCTGCGTCTGTAGGAAGAGCTTGGTATGCTCTCTCGCCTTTCCAAACACTCCAACCTCTGCGGGGACCACACCGGTGAAAAGATACAGGGGCTTGGGATTACCTTCGCCGAACGGTGCGAGCAGCGCCTGGTCGCGGAGAAATGCGGCGGTGACGTCATCAAGCTGCAAAAGAGCATCAACTTGTTCTTCCATAACAAAATGCGCTTGTTCCCCCATGCGCAGATACGCCTCATTGAGCGTTTCACCGAATGTATGGATGTGATCCTCGCGCACGCCGAATCCTCCTGAGAAATGATGTCCGCCGTGCTCGACGAACACATGTGCTGCTTCATTCATAAGCGCGACCACGCTCGTAACCCCTTCCGAGCGGCATGAACCCTTATAGACCCCGTTGCCGTCGCGTCCCCACAGGAATGCCGGTCGGTTGTGTTCTTCGGCGAGCTTATTGGCTACCAGGCCCACCAGTGACGGGCGCCAGAGTGGATTGCCGAGCACGATAACCGGCGGCAGTTCCGGAAGCTGCGCGATGCGCTTATTGATCTCCTTGGTCATGGAGGCGACGATCCCGCGGCGTTCGTTGTTGAGTTTCTCCAGATGCTCGACATATGCTCCCGCTTGCGAGATATCGCTGCACGAAAGCATCAGGAACGCATCCTCGGGCGTATCCATGCGTGAGGCTGCATTGATGCGCGGGCCGATGGTGAATCCGATATCGTCTTCAGTGAGATGGATCATGCTCGCCCGCTGTTTGGAAACAAGCTGCTGAAGCCCGGGCCGCCGCGATTTACGGAGCACCTGCAAACCATAGTAGGCAAGCGCGCGGTTTTCCCCTACAAGCGGGACCATATCCGCAATGGTTGCAAGTGCCACCATATCGAGCCACCATTTCTCCCAGCCCGGCGTGAGCGTGAACTGATGCGTCGCGTCGTTCTTCAGGATGAGCGCCTGCACCAGCTTGTACACCACGCCGCTGCCGCACAACCCGTCGAATGGATACGTGATACCGACCTTCGGGTTCACTACGGCGTACGCCTGTGGCAGCACCTCCTTTGCCTCGTGATGATCCGTGATAATGACATCAATCCCGAGCTCAGTGGCCTTCTCTACAGCCTCGACGTCGCTTGTGCCACAGTCAATGGTGATCACGAGCGATGCACCCTCATCCTTGAGCTTTACAACAGCCGCCGCGCTCAGACCGAACCCTTCGTAATGCCGGTGCGGTATGTAATTAGAGAAGCGTTCATAGCCGATGGCACGAAAAAAATCGTGGAGCACGACCGCCCCAGGGATGCCATCGCAGTCATAATCGCTGTAGATCACGATGTGTTCTTCTGTACGCATCGCTTCCATGATGCGATTTACCGCTTTGTCCATATCGTGGAGGAGAAACGGATCATGAAGGTGATCCTCATACGACGGATGAAGGAAAGCATGCGCATCGTGCTGCGTAGTAATGCCCCGGCCATACAGCAATTGCTGCAGATGCGGACTGTATGCCGCAAGCTCTTTGAGGACGTCATTGGGAATGCTGCGCGGAGGAGTGTAGGTGACCATAAACAGGATTATGGTACCATGAAGCGGTACTCTACACGTATGACATCAATTTTCACCAAGATCATCAATCGGGAGATCCCTGGACATTTCATCTATGAAGATGAATTCTGCGTCGCCATTCTGGACAAATTCCCTGCAGTCAAAGGGCAGTCGCTTGTCATCCCGAAGAAAGACATCGATTATGCATTCGATCTCGACGACGATTCATATATCCATCTCTTTAGAATAGCCAAGAAGATCGCCAAAGCGTCCGACCGAGCTTTGGGGGCTGCGCGCACGTGTCTTGCGGTTGAGGGATTCGAAGTCCCGCATGTCCACATAAAGATATACCCCATGCAGGATACGCAGAAAGCGCTCGGCGCCATCATGGCAGAAGGGAGGGAGGCGACCGATGATGAACTCTCGGTTGTCGCAACTCAGATACTGGCAGCGCTCCAGGAGGAGGACGTAGACGAGGCATAAAACAAAAGATCGGGCATTCGCCCGATCTTTTGTTTTATTTTTTTGCGGCACAGAGTGCATCAAGTGCCGGAAGCGTTCCCTCTTCGAGGAACATGAGCATCGCGCCGCCTGCTGTCGAGAGAAAACTGTAGCGATCCGCAACGTGCAGGGATTCAATGGCGGCGACCGTATCGCCTCCGCCGACCACGGTATATGCCTCCGCTTCTGCCACAAGCTTCGCGCACGCGAGCGTTTCGCGCTGGAAACCGTTCTCATAGTTGCCCATTGGGCCGTTCCAGAGAACCGTCCGCGCCTGCCTTACATATGTGGTGAGCATTTCAATGGTCTTCGGACCGACGTCGAGGATTGACTCGTCTTTCCCGACCATATTCGGCTGCGTGACACGCGGTACCTCATTTTTTACTGCAGTGACATCAACCGGCAGCAGTATCTTCGGATGGCTTAAGAGATGATTGTCATGGAGGCTCATCTCTGAGACCAGCGATGTGCCGACCTCGAATCCTTTCGCTTTGAAGAAATCATTGGAAAGCGCGCCGCCTATGAAGATGTGGTCGTAAATATCAAGGTATTTTTCTACGAGCGGCATTTTCGTCTCGAACTTCGCGCCGCCGAGTATGAACAGCGACGGCGATTCAGGGTGCATGACCTTCGAGAGTTCAGTGTATTCATGGATGAAATTGAGTCCGGCATATGACGGCAGCAGGGCGCAGATGGCGTGAAGCGAGGCATGAGTGCGGTGGGAAGCTGCAAAATCATCATTGACGAAGATATCCGCAAGCTCGGCAAGCTCGGCGGCGAATGCCGGACTATTCTGCACCTCGCGTGCATCGCTGCGCACATTCTCAAGCAGCAGCACCTCGCCATTCTGGAGTTCATTGCACATACGGGTCGTTGTCTCTCCCACAACTTCAGGAGAGAACCTGACCGGGACAAACTCCCGCAGAGCCTCGTAGACCGGAGCGAGGCTTTCATCTTCTTTCCGTCCGATGTGGCTGCACAGGATCACACGCGCCCCTTTGCTCATGAGATGTTTGATGGTCGGCAGGCACTTCTCAATACGGAAGCTGTTGGTTACTTTTCCGTCCGCCACTGGCACATTGAGCGAAACACGCACCAGCACGTATGTGCCTTCGAGATCAGTGACATCTACTATGTTCGGGATATTATGCTGTGCCATATGCGTCAGCTATGCGTATAATCTCACAGAATTCAGGTGCCTTCAGGCTTGCGCCTCCGACGAGGAAACCGTCTGCATGTCCTTGTGTGAGCAATGCTGAAGCATTGTCCTTGGTGACCGACCCTCCGTACAGTATGCGCACTTTCCCGACTGCGCTCCGTCCGTGGACGTCTGCGATGACCTTCTGTATGAAAAGCTTCATTTCCTGAACATCATCCGCACTCGCATGCTTCCCGGTGCCGATAGCCCATACCGGCTCATATGCAATCACCAGGCGTGAAAGCCAGGACAGTTTCAGTCCTTTCAGCACCGACCGCAGCTGCAACTCCACAACGGTGAAATACTCTCCTTCTTTGTCGCGTGACCGCTCTCCGACGCATACAATGGCGCTGCTGCGGCTTTTGAGCGCCTGTCCCGTTTTTCGCGCGACTGTTTCATCGGTCTCCCCCTGTGCCCGCCGCTCGGAATGACCGATTACACAGAGTTCGACACCGACACTGCGGAGCATGGCTAGTGAGACCTCTCCAGTGTGCGCCCCCTGATCTTCGAAGCTCACATCCTGGGCAGCGAGGCGCATCCTCGTTTTGGTCAGTTTCTTTTCCACGGCAGACAAGAACGGGAACGGCACAGCGAGGGCAACGTCTGTCTTGGTCCGCTTCTTGGGGATTGTTTTTGCAATAGCGGCCGCAAGGTCGACTGCTTTCTGCAGTGTAGCCGGGTTCATCTTCCAATTGCCCACCACCAGGGGCGTCTGTTTCTTTCCGATGCGTACTGATTTCATTATTTTCGATTGTACCATGAAGAAAGAGCGGCCACTGGCCGCTCTTTCTTCCTCAGATCGGCTGCTGCTGTGCGGAATGGAGAGAAGTGAACACTAGTTCACTTCTCTCCATTCGATGAATTCGAAGGTGTCCGAGACCTCGGGGGTTAACGGCGGCGGATCGGCAACAAGGTCCCGGTCGTAGGAATTGTAACGGTAATTGAACCCGGAAAGATACGTGCCGCCGCCTGAGACCCATTTGGTACCTTCGCGTCCGTTGGAGACGATCGTGCCGTTGAGCGTAAGCGAATTGCGCTTGATGTATTCCTCCCACGCATTGGGCATGGTCGTATCGTAGTGGTTCCTTCCAAAGTGTCCGTTTTGCGCTATGAAAATGCCGTTAAGCGTCATATCATCGGGAACCACGAGCGGTATGAGCACGTCATATTCCGCAACAGCAAGCAGTCCCGACTCATCGTTGGCATAGGTGATGTTATCGTTGAGGATAATTGATGGATCAACGCCGGTGGTATCGACGTCTGCCGCTGCGATAGTCACTTTCCCGTTGACCTCCCCTTCGACCCACACCTGATCCTCGACATAAATGACCGGGCATTCTTCCGGAATAGGATAATTGCCCAGGAATGTGCTGCCCTTGAGAATATGCATGTACCGGCCCCACGCATAGCCGTGCGGTTCGTTTTCTTTTGAATTGACGCGGCGCAGGTCGTACGTGCCGTCAGATTTGAATATGATCTGATATCCTTGTTTTCCCGACGGGCCGTAGTAGTCACCTCCGGCGTTCTCCGCTTTGTCCTGCATAGCCGCAAGATCGATGGTTATGCCGGTAAAATTGATCGGCGTAGTCGGGAAGGAGAACAGATCGGGATTGGAATTCGAAGTGCTCGTAAATACGCCGTCCTCTTCTGAGGTCGGGCTGCACCCGAAATTGGAATCACACGACCATGTTTCCTGTCCGCTGCTGACCGTCGAGTTATTGGTCCCGTCCATACGGATGCCGCCGTTGGAATGGTAAGGACCGGTGATGACGCGATCCTCTCCCGCCCACACATTTGCATTCAGGATATAGGCGAACTCAGCAACGGTCGGTCGGGCATAGCGCGCATACACCTGCCGGCCCGCGTCTGGCTCTTCATAGGTATGGCCGGTTGAATAGATATCAACCGCATACATGTCTCCACAGGTTGTGGAGCTAGCAATTGAAAGAGAATACTCGCCGATGGGTCCGTCTTCAGGATCCTCATACACGCCCACATACGGGCCGGGCAGTCCGGTACCGTTGGTGACGTCGTTCGGGTTGTGCGCTAGGTACCATTTGTAATAGTTGAGTCCTGCCTCAGCGATCTCGAGCGCACGTTCGCGGTTATAGCTGAACACCTGCGACCGATGCTGTGTCACGAGATAGCCGACGAACGCAAC
Source organism: uncultured Candidatus Saccharibacteria bacterium (assembly GCA_964552045.1). Lineage (GTDB taxonomy): Bacteria > Patescibacteriota > Minisyncoccia > Phycocordibacterales > UBA918 > OLB19. Next base: position 59,407 of record CAZKFF010000003.1, on the reverse strand, counting down.
GGACATAGTGAAAAAGACCGCGCCGAATACCATGACCAGAACGAGCAGATATCCTCTTTTGTTGTGCATATGCTGCATCATAGCGACTCCTTCAGGTTGCGTAACGCTGCGCTGCTTTTGAGCATGAACTCCCCCGGATCGCGGACCGGGTCAATATTTACGATGATCTGCACAGCTATATATACTATATCAGTTACCGTCGTGGTTGCAGTCGCCAGATTTCCGTTCGTATCATAGTAGAAGAATGTGCTCGTGCCCTGCGGTATATTCTGCACGAACTGTGAAATGATGTGCGTCTCCTCGGGAGTTGTGCTGTACACCGGCGGTGTGCCGGTTGCCCCATAGATGCGCTTTTCAAGCGTCGTTGTGGAAAGCTCATACTCGACGTATTCAACACTGTCGTCCCGGTCGATATCGCTGTAAAAACCGACAAGATGTTCCTCCATGCGCGTAAGCGGAAAGGTGCCGTCGTCTGCAAGTGTCATTTCGCGTGCATCGCGGACCAGAAGGTCGATCCCCCGGCGTGCCTGGGCAACCTGGTATGACTGCGCCATGGAATACGCATTGTACCGGTAGAACGTGATGATGCTCTGGAAGACTGCAAACATAACAAGCGTAAATATGGCAACGGTCATCACTGCTTCAGTGAGCGTAAACGCGCGTATGCTGGACATAGGTATGCAATGACTGGTCATAGAGCTGTCATTACTATGGTAAGCGCATCGTTGCCTGCGATCACGACATTATTAATCGTTTGGTCGGCGTACCCCGATGCCTGTATACTAACCGCGTAGTCGCTTGCAGAAGAGACGCCGCTGTTGAAGAATGCGCTTCCGCATGCAGAGGAGGCGGCGCTATCATTGAATCCGCTACGTGCAAGCGTGATCGAGGCGTTCGGAATCGCATCTCCTGCGCTGTTCTCCACTCGCACACGCAGGGAATAGGGTGAAGCAGGCGCAAGCGTGAGGACAAGTGTCTCATCCACTCCAGGATCAAGCGCGTACGGGATGTTTTCACAGGCTTCCGCGACATCGTACGCTGAGTCGGTTATGTCCACCTCGTACACATCCCACTCCAGATCGCTGATGGACTGCGTGCCAGCAGCTCCGGTTGTAAATGACTCCTCATATTTATAGATCGGCGTGCCTGAGGCATTGGTCCCGATGGTCTTGCTTCCCGTGAGCGTGAAGGGGATATCCGCAAGCACCGGTGCAGACACAGTGTATGAGATACTCCATTCCAACAGCGCCGACGTAGTCGCCGCATCCGCAGTCGCAAGGTCTGCCTGCAGCGAGAGCGCCGGATATGCTGCGGGGTCAAGCGTCCGGAGATCAACCGCTCCTGCAGCGAAACCCGTGCTGTTTCCCGGAAGATCGGTATCGGAGACAAGTACCGGCAGCGTACTGCTTGAAGCATCATACACATGTACCAGAAGCGAAGTGTTCACAGGAGTGCGCGCAGCGACTGCCGCCGTATCCCATGAATCAATGGTACCTGGAGCAAACGCCACCGATGCGATCTCGCCATTGGCACTGTAGCTTCCCGGAGCTCCTGCAAGGACCGCCTCTCCTCCTGCAACCGTGACATTGTTCATGTGCTCCACCTGCACCGCATCATCAAACAGATCCTCAAAGGTATCGGTGGTCGGCTCGCCGATGGTCTGTACAGAAAGATCCGACAGCTCGTCTATCTGGAAGTTCATTGTCGAAACCTGGCTTTCAAGCACCGCAACCGGGAGCGTGGTCGGGTTAGGATTGGTGCTGCTTGCAGTGTAGGTTCCTTCGGAGGAAAAACCGGATTTGCTCACCGTTATCTCGTAGCCCGCCAGCGCCGGAGCGCCGGAGAACATCGCGACGCCGTTGGCATTGGTGTTGCGGGTCACATCGATGGTACTGGTGCCCGTATTGTTGTATACGCGCACCGATGCGCCAGACACCGGCTGTACTCCGGCATCGAACACATTGACCGTGAGCGTGCCGCCGCCGGCGGTTGTTTCGATCCCCTCCGGCACGATATTGGAAATGAGCGATATGGTCTTCGTCTCTCCGTTGAAATCCCAGCTGTATTCAACCTTCACCTGCTTGTAGTCCGCAAGGATGCCGTTCTCATCATCTCCACCCTCCCCGTCCTGCGGCGCATCGATATACTGGATGAACACGCGCTCGTGGAATTCGACGCCATTGAGCGTTGTCGTGCTGTACTGCGGGATCACTCCCTCGGGAATGCCGCCTATGGTTCCAACATCGTCATACCCAAGCGAACGGATGTACTCCACTTTTTCATTCGCAAGCGCAATTGCTCCTGCCTGTGCCTTTGAGGAGCCTATAAGCGCGACCATGAACTGGAACGTACCGAGCAGAGAGCCAAAGACGAGCGTCACAAGACCGATAACGATCAAAAGCTCAATGAGGCTCATGCCGCTTTTGTTGTAATTAAAAAACTGACGCATGGATTATATGCTGTCGGCGATCGAATAGATAGGCGCGATCATCGCAAGTGCGAAGAAGCCGACAGTGCCGCCGATGACCACCATCAGGATCGGTTCGATGATCGTGGAGAGGTCTTTGGTCTTGTGCTCGACCTCGTTTTCATAGAAGGAGGCAAGCTCTTCAAGCATATTGGATATTTGTCCCGTCTCCTCGCCCACGGCGATCATCTCGCCCACCAACACCGGGTAGAGGTCCTTGCGCTCTATGAACGTCTCAGACAGTGCCACACCCTTTTCGACCCGCTTGCCTGCCTCCGCAAGAATACGCTTATAGTAGAAGTTCTGGACCACATCCTGCGTGATGGCGATCGCCCGGAGCATATCCACGCCCGAGGACAGAAGCGAGGAGAGCGTTCGCGCTGTCCGGGCCGAGTTCGCCTCTTTGGCGATCTTGCCGATGACCGGCAACTTGACGACAACCAGTGAAGTGACCCTTCGGCCAATGCGCGTGCGGAGCGCATACATGAAGCCGACCACGCCCGCGATCATGCTGCCGATAACGAGGATCGTATGCTCGTTCATGAAGTCACTTGCAGCGATAAGCGCACGCGTGGTGGGCGGAAGGTCCGCGCCGAGATTTTTGAACGTGCCGGTGATCGACGGCATGACATAGATCATCATCAGGATACCGATGATGACCATAACCGACAGCACAATGGTCGGATAGATCATTGCCCCCTTTATCTTCTTCCGAAGCGACGACGACCGCTCCATCTGGACGCTCAGAATGTGCAACGCATCAGCAAGACTGCCGCTTTCCTCCCCTGCGCGGACCATGGCAACATAGAGATCATCGAACACTTTCGGATATGCGGCGAGTGTTTCATTGAAGGGGTCGCCCTTGTTGATCCGTTCCTGAATATCAATGAGTACGCCTTTGAGACGCGGATTCTTGCTCTGCCGCTCAATGACCGAAAGCGACCGCGACAGCGGCAATCCTGCTTTGAGCATTGAACCGAGGTTTCGCGTCATCATCACAAGCTCGTCTTCCTTCACCCGGCTCAGGTAGTAATTGATCTTGTTGACATCAAGCAGCTGCTTGAACTTTACTGAGAAATTCTTGCCTTCAGCGATGGACGAGACGGTGTGGCCCTCAGTGCGTGCTATCTCATACACGGCGAAGCGGTCGGTAGCCTCAACGGTGTTGACGACTTTCTCTCCTGTCTGTGTTTCTCCCGTGTAGGTGAACTTTGGCATGATTACTCATTGATAACGCGGAGCACCTCCTCGATGCTCGTTAATCCCCGCGCAGCCTTATAGATGCCGTCCTCAAGCATGGTGAGCATACCCTCTTTGCGGGCCTGCGCTTCAATATCGTCTGCGGTTGCGCTGGCCATGACCATCTCCTTTATGGTCGCGGACATCGGCAGCACTTCATGGATACCGGCCCGGCCTTTGTACCCGTCATCATGATCACCCGAAGCCTTGGGGTGATAGAACGGAATATTGTTCCATGTTGCGGATTCTTTGACTACGCCCTCCTCTTTGAGGGTCTTCAGGATATGGTCGAGATCAGCGTGCTTGCTCAGTTCTGATTTTTCATTTGCCGAAAGTGTATACGCCTCCTTGCTGTCGGTTAAACGACGCACCAGACGCTGTCCGACCGCAACCTTGAGTGTGGATACAAGGAGGAACGACTCTACGCCCATGTCCATGAGCCGGGCGATGGTTCCTGAAGAAGAGTTCGTGTGCACGGTAGCCAGGACCAGGTGTCCGGTAAGCGCCGCGTTGATGGCGAGGTTCGCTGTCTCCTGATCACGGATCTCCCCGATCATGATGATGTCCGGATCCTGGCGCATAAGCGAGCGCAGTCCGTTTGCAAATGTGAACCCGATATCCGGCTTGACCTGTGTCTGGTTGATGCGCGGCATCTGGTACTCGATTGGATCCTCAATGGTCGATATGTTCACTTCGGGCGTATTAAGAAGGTCAAGCACGGTATAGAGTGTTGTGGTCTTGCCCGACCCGGTCGGTCCCGTCACGAGGATGATGCCGGTGGTCTGCTTCATGGCGTCATGAAGGCGCTCAAGCGTCATACCATGGAAGCCCATGCCTTCAAGCGTGAAGCCCGAGCGGTTCTCGCGCAACAGGCGCATAACCACCTTCTCTCCAAAGAAGATCGGGAGCACTGACACGCGGAACGACACCTTCTGACCGTCCATCTCCATCTTGAAGCGGCCGTCCTGCGGCAGTCGCTTCTGGTCGAGCTTGAGATTGGAAAGCACCTTCAGGCGCGCCACGATCGTTGAAGCAGCATGTTTCGGAAGCGTCATCGCGTCGTGGAGGATGCCGTCGATGCGGTACCGTACCAGAACCTCGTTCTCCATGGGCTCGATATGGATGTCAGACGCCCCTTGGATGATCGCGTGCCGCAAAAGCGTATCAACAATGCGAACAACCGGCAGATCTTCGGCCATTTTCTTCAGATCCGCCTCAGACGCTTCCTCGCCTGTTTCCTGTGCGATGACCTTAAGCGCGGAGGTCTCTTTCATGATGATGTCGCCAAACTCGTCCTTGAGCGTCTTTTGGTACTGGCGGAGCGAATCGCGCATGGATTCTGTATCGGTCAGGCGCGGATAGATCTTAAGGCCCACTTTCTTCTTAATGAAGTCGATCGCTGGCAGATCGGCAGTATCGAGCATCGCAACCTCAAGCGAATCAGCGTTCTTCTTGTACGCGATGATATTGTGGTTGCGCGCAACCGGCTCGGGGATCATGGAGAGAATATCGAAATCGATCTTCGTTCCTTTCAGCGACACGAACGGAATGCCGAGCACGTACGACTCCACCTTACGCATGTCGTCTTCGGTGATGTGGCCACCGGCTATGAGCGCCTCCGCAAGCGTGCGTTTCTCCTCCTTCGCGATCTTCTCTGCGGTTGCGAGGTCGGCTTTAGGTACCAAACCTGAGTCGGTTATGAATCGCTTGAGTTGCTCATCCTGTATTCGCATAGATAAAAGACCTCCAAGAAAATTTTTCTTAAACTTAGTATACCTCACGAGCATGGTCCGCTCACTGATCTGTTATCCACTACGCCGCATCAATATGCAAAAAGAAATGCACACGTTGTCCTCTTTTGACAAAAAATGAGCCGGGCGGTAGAGTGATGCTACTTACTGATAGCGCGGCCCGATGGGCCGCGCTCTCTTTTAAGGCAATTAGCATTTAAGGGGGCATACCCCCGTACACATACATATGTTTGACCTAAAAGTGATCAACTCGGTTCTGAGCGAAATGGAAGAAGAGCGCGGCATCTCACGCGAGAAGATGATGGACGCTATCGAACAGGCGCTTGCGACCGCATACAAGAAAGAGTACGGAAAGCGCGGACAGATCGTCCGTGCGGCATTTGACCTGTCAACCGGAACGACGACATTCGACCAGATCAAGATCGTCGTCGATGAATCCATGCTCAAGGCAGAGGACGAGGAAGATGAGGGCACCGAGACCGAGGACGAGATCCCGGTTGCTGACGGGGAGCGGAAAGTGCGGTTCGATCCGGAAAAGCACATCATGATCGAAAGCGCCCGCCTCATAAAGAAGGACGTGCAGCTCGGCGACGAGCTCGTATTCCCGCTTGAAAGCAAGGACGATTTCGGACGCATCGCTGCACAGACCGCCAAGCAGGTCATCATTCAGAAGATCCGCGAAGCTGAGAAGGAATCGGCGCTTGCAGAATTCGGGCAGAAGGAGGGCGATATTGTCATCGGACATGTGCAGCGCTTTGAGCGCGGCAATCTCTATGTCGATCTCGGCCGCGTCACCGGTGTGATGCCCTATGATGAGCAGATCCCCGGCGAGCGGTTCAAACCGGGAGAACGCATCCGTGCGTCGCTTATTACCGTCGACGAAACACCACGGGGGATATTCCTCAAGCTCTCGCGTTCGCATCCGGAATTCCTGAGGAGTCTCTTCACGCTTGAGACTCCCGAGCTGCAGAACGGCGCAGTAGAAATAAAAGCGGTCGCTCGTGAAGCGGGAGCGCGTTCAAAGATCGCGGTGTTCGCCCATGACGAGCATATTGATCCGGTCGGATCGCTCGTCGGACAGCGCGGAGTGCGCGTCTCAACGGTCATGAGCGAGCTCGGCGGCGAAAAGATCGATATCATCGAGTGGTCTGAGGATCCGGTGACGTTCATTGAAGACGCACTATCGCCTGCACAGGTGCTCAATGTCGTCATTGAGGCCGAACCGGGCGACAAAGAAGGCGCAGACGACGCACGCGGACACGCGCGTGTGGAAGTCGCACCCGATCAGCAGTCGCTTGCCATCGGCCGCGGAGGGCAGAATGTCCGCCTTGCCGCAAAGCTTACCGGTTGGAAGATTGATATCGTCTCGGTCGGCGGAACTGAAGAGGCGGTGTCCGAAGACACGGAGGATCAGGACGTACTTGAACGCGAAGACAGCACCACAGAAAAGCCTGACCTCGAGGTGTTTAACGACGAAACACGCGACCGTGATGCACTCGGCCTCGGAGAATCGAGCGCTGTGGATACTCCTGAAGAAGCTGAAGAAGCCATCGAAGAAGCGGAGGATCAAAAAAATACATAAGGAAAGCGCGGCCCTACGGGCCGCGCTTTTTGCCTTAACAGAATCATAGTCTATGATATGCTCTGTCATTATCGCATTAACACATATATATGAACCTATTACACGACATTCCTGCAGGCAGCAAAGAGGAGATGAATGTTATCATCGAGATTCCCAAGTTCTCTAAGAACAAATATGAGATCGACAAGGAAACGGGCATTATCGCGCTTGATCGTGTGATGCACACAGCCCAGGACTATCCGTTTGACTATGGATTCGTGCCGCAGACGCTGTTTGATGACGGCGACGCGCTTGATGTGGTGCTCCTCACCACGTATCCGCTTGCTCCAGGCATTCTCGTAAAGGCACGGCCGGTGGCTATCATGGAGATGATCGACGGCGGCGAGCGGGATGACAAGGTAGTTGCCGTGCCGGTTGATGATCCTCGGTTCGAAACAGTGAAGGATCTCGACGATATCAATCCGCACTTCATTAAAGAAATGAGTCACTTCTTCGAGACGTACAAGAAAGTGCAGAAAAAGGAAGTGACTGTCGGGGAGTGGCACAATGCAGTTTCCGCACAGGAAGCGTTCGAACGGAGCCGGCACATGTACGAATCAAAGAAGTAGACCGCCCATGCATACTGTGTATAGCCCCGTAACACGTACGTGTTACGGGGCTATACTATAGGTACATTTTACGGAGCACTTAACCGGTTTAAAAAATATGCACAGCAAAAAAATATCGTTAGCACTTATAGGAATGATGGCATTAGCTGCATTATCTGCAGCGACATTCGCGTTCGCGCAGGAGACTGCGGACTACGTGCCCCCTCTCACTGAAGCAGAAAAGACCCGTGTGATCAATCTATCCTCAAACATGGCGAACCGGACCGAGTCAGTCATCGCACGATTCGAAAATATCCTGCAGCGGCTTGAGTCACGCATGGTGAAGCTCGAACTCGCCGGCGTCACCACAACAGACGAGCGTTTCTACATTGAAGAGGCGAAGAAGAACGTCACTGCAGCTAAGGAGCAGATGAACAATATCGACGTACGCATCACAGAATTCGTCAATGCCCGCGAATTCGTATTGCAGTGGTTTGCTGTCCGGGACAGTTTCCTTGAAGCAAAAGCAGTGCTTGAAAGCGCACAAGAGCTGATCACCAATACCGCCCGCGACCTTAGAGAGAAGGAAAATAATGCCTCAATGACACGACCTGTCGATCCCCTTACTTCCAATTAATCCCTAAACTACACACTATCTATGAACGACAAAATTTCAAAAAATGGGTTCAAAATGCCGGAGGAACAGTTTGGAGAGAATGCACAGACCGAGCAGCCGTCACACTTAGGCGTCATACTGGGCGTTCTCGTATTGGTACTCATGCTTATACTCGGCGGACTGTACCTCTGGGGCCGATCAATGCAAACTGAGATGTCTCCCGTGCCGACGCAGGATACTGAACGTCCGACAGCAGAGGAGAACAATGAACCAGAAAGCACCAATGCTGAGAGTGATGTGGAAACAGCGGCAGCATTGAGTCCATCGGACGAATTGGAAGCGATACAGGCAGATATCGACGCCACACGGCTCGATACCCTCAACCAGGAGATACCGGCCATTGAAGCTGAAATACTGCAATAAAAAAAGCCGGGGATGTACCCCGGCTTTTTTTATTGCTTTTTCTTCGTATATAGGTACACTACCCCCTGTACTATTTCATCAACCACACATGGATTTCGTTACACAATTCAAAATAACACGAGAAGAAGGATCGCAGGTGAAGATCGAGGGCGAGATCCCTTTTGCTGAGCTTGTAAAACATCGACAGAGCGCACTGCAGTCGCTGAGTAAAAACATGGAGCTGCCGGGATTCCGCAAAGGAAATATCCCAGAGAAGATGGTGGTTGCGCAGGTGGGAGAGATGACCGTCCTCAACGAGATGGCGCAGCGTGCGCTCAATGAGGTATACCCGGTGATACTCCGCGAACACACGATCGACGCGATCGGCTACCCGCAGATTGCCATCACGAAGATCGCAGAGGGCAATCCTCTGGGATTCACAGCGACTGTCGCCGTTCTACCGACGATCGAGCTGCCGGACTTCAAGAAGATCGCGGCAGAAGCCAACAAAGGCAAGGAGACTACAGAAGTAACAGACGAGGAAGTGGAGACGCAGATCAAGGATATTCTTCGCCAGAAGCTCGCCTACGAGCGGCTCCAGAACAAAGCGGGACAAACGCACACCCACGCCGACGGAACCGTGCACGAAGGCCCGGCTCATGACGAAGACGGCAACCCTATTGACGACCACGACCACGACCACGACCACGACCACGACCACGACCACGACCACGACCACGAGGAGGGTGCAGTGCGGGACTCGGAATTGCCAGAGCTCACTGATGAGTATGTCAACGGGCTTGGACAAGAGGGTCAATTCACCTCAGTTGCAGACTTCAGATCAAAGATCCGCGAACATTTGTCTATCCAGAAGAAGCAGGACGTTACAGCAGCACATCGTGCGAAGATCACTGACCAGATCATTGCCGAGACCAAGGTTGATCTTCCCCAGGTACTCATCGATTCTGAACTCGAGCAAATGTTCGGACAGATGAATGAAGACCTCGCACGCGCGAACCTCAAAATGGAGGACTACCTCGGCCACATCAAAAAGACCAAGGAAGACCTCAAGAAGGAGTGGGCGCCGGCTGCAGAGAAGCGTGCAAAGCTCCAACTGGTGCTCAATGAAATTGCGAAGAAAGAAAACATCACGCCCGATCAAGCACAACTTGACGCGCAAGTTGACCAATTGCTTCAGCAGTACAAAGACGCCGATACTGCGCGAGTCCGTGTCTACGTGGCATCAGTCATGACAAACGAAGCGGTCATGCAGATGCTCGAGAAACAATAGGAAACTGACCCGCAGTGCGGGTCTTTTCTATTGCGCAAACGCACCTGTAGTATCATGTATGCATGAGAAAATCACAACGGACACGCATGGCAACCGTGCGGTATTTTACAAAGAATCTAACGGTCGTACTCGGGCTCGTATTGATCTGGCGCGGCATCTGGCATCTGCTCGACGAAGTTGACCTCGTCTTTTTTGAGGGTGAACACCTCATCACCGCAGCAGCGGGGGTCGTCATCGGCCTGGCGATCCTCTACATTCCCGACAAAGACCTCAAGGAAATTGAAAAATTATAAGATAACGGCGCCAGCGGCGCCGTTTTTCTTAAGTATATGGGACGGAGAATGCCTGCAGCTGCTCGAGGATCGAGACCGCGCTGTCGGTGACACTCACCAGCGCCGAGAGCACAATGTACACGCACACAAGCGCGCACAGAATGATCTTCATCCGCAGATTGCTGTAGATGAAGATCGACCCGATCTTCTCGAAAAAGCTCCGCCTGTAGTATTCGTGGTGATCGAAGACGCTCATACGCCGGAGGAGGAGCTCCTGCCCCTTCACGAAGGAGAGAATGATCGCCTCTCCCAGGAAAAAGACGAGGCCTCCCCAGAACACAAGCATGAATACCACGGAAATGATCATTGTTCCCATACAAACCTCCCATGGAACGTTTCTCCTCCTACTATAGTCGAGTTGTCCAAAATGACAAACACAGCCGTTGCGAAGGCTCGTCTTCCTTTTGCCCATGCTATCTGTTACATTACACACTGTGCAGTCACGATAGAATTAATTAAGCATTATGGAAAAACAATCACACATAAACGATTTTCTCGTCCCTATGGTGGTCGAGAAAACACAGCAGGGGGAACGCGCGTTCGACATTTTTTCACGGTTGCTGAAAGAGCGCATCATCTTTGTAACCGGACCGATCGACGATCATATGGCAAATCTGGTCATCGCCCAGCTTTTGTTCCTTGAAGCTGAGGATCCTAAGAAGGATATTTCGCTCTACGTGAACTCGCCCGGCGGCAGCGTCTCAGCGGGCTTGGGCATCGTGGACACCATGAACCATATCAAGCCCGATGTTGCGACGGTCTGCGTGGGTATGGCAGCGTCAATGGGCTCGATCATCCTTTCGCAGGGAGCGCCAGGCAAGCGGTTTGCTCTGCAGAACGCCGAGATCATGATCCATCAGCCGTGGGGTGGCGCACAGGGACAGGCAAGCGATATTGAAATAACCGCACGGCATATCCTCAAGACACGTGAACGTCTGAACCGAATGCTTGCAAAAGCATCAGGAAAGCCGCTTGCGCAGATCGAGAAGGATACAGACCGGGACTTCTTCATGGATGCGCAGGAAGCCAAGAAATATGGCCTCATTGATGAGGTACATAAATAATTTATTTTCTATTCTCCTCATCAATGAGGGTCCGGAGCGCTGTGGGGAGCCCTTCCCATGCGACGAACCGCGAGGCAGGGCAGCAGGTACTTAGCGAGTAAAGCAAGCGTAGTAATCTGCGCTGATCGACGAAGTACACAAATAGACCCTCGTTGATGAGGTGGATGCGTAAAAATCGGTTTAAAAAAGCGCGGAAGGCACAGCCTTCCGCGCTTTTTTAGGTCTTCCCTAAAGAGAGCTCTTCTGATACTGTTCTTCATAACAGTATTTCGGTCACGGTTTCCACTGTCATTATTACCATAGATACACCATATGCCACTCTTGATACTACTGTCAGCACTCGCTGCAGCACTACTTATCGGCATAGCTTCTGGATACTATCTGCGTTACCTGCATGCGCTTTCAAAAAAATCATCGGTAGAGCTTGAGCTGAAGCAACGTGAGCTCGAGGCGGAGGAAAAAGCGTTGAAGATCGTCGAAAAGGCTGAAGCGAAAGCTGAGAAGATCGAGGAAGAAGCAAAAAAGATCCTCAAAGAGTCGGAGGATACCATCAAGCGGAAGGAAGAGCGCCTTGAAAAGAAAGAGGAGCTTCTTGATGAGCGCCAGATCACCCTCGACTCGGAAAAGGAAGCGGTCCGTGCGAAGATCGACGAGGTCAAGGAGATCAAAGGAAGACTCGACGAACGCCGCAACGAGATCGACGCGAAGCTTGAAGAGATGGCCAGCCTTTCCCGGGATGAGGCGTATGCACTGGTCGTCCATAAGATGGAGGAGGAGCGTTCCGAGGATCTTGCTGCGCGCATACAGAAGCTCGCGCTGCAGAATGACGAAGCATACGAACAGAAAGCGCAGAACATCCTCCTTGCGGCCATTCACCGGGTTGGCAACAACATGCCGACCAACATCATGACGGCGAACGTCGAACTCCCAAGCGACGACCTCAAAGGAAAGGTCATCGGCAAGGAGGGGCGCAACGTGCGCGCGTTCGAGCGCGCTACGGGCGTTGATGTGCTCATTGATGAAACCCCCGGCTACATCACCCTCTCATCATTCGATCCGATCCGCCGCGAGATCGCGCGCACGGCGCTTGAAATGCTGCTTAAAGACGGGCGCATCCAGCCGGCGAAGATCGAGGAAACGGTCGAACTCGCGCGCAAAGAAGTGGGTGCCACCATCCGCAAAATGGGGGAGAAGGCAGCGTACGAGGCCAATGTACCGAATCTGCACCCCGACCTGGTCACCATTCTCGGCCGTCTCCATTTCCGAACGAGCTATGGACAAAACGTGCTCGCTCATTCTGTTGAGATGTCGCACATCGCGGCAATGATCGCCGAAGAGGTCGGCGCTGATGTGGCGGTTGCACGCGCCGGAGCGCTCTTGCATGACATCGGCAAGACTGTGAGCCACGAAGTGCAAGGCACGCACGTTGAGATCGGCATTCGCATCCTCCAGAAATACAACGTTGATGAGAAAGTCATCCTGGCTATGCGCGCGCATCACGAAGAGTATCCATATGAGACGCCGGAGGCAATCATCGTCCAGGTCGCCGACGCGCTTTCAGGAGGACGTCCCGGCGCACGGCGCGATTCCATTGAGAACTACATCAAGCGCCTTACTGAGCTTGAATCAATCGCTACAAGTCTTGCGGGCGTTGAAAAGGCATTTGCGATCGCAGCCGGGCGTGAGATACGCGTCCTGGTCAATCCGGCTCTGCTGTCTGACTTTGAAAGCAACGAACTAGCGCGCACGATCGCGCTCAATATCGAAGCGCAGCTCCGCTATCCGGGAGAGATAAAAGTGCACGTCATACGGGAGACCCGCGTCATCAGTTACGCACGTTAAAAATACACCACAAAAAGCGGCGGAGGCGAAGCCTCCGCCGCTTTTTGCACAGTTCCTGCCTTCTATAGCTTCACTGCAACCACGAACGTTGTGTAGTTGAACTTCAGATCCTGTATTGATTCCTCGAGAATATCAAGACCGTAGAGGGAAGCGCATCCGCGCGGGGCAATGACCGCAGTCGTGTCCGGCAATACCCCCTCTGCCAGATCTGCGGCTGCTTTGGCGGTATCCGCGTACGGCACGATCTCTGCATCAGGATGTACACGCTTAAGGTACATACGACACTGCTTCAGCGCCTGATCATGTGATGCGATCGTTGCTATATGTGCAGCGGTTATACCGGGCTTTACCAGAAGCATATGATGGACATCGAGCTCGAACATGCGCTCAATGGCGAACTTGTGCCTGGCCATAGCATGGACCGCCTCTATGACAATACCTCCATTTGAGTTCTCAATCGGGAAAATACCCTTATCGCAAGCCCCATTTTCAACCGCATCGAGCACCGCTTCGGCGCTGATAAGCGGGATGATTTCTCCGTCTTTAAGCGCCTGCTGTGCGATATACTGCTCGCCTGCTTTCTCTGAAAAGCTGCCCTGTGCCCCCATGACGCCAATCTTCATATGTCCGCCATCATACCACAACCGGTGCAGCGTCTTTTGAACTGTTCACTACAACACATATTGTTCAGTTTACAAGTCATTGCAGGTAAAAAACCTTGCTATATAATTATTTGAAGCCATTTAATAAGGCACCGTATCAGAATTCAAGCTGATGCAAAAACGTACTCTGCGGCGAACAACGGAATGAGAACAGTCTCATCTCTGCATCACCCGGAGCCAAAGCACACTTTACTCGCCATTTAGAATAATAATGGAATTATGAATAAGGCAGACATCATTAACAAAGTGCATGAAGAGCTGGGCGTCACAAAAGCTGATGCTGAAAAGGCTGTAGAGACAGTACTCTCATCCATTGTTGATACGCTTGTTGCAGGACAGGAAGTATCGATCGCGGGCTTGGGTATCTTCTCAGCAAAGATGCGCAACAAGAGAACTGCACGAAATCCCCGCACTGGTGAAACCATCGAAGTTCCAGCAATGCGCGTTCCAAAGTTCCGTGCTGCGAAAGCACTGAAGGATGCGGTGAAATAATCACTCCCCACACAAAAAAGCTGCGGTACACCGCAGCTTTTTTGTGTCCGAGTTATGAACAGGATGTGCACTCTTCCCATTCCGTTTTGAAATCTGCTATACTGACACACGTAGCGGAGGTATTACGCTATGTGGAAATACAAGGAGTAATTCCCGCTATTTCCCATCACAAAGCAGAAAGCCCTTAGCCGGGGCTTTTTGCTTTTATGACGGGACTATGATTGAGTACGGTAAACCGTTCTTGGAGCTACGAAAGTGAACCAGTCACGCAAGGGTCTTATCAAACACATCCTTTCACGAATGATAGCGAAGACCGCCGTCGAACTGAAGGAGAAATACGAAGGTGCCTCAGACGAAGCTAAGCTCGCCTATGTCGAAGAAATGGCCATACATCAGCTCATTGAGCTGATGAGGATCTATGACGCGGAACTTGTGCGGGAAACCCTGCGCCAATGGACGATCGAGCTGGAAGCCCTCCACTTCCTGATCACACTCCACAGCAGATTCAAGTCACGACCCATCCGCTATATCGGCATCGCCTTCGCATTAATGCGATACGGTACGGAGCATGTCGTAAATGCGGTCAGGATCGGCGAAACTATCTTTCGCAAGTGAAAAACCCCCGGCTTGTCCGGGGGTTTATGTTAGGTGAGATCCATAAACGGATTCCAGGCAACTTCCCACAGATACCCGTCGGGATCTTTGAAATACCCGGCGTATCCTCCCCAGAAGGTATCCTGCGGTTCCTTTATGATTACAGCTCCGATACTCCGAGCAAGCTCAATGACTTCGTGTACCGCTTCTTTGCTTGCGACATTATGTGCAAGTGAAAATGTGGGCGCAATTGTACCCATTGGTGTCTGTGCGTCTTTGGAGAGTTCCTCTTTTGGGAAGAGCGAGAGCCAGGTGCCCTGGAGCTTGAAGAAGGTCACCCCTTCCCCGTCGCCCTCAGCAGGAAAACCGAGTGCTTTGTAGAAGGCGGTTGATTTTGGAAGGTCGGAAACGCCGAGGGTGATGAGGGAGATGTGAGGGGTCATGTTTTATACAAAATTTATAAATCCTTTACCTGGTTTTTGAGACGTTTTGGCGTTAATAAAGAATTTTTCTTGATTCACAAACTGATTTACTTTCCGGGCAGCATTTTCTATCGAGTCAAGAGACGGGAACTGTTTTAACCCTTTTAACATTTCACCCATTACATTAATCTTAAAGTATTCTAAATCTTTATCTTTGAAAAAAGGATTAATTTTCTCAATAGCTTTTATATCATCTTTATCCCAAATTGGGTCGTACAAATCTTCAAATTTATTTTTTACAGTATGTAAGTTGTGTCCAAAATTTTTAATCGTTTCCTTGCTCTCTTTTGTGCAATCTCTAGCAAGAATTGCCGCCTTTAATCCGATTTCCATAGATGCACAGTAAATATAATACTGTGCAAGTGATATTTTGTTATCATTTTCAAAATAAGAAGCCATTTTGAATAAGTCCTCGGAGATAGTGGCCATCCCGTATGGTGTTATGGCAGCAATTGCAGGCTCTACATGAAATATATATTTCTTAGGCTCTGTGTTCATAAGCACATTTTATCACTCATTTTATAGGAATCGATCCTTACAGGATCAGTACAGGTTGTCGCTATTTTGTATCCTCCGTCACAAAATAGCAGTCAACCTTTTCGATTCCTCACGTAACCTGCTCCCAGCAGGTTACTTCACCCGCACACTATGTTCCAAAGAAAAAAGCCCTTGACGGGCTTTTTTCTGGAACATATGTGTGCGGGTGAGAGGAATCGAACCCCCGACTACTGCTTGGAAGGCAGTCGTTTTACCACTAAACCACACCCGCAGTTGATTGCTTAATTCAGCAATTGGTGCGCGCCATTCTAGCACTTATTCTTCTGAATTTCTAGGCTATTTTGCTATACTGCAGTAACCATGCAATTCCTGCTCGATCTTGCCGTGGCGATACTCAGTGGCTATCTGGCCCTGTCAGGAAGCGCAGCAGCGCAGCTGCAGGCACTCGTGCCCGGAGCACCACAGACGCACACAGCGCAGACCACGCAGCGTCTGGCACAGGTTGAATCCAGGCTCCAAGGCATCCCCGATATACTCATCAAGAATGCGGCGTATCAGAAGGCTTCGATCGTAGGAAGTATCGACCCAGAGACCGCTCCCGCAACAGCGCTTGAGGCCTTGGTCAATATCTACTGCTCATTCAGCACCGACACCTATACCAAAACGACCACCGGCACAGGATTCTTCATTGATACTGACGGCGTCATCCTCACCAATGCCCATGTTGCCCAGTTTTTGCTCCTTGAGGGCGTTATGGGACAGGCGCAGTGCGTCATCCGTACCGGCAATCCAGCGACACCGCAGTACGAGGCGGAGCTTCTGTACATCTCACCGGCATGGATACGTGACCATGCACAGCTCATAAACGACGCTGCTCCGAAGGGTACCGGCGAACGCGACTACGCGCTTCTGTATGTGACCGCTGCACTCAACAACAAACCCATGCCCGGCAAATTCGCCGCCCTTCCGTTCGACACTGACCTTCTCAAGCTCAATATCGTCGATACCGAGGTCTTTGCCACCGGCTACCCTGCACAGGCGCTTGTGCATGACATCACTGCCCCGCTTGTCCCCAAGCAGGCAACCACGACCATCGGTGATCTCATGACCTTTGCATCCAACTACGTCGATATATTCACCATTCGCGGCTCGCAGATCGGCGAACACGGCTCCTCCGGCGGCCCGGTGGTCGATGCGCACGGCAACGCCATCGGCATCATCAGTACCAAGGGTGATGATGCGGAGTTCGGCGAAGGAAGCCTGCGCGCGCTTTCACTGTCGTATATTGACCGCACCATCAAGGAAGAGACCGGATTCTCACTGTTGCAGAACATAAGCGGTGATCTCCCCTACCGTGCGCAGGTGTTCAAAGATACGCTCGTACCATTCCTGCAGCTTGTGCTCCAGCAGCAACTGTAGCGCTATGCACAGGCATTTTTTGCCACTGAACTCATCATTAGTTAAGATATCACTTCGTGCTCCGATCGAAGGGGCACGTTTGTCGACAAAATCTGTTCTTTTCTACGGTGCCGTAGGGGTACGGAACCGGACCGAAAATGCGTCTCTTCTGTGAGCGCATTTTTTGGTATGTACAGCTTCAAAAGCCACAGATAAAGGCGCGCAGAGTGCGCGCCTTGGTGCGTTCACAGAGCAAAAGGATGCTCTTCGAGCGCAGCATATCCTTCCTTTGCGAGTGCAAGCGCCTGCCTGTGCAGGAGACGTCTGCGATGATGCAGATACGCATGCATGAGGTGCTTCGGAACCTCGGGGAATTCCTCCCTGTAGTTGCCCCACGTGATGTGGAGGCCACTCACACCGGCCTCGATAAGCCGCTGTTTGAACCATTCGAGTGTACACTCCTCCTGAACCGCATCCGTTTGGGGCGGGTCAAGCGGCGCATTGCCGTTGAGCGCACATGCATAGGCCATAGCTGTTCTCCATTGATGTACATACCCTTCCACGCAAAGCGCGGCGGTTTTTCGATACTTGCGTACCGAGCAAAACAAATGGTGCGTGCTTTGCTCGGAACACAAACAAGAAACGCCGCGCGTTCCTCTCAGGGAAACGCGCGGCGGTTTTCTGATTTTGTACTTACGCACTCACAAACGCACCACGGGTCTCCCCGCTTCTAAACCAAAAGAAGTAATATGATGCTGTGTATGCGGTATGCATGTGTCTACTGTATCTTCCCCGAGCTGAAGAGTCAAATGAAGACAGACACAAAAGCGGGGACGCACGTATGCGTCCCCCAAACTCACTTCCGCCCGCCTGCAATGGTCAGCGCTCGCCCTACGCTGTCGAAATCCCAGCATCGGCCGCGTGATTCCCGATATACCCCCGAAAGAGGAGGGTATCCCCGCGGGAAGTCTTCCCCGTCGCTGCACAGGCCTCCCGCTGTCAGCAGGTGATCGAACGAGACGCTGCCCTCCGATGAGGGTATGTCCCCGCCTGGAGTATCCTTAGACATAGTATTCCCCTTTGTGTACTGCATTTGCCGCATCCGTCCTCCTTGTGAGGTACGACACCGACCGGGTTCACGGTTCGGAGTACCGCCATGTTGCACGAACAAACTGGCACTTCGAACAATGAAAGTGAAAAATAAAACGCCGGCCTGTAAGGCCGGCGTTTTATTTTTCACAAACTTACTTGCGCACGCCAACCGTACAGAACGCGGGGATGATGACATCCTTTAGATTCCATAGAAGGTATGCTGCGGTGAACGCAAACAAGCTAACTAAACTCATATCTACCATTCCCTGAATATACACCCCACACATACGCTGTCAACAATTTCTGTCCCCGTTCTTCATATAAAACACAAAGCGTATTGTACGCTTTGTTTAAAGGATTCTATTGCAGAGTTTCTTCTGGAGTTGATGTCCCTTCCTGTGCCTCCAGAACCGGAGCCTCCTTCAGCGGAGCATGTTTCGTAAGCGCATCAAGATCAGAAGCGAGTGCGTACGCCTCTTCAAGCTGTGCATATGCCCCTTCAGTATCGCCTGCTTCCATACGGGCGACTGCTTCCGCTATCTGTATTTCGAGCTCCTGCTGTCCTGCCGTTATCTTTTCAAGCTGCTGCGGCTTCACCTCGCGCGCGCCGACCTCCTCCTGTATGGCGACGGTCTTATTGAGCAGTTCTGTGAAGGCTTCAGCCTCTTCCTGCGGGGTCAGCGTTATGGGCACCAGTTCTTCGATCGAAACATTCTCACGCACATCAATATGAGTCATATAGCTCAACAGTTTCTGGATATCAGTGAGCGCAGAACGCAGCAGGGCTATGGATTCCGCTTCCGCATCGGCTTCAGAGACCGCTTCTTCAGGCACCGCTTCCTTTTTCATCGGAGCTTCCTCCTGTGCAGTATCCAAAGCAGACGAAGCGGTTTCTTCCGGGAGAGTCGATGTGCTCGTATCTGTCGCTGCAGACGACATCGTGGACATAAGAGCCGGTGCGACTGCTTCCGCATCGGCGGCTTTGCCGTCTTTGATGGCTGCTGCCTGCGCCACTTTCCGCTCGATATCCGCGATACGGCGCTTCACGTCCTCCACCTCTTCGCGCGAAGCATCGTTTTCTACCGACGCGAAGAGTTCATACACATGCGTTGATTCCGCTTCAACGTGCCCCAGGAGCTTCGCGTACGAAGGATGGGCGTCGCTCTGTGCTGCTACTGCGGTATTGCGGGCTTCTGCTACCACTTGTGCGATTGCCGCAACTGAACCGTCGCTGTTGTTGTCTGTATTGTCCTTCTCAAGATGTCCTTCGAGCACTTCGGTCTGCACGGCCAGAGCGGATGCAAACGTGATCTCTGCGATGGCCGCCTCGTCGCTGTCATTCTGCCGTATCTGTGCGATCTCCCGCTGTGCCGCATCGGTATGATCCTTCACCGCCTGCGCGACCTTATCTTCAGCCTCCTGAGTGAACTTGCCTTCGCTTGCGAGCAGGCGGGCCTCAGCAAGCCGCCGCTCTAGGCGCTCGGTTTCCCACGCGACCTTCGCATACGGTGAAAGCGAAAGAGAGGATCGAAGCTCCTCATTGAACTGCACTTTCACCGGATAGAGCACATCTCCGGGCATAGACCGTTCTGCGATAAATGGCACGCCGACGATCATCACCACGGCGAACACGCCCGCCAAACTGCGGACATACAGGGAATTCAGGTGAAGCGCACGGAACGGCTCGGAAGCAATGTATTCCTTCCGTGTCGCCGTTGCCGCCTGCTGCAACTCCAGCGGAAGCGGATGATACTCCATATACGAGAGCACGCGCTCCTTAAGCGCATTCCGCTCCGACGCCTTCATGCTGATGGAATCGGACTGTTTCTTAAATTGTTCGCTAAAACGCTTCATTATAAAATTATGTTTTCTTTGTGCGTCCCTTTTCGATTTCTTTCTCTCGGGCTTCGATACGCTCTCTCAGTAGCCGAAGTCCTCTGTGCAGACGTACCGAGACGACATTTTCAGATTCTTCAATGAGGTTGCTGATCTCTTTTGGACCAAGTTCATCGACAAATCTGAGAATGAGCACTTCACGATAGGTGTCTGGAAGCTCTTCGAGCATTGCAAACGCCTGTTTCCCGTCCAGCGTTGCAGCGAGTGATTCAACATTGTCGGAGGTCAGATCATCGAATGATCCTTCATCCACTCCCTCGATCTCGAACAGCGCGTCCAGTGAGGCTTCTTTGGTCTTGCGGTACTCGTCAATAATGAGATTGTTGAGCACTTTATACAAAAAAGGCCTGAACGACTCGATATCGTGTCCCGAACGCACATACGACCACACCTTTGTGTATGTATCGTGGACGACATCAATAGCCCGTTCGCGATCGCTTATACGGAGAAATGCGTGCCTGAACAAGGCATCACTATATTCCTCGAAAGCTTTCAAAAAACGCTCTTCGTGGCCCACTTTTATGCTGTCTTTGCTCTCGCTACGCCGCATATGTGAACCATTATACGTGAAGACGGGGTGAATACTCCTTTCTTACACGAGAATCCTGTGTGCAACTGCCAAAAAACCTCAAAAATCAAAGCTCTTTTGCATAATGTCCCGAAGCAGAAGCCATGCTGAGCTACAACGCTTTGATGTCCGCAATAAGCTCAGGGAACGACTCCTGCCAAAAGTGGACCCGGTCTTCAAACAGGCGAAGTTTGGCCTGCGGAAGCGCCTCTCCATACTTCAGGGCATGCGCATACGGCACGACGAAATCATCTTTTGAGTGAAAAATGCCTATGTTTTCAGCCATATTCTGCAATTCTGGAACACGGGATGTATCGAATGCGAAGTCGCCGCCGTCCTCCCCGCCTTCGAAGGTATCAGCCTCAAATGGCGCAGCAACCAGATACAGTGCTTTGATGGAGACGGGGAACCCGTTTTCTGTGAGGTATTTCACCAAAAAGTATCCGCCCTGCGAATGGCCGATCAGAATCACTCCGTCGCGCAGGACCGGAATATACTTTTCAAACCAGATCTTCCATTCAGCATAGTGAGCATTTTCTGCGTTCGGCATCTGGGGCAGAAATACCTCATATGTGTCACCGAGATCCTCAGGCAACGCCTTATGCCAGCGCTTTGACGGCTTCTCATAGGGATCAATTGTCTCATTCTTAAGATATTCCAAAAATACGCCGTAATCACTGAACGCCTCTCCCCCATGGATGAAAATGACTTGTTGCATGGTATCTATAGCCATTTATGATGTCTGAACAACAGAACCGTCATTCCTACTGCTGCAAGAATAGCCCCCATAACAAAGAAAAATGCATACGGGTGATTGCCGAACGGAAGCGGCACATTCATGCCGTACAACGACGCGATGATCGTGGGAATGGTGAGCAGGATCGTGAGGACCGTCAGCGTGCGGATGGTCGTGTTGAGCTTATGCGTTAGGATCGATTCCGCTGCCGTGCGAATATTCTGTATGGTCTTGAGCACCGAACGCGCGGAATCCACAAGCTGGCTGTTGGCGATCATCAAATCCTGCATAAGCTCAACATCCTCGTTATAGAGCTGCATGTAATTGCCATTGGTTATCTGCTGCAGCGAACTGTTGGTCGGCACAAGCGCCGTGATGATATCGTTGAGATCGTTTTCGAAGTTCACCAGACGTTCGATCTCGCGCGAGCCGATCTTGCGCAGCCGCGCCCGGTCCTTCTGCACGGATTTGCGGAACTTCACGAGGTCACGTTCATACGAACGCGTGATGCTATCCATTATTTGTATGAAGAACTTTGCCTTTTGCGTGGTTACCACATCGGTCTTCCCTTCAATGAATGGCCTGAACTGTGGCACTTCGCGGAGCGCAAAAGTCAGCACGAATGACTCGCCCATCACTACCAGAAGCGGCGCTGTTCCGCTGTCTTCATCCTTTTCATCGAACGGATACCTGGTGAAGAAATACGTGAATCCCCCAGAACGCTCCAGGCGAGGCACCTCGAAAAAGTCCCGTGCGTCCTCAAGTACTGCATCATCAAGCGCATACTGCTGGGCGATCTGCACTACTTCCTCGTCAGACGGCGCAACCACATGCGTCCATACGCCGGTGCGTACCGCGTCGAGTACTTTCAGTTCCGTATCTTTTATTGTCTTGAAATAATGGGTGATCATTTGTCATTTTTTCTTAACGCGACAGTAAGCCATTCTACACCTTTTAACAATTGTTCTTCGTACCAGATAACTTCATACAATCCCCTTATCATTTCCTCAATATCTTTACGCTCATAGAAATAAAAGACGCGTGGCCCATGTTCATCCGTGACTATACGTTCTTCGTATCCAGCGCGCTTGAGGGAGATGTACACTATCCCCTCTTGAGCCATACGCGGATGGGTCTCACTCAATATCACCGTAACTGCTTCTTTATTGAGGTGCAGTAGCGAAGCGAAAGCAATGATAATATCGGTGTCTTGAGGTATTTCAAATGCACGTATGTCTGCCACTCTCAAATCCGCATCCGGCAAAGACTCTTTTGCAAGCGCGATCATTGCTGCTGATGCATCGATCCCGATGAATCGACTGGTGAATTCCAAGATCACCTGAGCATCGCGCCCGTTACCGCAACCCCACTCAACAACCGAACACTCTGAACCCTTATTGCGCAAAGCGAATGCCCGCTCTATATCTGTCCGACGTGAGCCAATGGTATCAAATTTATCAGCATACGCTCGGGCTGCTTTGTTGTATGTATCGACAGTTACATTCACACGACACATTGTAGCAGACAAAAAATTAGCCTCGAAATACTCGCATTTTTTAGATTACAGTGGTATGATTTTGCGGCAAAAAGTCGGGGTGTAAGCAGAGCGTGCACCCTCTCTTTGCTCGGTCATGTCGTGCTGCACGCGAAGCGTGCATCAAACGAAAATTATGGCTAAAAAGAAAGTAATCTTTCTTCCAGCCATAATTTTCGTTTGACATTCGCACGCCACGACTCTCGCTGCATCGGGGTGTAGCATAGTGGTAGTGTACGCGGTTTGGGACCGTGTGGTCCGGGTTCGATTCCCGGCTCCCCGACAAATAATAAAGGCTCTCGAAAGAGAGCCTTTATTATTTGTCGGGGAGCACAAGCAAACTGCTTTGCTTGTGTCCGGGAATCGAAGAGCCTGAGCATATCGCAACGAGCCTCTGGGAAATGAGATGTGAAGACTATACCGTTCCCGTAGAGAAAGATTCCCGCCTTTCCGCCCGTTGAGGAAACTCCCTCTCCTTCAAAAACCCCAAAATATGCTATACTTCATATTCCTCAATGGACTACCTTATAGCACTCGTGCTTATTTCCCTCTCGGCCCTCTTCTCCGGCTTGACCCTTGGGCTTTTTACCTTCGATCCGCACACGCTTAAGCGCCGGGCGGAACTTGGCGACACCCAGGCGGCGAAGATCTACCCTTTGCGACAAAGGGGAAATCTGTTGCTTACAACGCTGCTTCTTGGGAACGTAACCGTGAACACCGCCCTGGCGGTCTATCTTGGAACGCTTTTTGAGAGTGTTGCCGCAGGATTTATTGCTACGGCAGTTATTTTCGTCTTTGGAGAGATCACGCCGCAGGCCATCTTCTCCCGCCACGCCATGCGGTTGTGCGCCCTTGCCTCTCCCCTGGTGCGTCTGGCAATATTCGTATTCTACCCTGTTGCATGGCCTATTTCCTATATTTTAGATATGGTCCTTGGGAATGAATTGCCGCGCATGTACAGCAAGAACGAACTCATGCACATTATTTCTGAACATGAGGAATCTGAACACAGCCCCATAGATGCCGATGAGGAACGTATTTTGCACGGCGCACTGAAATTCTCCCACCGGAAAGTGTCTGAGGTCATGACTCCGCTTGATGCGGTTGCCATGTTTGATTGTGAGCAGCGGCTTACGCGTGCTTTTATCGAGGAGGCTGCAAATCTTGGCTACTCCCGCTACCCTATCTATCAAAAAAGAAGAGCTAATATCATAGGTATTTTGTATACCAAAGACCTCCTTGTTGAGGATGAGGATATTGCGGTCAAAGATACTGAAGCGGCGTTCGAACGAAGATTTCTCAAGGTACGGGCTCATCAGCTGCTTGATGAGGTGCTTTCACGGATGCTTAAACAAAAACGACACCTGGCGGTGGTATATACCACAGAAGATGCGTGCGTCGGGGTGATCACCCTTGAAGATATCATTGAAGAGATCATTCAGTACGAGATACAGGATGAAGACGATATCGGCGCCGGTAAAGAGATCGTGACTCCCCCGTTGGCTTCCTCGCTATAAAGGACATATGTCCTTTATAGCTGCGCAGCTCATTCCTGCACTATATTTTCGATAAAACGTACGGACGCGTATGTTTCACGTGGCACAACCCGAACAGCGGCCACATCAATGACCCATTCCCCTTCAAAGGCATTATCCATGGTCCATGTTTCAAGAGCCTTATGTATCTGGTGGATCTTAAACTGATGCACACGTTCTTCCGGCCGCCATGTTTCATGGGAAACAGCATACTCAAGCTTTTCTCTCGATTCATATGAAGCAGTCTTTACCTCTATAAAATGTACCATACCGTCTTTTGAGGCAACCAGATCAAGTTCCCCCCATTTTCTCCAGTAGTTGCGTTCCAGAATGGTAAACCCTCGTTTCATGAGAAACAATGCAGTGATCTTCTCACCCAATATTCCAATCTCCTTTGTGGTGTATGACTGAGTCATAGTAAGCTCGTGGACGTTTCACGTGAAACCTGAAATTACATCCAACTAGAGTATTAATGCATACGCAATCCTAATAATATCAAGAAAATATTGGCTGCATTATAGGACGAGTATACCATAAAGGTCTGTCCTTTATACACATATCCACCGACTTATCAACAATTTTCCCCAACCCAAGAGTACACTCGGGTACTGGCACACATGAAACCGCCGAGCCATAAGCTCGGCGGTTTCATGTGTGCCTTATTTTCTTCCTCTAATACTCGTAGATATCGCCATCGCCGAGCCGGAATAATCCTTCATCTATGCGCTTTTGGTCGAGATAGTGTCCAACAAACCCTACCGTTCGGGGAATAATAAAGAGTGAATTAAAGAATTCAATTTCAAGCAGCGCTTCAATTTGTTCCACGTCGAACATTTCCTTTTCAGATAGGTAGTCAAGAAGCAGCGCCGCAATGGTTCCATCTACATTTAATATAAGATTTGCCCGCTTTTTTGATGTTTCACGTGCAACTTCTTCGGCAAATTGCATGTGCTTTGCGTATCGCAGAGCCTGTTTCCCAGCTTCAATAAACGTTCTTACGCGAGGATCAGGTTTATAAATGCTGTATTTTTTATGGCCAATCCCAGGAATATATTCTCGATTCTTACTGTAGGTTGCTACAAGATCAAGAGGGGAAGTTCCATGTGAAACAGATTCATGCCACACTTTTGCCGCATTGTTGATCGCACCGCCGAACCGGTCACCGATGGTGAGGATCCCCGAAGCAATGCTCGCGCCCATATCTCTGCCAGCCCGAGCGGTGATCATAGTATTTACTGCGCCAGAGACCGCAGGCCCATGGTCGATAAGTTCAGCGAAAATTGTATCCACAAACGCGACTGTTTCTCGTGAAACCGTCTCTTTCCCAAGAATTCGCTGCATAATAGCCTCGGTAAAGCTGGGAGCCTGTTCCCCAGTGTATTTTCGAGCAGAAAAATGAGTCGGGCGTACAGAAGCTCTGCGCATGGTCCACTCCCGAGCGTTTGTTACACGTGTAACATCCTTCGGAAGGGAAGCGAACGAGGCCATGAACTCAGCGAAGGTATCGCTGACATGCACTCCGGCGTTGCGGAGCGCTTCCATCTTTGCTTGTGCGGTTTCATCTTCGGCCTTAGCCAGAGCCTTGGCATGACCGAACTGGATCTTCTCATCCTTTGACTCAAAACGTCCCGCTATATAGGCAAAAACAGGCTTTGTAAGCTCTTTATTCTTGATTGCAGCCACAATATCGTACTCATCGCGTCCGCCGAGCTCGCCGAAATAAACGATCGCTTTTGTTTCAGGGTCATGTTCGGCTTCTGTGATCCACTCGAGTGGAGAAGTGATGGGGAAACGGTCGCCACCGAAAGCAGTAGCGAAACTGATCGCTGAACCTGAGGCAACTATCTGATACATGAGCTCATTGACCATGCCGCCGGAACTGCACACGACTGCAACCGATCCACGGGTGGATCCCAATTGTGCAAGCCGTTCTCCCAAAATACCGCCAACGGCACCTAATTTCAGGCTTCCCGGTATACACAGACCGACTCCTGAGGGGCCGGCAATGAGCTTATCTCCGTATTTTTCAATGATCGACAAGGCGTCACGCTCTGCCACGCCTTCAGCAAAGAGGTGCGCACCGAGCGCATCGGGATATGCAGTGAAAAACGCATCAACCATAACGGGTGTGCTCGAGGCTGAAGTGATACACAGCAGAAAATCTGGCTCTATTCCGAGTTTTTTTGACGACTCTACTGTTTCAAATACGGGAATGAGAACCTCACCATCACCCCAGAAGAGCTTTTGGGTTTTCCGTCCCGTTGAAATAATGCCCACTATACTCGGCTGAGCTTTCCCTGCGGCATAATCAAAGTCCAAAATGGATTGCATGATCTTTGTATGGTTGCCTGCAACCACTATTTTAGCCTCTTTTTCACGTATTATATTGATCATAGTCTATAGATGTGGTGTCACGAGTGTTGCAATATCACCCAGCGAAAGGGAGGGATCATGAATATCATGCGCTATACCATTTTCCGCAAGGAAATTGCGCAAATGCGAAAGGCCCTTTTCCTGATTGGGGCCGCCGCGACGAGCACAGACGTAGACGTGCTGACGCTTCAGTTCCGCAAGATTCTCAGTAAAAGCATCAACAATGCCCTCAAAGGTGGCCATAATATCGGTAAAGTTAGCGACGCCCCCTGCAATGAGCACAACTTTTTTTGATGCTTCTGAAGCAAACAAAACCTTTAAAAGGGTATGCACATATGCATGGGTCTCATCACGTGTCGGGGCACCACTGTACTCGCTATAGTTAATGATTTTTTCCTGTAGTCCTGCCGTCACAAGCGCATCAATCGTGACCAGACTCGCGCCGCCGCCCGACAAAAGAGTGAGAATAGAGCCATTTATATTGAGTATCTTCAAAGTCAAAGCTGCCGCAGTGGTCTCGTCCTGTGCCTGTACCGCCTTTTCCTCTGGAGTATCAGCTTTCTTGATGATGTGCGACTGCGCCCACTGTGGCAATCTGCCTGCTTTCGCATCATCAATCTCTACAGCCATATCGAGTGGCAGAAAATCTTTATTGAGAGCCACGAAAGGATTGATCTCGAGAAAGGAGAAGTGGAACTGCTGCATGGCGCGCAAAAGGAAATTGAGCGGAACATCGGGGGTAACAAGGGTCGTTTCCCCGGCAAGGACTTCTGCGCGTGGTGCAGAAAAACGCTGCATTTCCGCAGCATTATCTTCAATTTCGACGCCGCCCTTGTGTGAATACAGGACCAAAGCCCCTTCCCGCTGCAGATCAATGCTCACATAACGCTCATCGTTGGTTTCATGTGGAACCATCTCCTCGATCACGCAACGGCCGTGCCCAAGGTCAAAAAGTTCCTGTATCGCTTTTTTGGCATCAGATCTGCTGACATTGAGCCAAATAAGGCCCTGTTTTCCGCGTTTTTTTATACCAACGTCAATTTTGATGATATATTTTCTGCTATCTGCCAGTTGAGAAACAGCATCATCAATGGTTTCATGTGTAACCGTAATACCCGTATACGCCTCGCCAAGAATGAGCTTCTTGGCCGCGTACTCCGAAATCGCAACTCGTGACATGGTGAGTATGATAACAGATTAAAGTGAGGAGAGGTTATGGCATGAGCTATAATAATCGCATGGAGTCCTTTGAACAAAAAAGTAACCAGTTCAAGTACCCAATTCTCGAAAAAGAACATGGTGAGTTTGAACGCGTAGGTGCATTGTTCAACATGACAACTCTGGACCTCTTGTTTGCAGCAGAAGGCGGCACTATGGTACTCCTTGACCCATCGATATGGGATCAACTAGAAAATACTGACTCAAAAGATATCGAAGCAGGGCAGTGGGATAAGGTTGATGCATTATCACGCCAAGCAGACCGGGAATGGAGAGGCTACAAAGATGATCTTGATGCAGGGAGATCAATCAGTGCGCCAATTATATACAAACATGCCGAGGGGTACCATTTAGTTTCTGGAAATACGCGTCTTATGGTGTGCAGAGCAGCAGGAATAATGCCTAAAGTTCTCCTGTTCGAGGTGAAGTGAGGAGAATACCCGAGAGCAAAGCCTTTTCAATTCTCCAGCACAATGAAAAAGCCGGACATGCAGTCCGGCTTTTTCATTGTAGTGCGGCCAGGGAGAATCGAACTCCCGACTAATCCTTGGCAAGGACTCATTATACCACTTAACCATGGCCGCTTTTATGAAAGTTCTTTCTGCAGAAGTTCGATCCATCGCAGCAATCTCAGCTTCAGAACAGTGCTGCCGATTATAGTATTTCCGGTGCCATGTTGCAATCCTCCCGCTTTTGCCCGCTGGGAAACAAATTGGGATTTGTGGAACTGGGCAAGCGAGAGACGAGTAGTCTTTGCCCAGAATGAAAGACACTTCTTTTCATTGTGGCCGGCATACAAAAGCAGCCAAAAATGTATCCGGTTCTTTTCAGCGCCAAGATACGCAAGAGCAAACTGCAGGAACGTCCTCTGAAGGAATGCGTCAGGCGAAGTAAGGCGGATCCGGGAATCAACTGCACGATCGCCCGCGCTCGCGTACGCCATGAGTCCGGCGATGAAAAGCGGATCTTTTTTGTAATGTGTGAATTCAGTTTCAGCGCTTCGCTTCGCTTCCGCATATCGCGCTTTTCGTTCAGCGGCACGGGCCTTGTTGATCAGGCCGATACGTTTTACATTTTCACGTGCAGCGCGGGCGGCGTTTTCTGCCCGTATCTTTTTTGAAAATGGTTTCTTCGAGACCCACGCGCTTACTGAACTCTTCGACACACCGACGATCTTCGCGATCTCAGAATAAGTGAACCCCCGCCTGCGGAATTGCAGTGCCTGCTCATACTGTTCCTCTAAACGTATCATAGGGTATGTCTATTATATATCATAACGTCTGTTCATTATTGGGTACGCGTGTGTCCTGGGGAGAATAACAACGGAGTTACTGCTCCATACATGCTGCTTCCGCTTCGAAAGCGGGGAGGACACTGCATTTCTCTGCAAGCGTTTCTTCCGGCTTCACCCATGCGAGCGCCGCGCGGCCGGCTTCTGCGTAGCAGAAACGCTGATACTGTTCGTCTACCGCACTGCAGAACTCAACTGCTCCCCGCATATCGCCCCATTCAAGGCTCAGTACGAACCCCAAACTGCCGCTTATGCATCCCTCATAGGCATCTTCGGAGACACGGAGCGCTTCCAGGCACGCTGCGCCCGCATCGCTGTGCGACTTACTCGGGGAAGGGTTGTTGCCGCCCACGCCCAAAAAACAGTTTCCCTGGTGTTCCTTTGGCACCGTGCTGCACAGCTCCATCGCTTCACCTACAGAGCCGTTTGTCGCGGAGAAAAAATTGAGCCCCATCCGGTAATAGCACATGTTCCAGTACTTTTCGTTCAGCGTGACGCAAAAATTTTCCGTGAGGTTCCGATTGTTGTGGAGCGGTCCGATCTCTTTACTTGTCGTAAATTCCATAAATACGCCGCCGTAGCATGCAGGTGCACCTTCTTGCAGTATTTCGCAGTACTCCAGTGAACGCCCAAGATCGGAAGCGGTGACGTACATAAGGCCGTGTCCGAGACCATGGAAACACAGCGCGAGCACGCCCTCGCTGAGGCCCGGATGCGATGCAAGCGCATCGGTACATACGGTCCGAATGAGGGTCTCGATATCTCCGGCGAGCCCTTCGGATCGCAGATATGCTTCCATAACGCCGTGGTACATACCGCTGTCGCAGAGTTCAGAGGAATGCAGGAAGGCGTCAGCGATGCTGTCTTCCTGCGCATAGGCTTCCCACCCCATGTAATGCATGATCTCGTGGCACCAGCGATTCTTTTCCTGGTAGGAAAGGCTGTCGAGGACTGCGGCTATGTCTCTGGTCGGATACCGGTTGTAGGCGATCGATGCAACCTCATCGAGACACTGTGCGACATCCTCATCTTCCGGCAGAGTGATGCAGTGAAGGTATTCCTCTTTGACCGAAGTGACAGAAGGGGAGGGCTCCGGTGCGGATTGCCACAGAATGGAAAGTACGATCATTGAGCCTACAGCAAGCACCGCAAGCGCTGCAAAGATGAAAAGGTTTTTGTACGGGGCAAAGCGCATGTGCACTTATTTTAGTGTATCAGTGGAGTATGGGGAAGAAATTGATGCACTCTGTAATATTTCGAGTCCCTCCGGGTGCTACCTGAACAAACGAAGAAACACATGAATGCCCGCATACATGTGTTTTCTGAGTGCAGTTCAAGAAAGCTTTGCTTACACATGGCAACGGCCGGAAATGCAGATGCATTTCCGGCCGGCCATGTGTGCCCCAGATAAGGACACCACTCGAACCAGCGAGATTATGAAAGACAACGTCATTATGGATCTGTTCGAGCTCTTACTGTTGCCGGAGACGGAGCGAATAGCAAAGGTTGTCGACAGGCATTTGCCACCGATCCCAGGCAACGACAACAAGCCGAAGAGACCGCTGAAATGGGATGAGCGGGGAAGGTTTGTGGCGTGATGAGCGTTAGCTCGATGGCTCAACGTTAGCTCCCAGAAGGGTGCTCATTTCGGTACTGGACGTAAGCTTCAATCAGACCCTGCGAGAAAGTAAGAACCCATTCTATTTCAGAGGCTGCCGCTGGCCTCAGGACCTCGTGTTGGCCCCGATGCCTTCCTTCCAAGAAAGGTTCGTTGTCTGCAAGCCTCCCAAACTTGCTCCAACTAGTCCCCGAAATACCTAGTGCGTCTCGCACAGCCTCATGGCTCCCAAACTCAGACACCAGAGCGTCGCGCACTTCATAGAGATGAATGAGCAAATTATCCTCGTCCGAAAGTGCCGCATGGAAGCTCTGGAGGAGCCGCTTGAGAATGCGGTCTCTCGACAAAAGGGTCGCAACAGCTTCGCGGAAACTGTGATGCTTAGCGAGCCTTTCCGCCCTGCTGTCATGCGTAATGTTGCCGTTGGCATCCTTGATTACGAAATAGGCCTTACCGCCGCTGAGTTTAAGCGCGAGCGGCTCTGCAAACAGCGTTACATCACGCCGACCATCACTGTGCTCGCGAGACATCAAAGCCGCAGAGAGATTGAAGCTCGAATGCACTTGAACCTGCTGTGCCATGAATAGCGCACGGACCTGCAGATCGACCTCATCACGAAACTGCCTTCCGTAATCATAGCAAGCTTCATCAAATTCACCTCGGACCTTGCCCTCTGCAATTGTGATAGAGCCGTTCTCAACCGGAAATGAGACGGTCTCTTCAAAGAAGCTTTTCGGATCGTAGGTCCATTCCAAAACTGTCTTTGCCTGGTCGGTCATAGCTGTCCTTTGGCAGCGATCGTATGCATGCCATGCATAAACTGGTGCACCCGGAGGGACTCGAACCCCCAACGACTGATCCGAAGTCAGTAATGATATCCATTTCACCACGGGTGCAATACGCGACATCATACGGCTAAGATGCATAAAAAGCAATGAATCTCTGATACAATTTATCTGCAATGATCGTCCGTAATGACATCCCCAAGGAAGTACAGTATGTCTCCGACACCCTGCACAAAGCGGGTTTTGAAGCGTACCTCATCGGCGGATGCGTGCGGGATATCCTTATTGGCAAGACCCCCAAAGACTGGGATATCACGACCGATGCGCACCCCGAGGAGATTGAGGGTCTCTT
Source organism: uncultured Candidatus Saccharibacteria bacterium (assembly GCA_964552045.1). Classification (GTDB taxonomy): domain Bacteria; phylum Patescibacteriota; class Minisyncoccia; order Phycocordibacterales; family UBA918; genus OLB19. The sequence goes on along the minus strand of CAZKFF010000003.1, from coordinate 27,110 downwards.
CCCTGAAACATACTGCAACAATGACTACGGTACGGTCGGCGTGGTTATTGATGATACGGAAGACCCTACCCTCAAGGTTATTGAGGTGACACCATACCGGAGCGAATCCGGCTACAGCGATGCGCGGCGTCCCGATTCTGTGACCTTCGGCGTGTCGCTGGAAGAAGACCTCCAACGACGTGATTTCACAGTCAATGCCATCGCATTCAGCATCAGAGATGAAAAGATCACCGACCTGTTTGACGGTGTCAGTGATATCGCAAAAAAACGGCTTAAAACCGTAGGAGAACCCGATGAGCGCTTTGGCGAAGACGCGTTGCGCATGATGCGCGCGGTACGTCTTGCTGCGGAGCTCAATTTTGCCATCGAGTCAGAGACCCTGCAGTCGATTACTCGAAATGCCCATAATCTGAGCCGTATTTCTTCTGAGCGCATTGCTGAGGAGTTCATTCGAATCATCAATAGTGCGACCCCGATGCAGGGCATCGTGCTCTTGGAGCGCCTCGGGCTCATCGAGCACATCATTCCAGAGATCACAGAGGGGATCGGCTGTCAGCAGGGAGGCGCGCACGCATTTGATGTCTATGAGCACATCCTGCGCACGCTTCAGGCCGCAGCAGATAAGGGTTTTTCAACCGAACTTCGCCTTGCCGCACTGCTCCACGATATAGGAAAGCCTGCAACCCGCCGCACCGGCGGCAAAAACAAAGAATATACCTTTTACGGGCATGAGGTCGTGGGCGCCCGAATGGCCAAGAAAATACTGCAGCGACTGAAAATGCCGCGTGAAACTGTAGGTATCGTCGAAAAACTGGTACGCAACCACATGTTCTTCTCCGATCCGGAAGAGATAACACTCTCTGCAGTTCGCCGAACGATTGTACGCGTGGGGAAAGAACATATAGATGATCTCCTCAACCTCCGCGTCTGCGACCGCATCGGCACCGGCCGTCCTAAGGAGCAGCCGTTCCGTTTCAGACAGTACAAGGCCATGGTCGACCAGGCGCTCCGTGACCCGATCTCTGTCCGGATGCTCAAAATAGACGGGGATACCATTATGGATATCACTGGGGAAAAGCCGGGGAAAAAGCTGGGATATATACTGCACGCACTACTGGAAGAGGTATTGGATAACCCGGGGAAAAATACAGAAAATGGCCTAAAAGGGCGGGCTTTAGAGCTCATTGAGCTACCGGAATCTGAGCTAGAAAAACTCGCAGAGGCTGGAAAACGCAAACAGGAAGAAGAAGAAGCGGCAGCACTGAAAGACATCTCCCGCGAGCACAGAGTGGGTTAAGAACGTCCGACACTCCGCCAAAAAGACGCAAAAACATGAGTTTTTGCGTCTTTTTTGCTGGATTGTGGGGATAACTATAAACATCCGTCTGTGAGCGTCTTCTTAATGCGCAGAAAACCCGGTTCCAGAAATAAGTTTGGAAATAAAAAAAAGACCTAGGGTAGTTGGTAGGCGATCGTATCGTCTAGCAACTGCCCTAGGCCTTATTGATGAGCCTATTGGTGAGACTTTGTCTCAAGGTGGTCATCTCCTTATTGAGATTTCCGCTTTTGTGGCTCGTTGTGTTTAAAGCTCTATGTACTTTAGATTTTTCACATATTGTTGTATGAGCTGCTATGAGGACGCGAACGGTTGTTCTTATCCTCATTGCAACTCATCGCAACAGTGAGCTTTAAAAGGTGGGATGTTATGAACTATTAGAGTTGGAGGTATTAACTCTTGAAGAGATCTTACTCTCTTCGCTTTGTTTTGAATGAACTCTTTGAGTGAAATATCCCAAGTTCTTTTGTGAAGCGGTGAACTTCAGAAGAGAACTTGGGATACCTCTGCTCGCCCTCTCTGGGCCTGCATATATACTATGTCCTTTATAATAATGTGTAAAGGACATGCATGTGTATAACTGTGCATAACTGCACAACGCGTGTCCTTTATAAAGGACACGCGTTGTGCAGTTAGTTTATGAGGCTCTGTAGAGCCATATTTTTGAGTGCTCAACACTGATAGTTGACATGATCTACTTTCGTGTGATTGTTTTTTCGCTCATTGACGTGTGTTACACAGCAATATCGATTGAAACCGGACAGTGATCGCTTCCCATTACATCGGCGTGAATGCGGGCGCTTTTGATGAGCGGGACAAGTGTCTCTGAGGCCATCACGTAGTCGATCCTCCAGCCGACATTCCGTTCGCGCGCACCACCCCAGGCCGACCACCAGGAGTAGTTGCCGCCCTCCTTATTGAATATCCGGAATGTGTCGACGAAACCCGACTGGAGCATGGCATCAATTCCCCCACGTTCTTCCTTTGTGAAGCCCTTCTTACCGTCATTTTCTTTCGGGCGGGCAAGATCGATCTCTGTATGGGCGACATTGAGATCGCCGCAGAAGACAACTGGCTTCTTTTTTTGAAGGGTTGCCATGAACGTGAGAAAAGCCGGGTCCCACTGCAGGCGCATCGGAATGCGCGAGAGGTCATCCTTGGCATTGGGGGTGTAGACCGAAGTCACATACAACTGTTCGAACTCAAGCGTTATGACCCTCCCTTCGGTTGTGGTGTCGCCATAGTCATCAAGAAGTGCGAATTTCTTGGTTATAACCTTCGGTATCCCATATATGGCTTCATTTGGCGGTATTTTAGTAAAAATGGCTGTGCCTGAATATCCTTTCTTCTCTGCGGAATTCCAATACTCTTCATAGTGCGGAACATCAAGCTCAGCCTGGCCCTCCTGGGCTTTTGTCTCCTGCAGACACAACACATCGGGCTCGTATTTTTTAATAAACGACTGAAATTCGCCCTTTTTTATGACCGCACGAATACCATTGACGTTCCAGGAAAAGATTTTCATATATTTTTGATTTTCCTATAGTGTACCAAAAAAGAAAAGCCGTCCTGTAGGGCGGCTCTACTGTTGCACACTCTCTCATCCGCGATCCGGGTTGAGAATCTCCTTCATGCGCGGGTCTCCGGCAGAGAACTCACAGAGTCCGTCCTCAATGGGTATAGGGTGAAGAATCTGTGCGAGGAACCTGATGAATAAATGAAGGGCTTTCTTCATTTACTCCTCCTTTGCTTCATCTGCATATTCATTACACAGTAATAAATTATTCATGTCAAACTCATCCTGGGAATAGCCAAATTCGAAGTGAAGATAGTATGAAATAATATATGGGTATGAACGTAGTAGATTCCGTGAAACCATTTATTGTATTTTTTGTAGTGATCAGTTTGTTCACTGCCGCACCATTTACCCACGCACAGACATATACAGCTTCGCAAAAAGCAGCGATACGCGACCGCATTGAAATATTAGTTACACAGGTCGAAAAGCTGCAGAAGCAACTGGCATTGCTTGAGGCAAAAGGCCAGAAAGCGAAAGCGTCTGAGTTTTCTTATAAGACTAAATTTTATACGGGCACGTACGAAGCTCTCTATCTCGTGGATGGCAAGAAGCTCATACCGTCAACACATGCAGGCGTACGGGCAGGCGATCAGCTTCTCTGGAATACACTTATAGACATCGCCGGAGCATCGTTTGCGAAAGCCGATATCAGCGAATTCCGCATCTATAGCGATACCCGAAGCCAGATCAGCGCCTTTGTCGAAGAGAAGCCAGATCACACGTGGATCTTGGGATTCAACAGGGAAGGCAATAAGATCTCGGAGATCTATGACGACGAATCGGTAGTGGAGCTGCTCCTGCATGAATATGGCCATATTTTCTTTTTCAGCAATCCGAGCATTGAAACGGACTTTAAACAGGAGTTTTGGACAGGCACGCAGCGAAGTTCCGACTTTATAACGCAATATGCTGCCAACAACGCAACAGAGGACATGGCTGAATCATTCGTCTACTTTGTGACAGCAGACAAACCAGAGCAGCGGGGCGTATCCTTTGACAAGGTCCGGTTCCTCTACGGGTATCCTGAGCTCATAAAGCTCCGCGAACAGCTGCGTGCAAGCAGTTATTTCTAAAGTAAACAGCTCCCGATTGGGAGCTGTTTACTTTCGGCCGTGAAATTTCTTGTGTACATCGCGCAGGTGCTTGTCGGTGACATGCGTATATATCTGCGTCGTGCCAATGTTCGCGTGGCCCAACAGCGCCTGCACAGAGCGCAGGTCTGCGCCATTGCTTAAGAGGTCGGTCGCAAAACTATGGCGGATGACGTGCGGCGTCACCTTGCGCGTGATGCCGGCTGTTGCTGCATAAACTTTGAGCATACGCTGTACGGCACGAGGGGAGAGACGCAAACTCTTCGCATCTTTGGCGTTTTTCCCATACTGCACAAACAACGCGTCATCCATGTCCTTGCGTGACTGCAGGTATGCCCGCACCGCATCCTTGGCGCTGTCGGAAAGAAAGACAACGCGGATCTTGTCTCCTTTTCCCCGCACGGAGAACTCATCGCGTGAGAGATCGACATCGTCAACAGACAGGTTGCACAGCTCCGAAATACGCAGCCCCGTTGAGAACAGCAGTTCGAGGATCGCACGGTCACGAAGTCCCTGTCTATTTGCTTTGTTTGGAGCATCCATGAGCCGGCTCAATTCCTGTTCTGTAATAAGATCGAGCGATCGCTCGGGTACTTTCGCAAGCTCGATGGACTCAGGGGAGAGGGAGGCAATGCCCCGTTTCCGTATATATTTCAGGAATGCACGCACTGCGATGAGGTAATAGTTCTGGGTCCGCCGCTTCATCGGTTCTGTGCGGTTGCCACTTTTGGTTCCCGGCTGGCGGTTGAGGTACAGCCTGAAAGTGCGCACCAGCTCCTCGCTTACATCTGCAGGCGACTGTACTTTTGCAAACGCGAGGAATTTTTCAAGATAACGGTCATAATTTTCAATGGTTTTGACGCTGCGGCCGCGTTCTATTTCGAGATATTCCAAAAATTGTCGTTTGAGCTCCTGCAGATCCATACATATATAAGTATAACGCACGCATCCTGGCACATTTGCGATGCTTTTTGACAAAAGTAAAAAAAGTAGACATAACCTTGCAAATTTATTTTTTTGTGCTATAGTGTTATGAACCTTCGCAGGTTAATCCGCACTGTTTTGTGCCATCTACACAAAGACAGCGCATCATTAAAGACTTGCAGCATGTTAAGCAAACAGAAAAAAGCGAACGCTATTAAGGATACCAAGCGTCACGATACCGATACCGGATCTCCTGAAGCACAGGTTTCGCTGCTCACTCGCCAGATTGATGAGCTCGCGAAGCACCTTAAGAAGCACAAGAAAGATTTTCATTCCCGACGCGGATTGCTCCAGATGGTGGCAGATCGCCGAAAGCACCTGAAGTATCTCGCCCGCAAGGATGAGAAGGGATACGAGAATCTTGTCAAAAAGCTTGGACTCAAGAAATAACCATTCACGTAACATGCTCCGTTGGAGCATGTTTTGGTATCGCGGTATACTGGAAGGGGGTGTACGCATTTCATACGTAGAAACTTTATATTTTTAATATTTACATCATATTTTTATGTCAGTAGTTAAACACCCGGATCAGCGGGTAGCCGTGCTCATTGATACACAGAACCTGTATCACAGCGCGAAGAATCTTTACAAATGCAAAGTCAATTTTGCGGGAGTGCTGAAAACGGCGCTCGGCGGACGCAAACTCATCCGTGCGCTCTCCTATGTGGTCAATACCGAAAGCGGAGAGGAACTTCCGTTCTTTGAAGCGATGGAAAAGATCGGCATCGAGATCAAGACCAAAGATCTGCAGATCTTCTATGGCGGAGCGAAAAAAGCGGACTGGGACGTGGGACTCGCTGTGGATGCGATCAAGCTGTCCGCAAAAGTGGACGCAATCGTTCTCGTTACCGGTGACGGGGATTTCCTGCCACTGGTCGAGTATTTGAAGTCGCAGGGCTGCCAGGTGGAGGGTATCACCTTCGGCCGTTCAGCGTCAGCGAAATTCAAAGAGAAAGTCGATGATTTCATTGATATGGACGAACATCCCCAGGAATTCCTGATCGGATATCGTCCCCGAAGCAATAGCCGTAAACGAACCAGTCAAAAATCGTCGCCATTGAAAAAGCAGATACGCAAAGTGGTGGGAACAGACACCGACGATATGGAATAATACGAGGCGCTCAGGACTCTGAGCGCCTTTTTGTGTACGGTTGTATGCACCGTGAGCGTTGCTGAGCCCTCTCCTGAAGAGCATTTATCGGCGAGAAGAATGACACAACTGCCCATTCGAGTCAAACCACCCTTTTGTGGAGGACTGCCGTTTGTTACACTTCTCTGTATTACCAGACGAGGTCTTCAGGCAGGTAGGTTTGCAGCGGAATAACGTTCCTCTGGAATCTGAAGCCTGCAGATCTCCAATCGAGATATATTATGCAGAAGAAGACGTATGAGATGGAGCTCGGAGGGAAGAAATTAGTAGCGGAATTCTCCGATCTTACCGAGCAGGCAAGCGGTTCGGTTCTACTCCGATTGGGCGAAACGGTGATCCTTGTGACCGCAGTTATGAACAGACATGCAGGAAACTCGTCATATTTTCCGTTATCGGTTGAGTTCGAGGAGAAGTTTTACGCCGCAGGGCAGATCCTTGGAAGCCGCTTCGTGCGGCGCGAGGGAAAGCCGACGGACGAGGCGGTGCTCTCAGCGCGCATTATTGACCGTACGATCCGCCCGTTGTTCAACCATCAGATACGCAACGACATACAGGTCATCGCAACCGTGCTCGCCATGGGAGAAGACGATCCGGATGTACTCGGCGTGATCGGTGCCTCACTTGCGCTGTGCGTATCGGACATTCCATGGGACGGGCCGGTAGGAGCTGTGCGCATCGGGAGGAAGAAGGATACCGGCGAGATCATCATCAACCCCTCATACACAGACCGGGCGGCAGGGAATCTTTCTTTTGAAGTGCTTGCCTGCGGCAAAAACGGCGCGATCAACATGATCGAAACCGCGGCGAATGAAGTGCCCGAAGACGATATCGTGGCGGTGCTTGAAGCGAGCGTACAGGTCCACCAGAAACTGGAGGCGTTCCAAAAGCAGATCGTCACAGACATAGGCAAGCACAAGCGTGCATTGGTGCTTCCGGAAACGCCCGAGGCACTCTCTGACCTCTTCGAACGCCAGTTCAAAGCGCAGCTCAGCCAGACGCTTTTTTCCGGCCGCTCAGGAAAGGACCATATACACGAACTGAAGGATATCTTTATCGCGCAGGCGCTTGAGCTGCCGGAAGTAGATGGGGCTCGTGCGGATGCTTACTTCGAGCACGAGGTGGACAAAGAGCTCCATCGCGGCGTCATTGAGGAGAAGAAGCGCGCCGACGGCAGAGGTCTCGACGAGCTGCGTACGCTGTATGCTCAAGCAGGCGGGATCTCGCCGGTCTTGCATGGGACGGGCATATTCTACCGCGGCGCGACCCATATTTTCACAGCGCTGACCCTCGGCGGTCCTGAAGCCGCACAGCTTATCGACAGCATCGAGCAGAGTTCAAAAAAGCGATACATGCACCACTACAATTTCCCGCCGTTCTCAGTTGGAGAATCAGGGCGTGTGGGCGGATTCAACCGGCGTATGGTGGGGCACGGTGCGCTCGCTGAAAAGGCGCTGCTGCCGGTTATTCCCGCACAGGAGGAATTCCCGTACACCATACGGCTCGTCTCCGAGACAATGTCCTCCAACGGCTCAAGCTCAATGGGGTCGGTCTGCGCCTCGTCTTTGGCACTCATGGATGGAGGAGTTCCTATCAAGCGGCCGGTTGCCGGCATCGCATCGGGCCTCATGATGAGTAAGGATGCGTATGTCCTCCTTACTGACATACAGGGCCCTGAGGACGAGCACGGCGATATGGATTTCAAGGTTGCCGGCACCACCCAGGGAGTGACCGCGATCCAGATGGATGTGAAGGTGGACGGAGTGCCGGTTCCCGTGCTGAGTGAGGCGCTGCAGAAGGCAAAAGCTGCTCGGCTGCAGATTCTGCAGGTCATGCAGGAAGCCATAGCCTCGCCCCGTCCGGACATCTCTCCGCGTGCACCGAAGATCATCACGCTGAAGATCCTGCCTGAGCAGATCGGGTTGGTCATCGGCGGCGGCGGCAAGACCATAAACGGCATCAAGGATGATACTGGCGTAGAAGAGATCACCATTGAAGACGACGGTACTGTATTCATCACCGGCAAAGACGGCAGCGCAGAGAAAGCAGCTGCGCGGATCGCCGCACTGACGAAAGTGTATACGCTCGGTGAACGGGTAACCGCAACCATAACACGCATTGCCGACTTCGGCGCTTTCGCAAAGATCGACGACCTCAATGAGGGTCTCATCCATATTTCTGAAATAGCACCGTGGCGGCTGGAATCGCTTGCGGGTGTCTTCCACGAAGGCGAGACGGTCCCTGCGGTGATCTCTAAGATCGAAAATGGAAAGATCGGCCTCTCGATAAAACAGGCAGACCCTGATTTCGCGGCGCGGAAAGGGTTGCGACCTCCCGCACATCCGCCCAAGAAGGAATAGCACAGTGCACACACGCAGCATACAGTGCTGCGTTTTTCATAGTGTGAACTTCAAAGTATCCGCAAACATGCGATACTAGTACCAATGGCGCGAGGCGGCTCTAAGGACATACAAAACATTCGAACATTTGCGCTCGATGCTGCGTTGGCGCGCTCGCGTGATTCGCAGATCCACCAGCCCGGGCCGGCTTCCGAAAAACCAGAGCCGCCGAAACCGCAGCGCACGATTGCGGCTGTCGCAGAGCAGCCGCGGACATCCATCCCTTCCCGCACAAAACAAAAATCTTCTACTTCGATTCCCAAGAAACCGCATGAGCAACCAACGCCAGCTTCGCACATCTCTGCGAAGCATCTAGACATCGCAGAGGAACTGCAATCGCTTGAACCCGAAAAAGAATCGCTTTTGAGCGAAAAGGATGATCCATTCGAGGTCAATCCGCAGCAGGGCGGATCAATCATCAGGGATACAAAGCGCAAACGGTTCCGTCTTTTCCCCGCAATGGCAGAAGCGGCCGCACAGTGGGTGGATGACCAGAAAAAAGCCTATGATACATTCCGCCATCCCCATCATGCTGTGACAAAGGCAGAGGCGCGAAAAGAAGTCATCGAGGAAGCGGTGAAGCACGGAGCACAGGCTCCGAAGGAAGATTTTGAAGAGATTGCAGAGCGGATGAGAGGAAAGAAGCGTACGGTCACGACCTCTGCCCTTACATTCAAAAAAAAAGCCGAGGTCAAAGAACCCACATGGACATACCTTGAAGAAGAAAATAGACAGCAGTCTGCGGAGATTCCTGTGTCGGACACAGGAGCTGCTGCGAGACCGATGCATGCGCCGGACGAACCTCTGCCTGTCGTTCCACAAGCCCAAACAGAACCGGAGATGCCCGTGTCGGAAGCCCCGATTGAACCGGAGGTACTTGAACGCGCCGAGCCAACTGCCGATGAAACAGGCGGGCCTGCGGAAGCTGAGTACACAACGCCCGAACCTGCAACAGTCGATATACCTGTACCCGAACCGGAAGTGCACAGCCCGGCAGCTGCCGCGCGGACATACGCCATGCCCCAAGCTATACCCCGGCATTTGGGTCTTGCATTTCTCGGCGTTGTAGTGCTCGCTTCAGCGCTCGGCATCGGGGCAAGTTATTATTTTTTCGTACTGAAAGATGCGCCGCAGCAGATCGCGGTAGTGTACACGATCCCATCACTCATCACCGTGCCAGACCAGCAGCCTGTGACACTTCAGGAACACAGTCTGCTGCTTGCGGATATGCAACAGCTCATACAGAACGCGCCAGGCGCGCTGCAGATCTATCCGACCATTGAAAACGAAGACGGCGTGCAGCCAGCTCCTGCTTCCGATATACTGCAAAAACTCGCATTCCAGGCTCCGGGGTCATTCACCCGGTCAATACGCGAAATAGTTTTTGGAGCATCAAGCCGTACGGCGCCTTTCATGGTTCTGCACACTGCCACATTCGACACTGCCTTCGCCGGCATGCTGGCATGGGAGAAGACCATGAGTGCAGACCTCGCTCCATTGTTCGGTGAACCGGTGGTGGAGACCTTCGATCCTTCAGCGCGAACAGCAACCCAGGTACGCGAGGCGTTCTTCAAGGACACGATCGCGAGCAACAGGAATGTGCGCCTGCTGCTTGATGAAAAGGGCGATGACCGCATCATCTACACATTTGTAGACCAGAACACCATCCTCATTACCACCACCCGCGAATCCCTTGAGGAACTCCTGCCGCTTATACGCTGAAATCGTGTATACTAGGGTCATATGATTGATACAGCAGCATACAAAGACCGCCTTGAGCAGGAACTCGGCGCAATAACTGAAGACCTTAAGGAACTCGGCATCCATAATCCGCAAGCCAAGGAGGACTGGATAGCGACCCCGGAAGGTGTCGAGGTTCAGGAGGCTGATCCGAATGTGGGAGCTGACCGTGCAGAGCAGTGGCTTGAAAGGACCGCAACACTCGGCACGCTTGAAACGCGCTACAACGGCATCAATCGCGCACTGCAGAAAATAAAGGACGGCACATTCGGCACCTGCGAGATATGCGGCGCTGAACTGGAGGAAGACCGACTTGAAGCAAACCCTGCAGCGCGCACCTGCAAAACGCATATGAACGACGAGCAGGACCTCCCTGCATAATCCGCAGTCCCATGTCAGTTGCATCGGTCTTCACAGCTCAACCAACTGTACAGGGCGGCATACCGGTTGTTATTGAAGCAGACCTCTCGCGGGGTCTGCATTCGTTTACGATCGTCGGACTGCCGGGCAAAGCGGTCGAGGAGGCAAAGGATCGGGTCAGTGCCGCCATAAAAAACTCCGGTTTGCCGTCTCCCAAGAGCAAGAACCATAAGATCGTCATCTCGCTTTCGCCGGCAGACTTAAAGAAGGAGGGGCCTTTGTTCGATCTGCCAATGGCCATTGCCTACCTCTATGCTGCGGAAGAAGCTGTGCCAGACGGAATAAAGCGTATGTTCGTCGGCGAACTGGGGCTCGACGGCAGCGTGCGCAGCGTCAACGGGGTGCTTCCTGTTGTGCTCGCTGCAAAAAAAGAGGGCTTCGCTGAAGTGATCGTGCCACAATCCAACGCGAAGGAAGCAGCCCTTGTCGAGGGTATTGCTGTATACGGAGCTTCGCATCTGCGGGAGATCATTGCGCACATTGATCAGAAGCGGCCGGACCATGCCCGGCTCTCTGAAGAGGCAATGACCCACATAACGCACACATGGAAGGACAGCAGTGTGCGGCTTGAGGACATAAAAGGTCAGGAGAGCGCAAAACGCGGTCTCATCATCGCTGCAGCGGGACGACACAACGTGATCATGGTAGGGCCTCCCGGAACAGGGAAGACCATGCTCGCGCGCGCGTTTCAGGGCATGCTTCCGCCGTTGAGCAGAGAAGATGCGCTTGAGGTAACCAGCATCCACTCGGTTGCCGGAGCACTGTCCAATGATGTTTCGTCGTGTCCTCCTTTTCGTGCGCCGCACCACACGGCAAGTCATACCTCGTTGGTGGGCGGCGGCACCCATCCGAAACCGGGAGAGGTGACCCTTGCGCATAAGGGCGTGCTTTTTCTGGATGAGTTTCCTGAATTCGAACGCAGGAGCATTGATGCGCTGCGCCAGCCGCTCGAGGATCGAGTGGTCTCCATATCTCGGGTCCAGGGAACAGCGCTGTTCCCGGCTGACTTCATCCTGCTTGCTGCCATGAACCCGTACCGGGGAAGCGAGGATGGGACCATGGACTTCGCCGCTGCCATGACTGAAACGTATAAGCACAAAATATCCGGACCGATACTTGACCGCATTGATCTCTGGCTTGAAGTCCCGCATGTACCCTACGAGACGCTGACCGGCATGCAGACCAAGGAGGGAGAGACTGCGCGAGCGCGAGCGCAGATAGAACGTGCTCGACAGATACAGGGGGAGCGGCTGCACAGGAGAGGCGTTTCGAGCAATGCCGAAATGTCTTCGCGCGACATAGAGGAGACCATCGTACTTTCCTCTGAGGTGCAGGACATTCTAAAGACAAGCGCACAGAAGCTCAACCTTTCTCCCCGAAGCTACCATCGGGTCATCAAAGTGGCGCGCACCATAGCCGATCTGGATGAAGCGGAGCGCATAACGCCCGAGCACATATTTGAAGCGCTCCAGTATCGTGTGAAGGTGTAGTACTTTGGACCCGGAACTGGATGCTATAATGGAGATATTGTTCACTTAATTGCATAGAAGATATATGTTTGAAAATCTGGGAGGCAACAAAGAACGTGCGCTCCATATTGGCAGAGAGACCTTCGAGGACATGTATGAACAGAATCCCGAAAGTGCCTTTGCCGAAAACATCCGATCTGTTGCGGAGTATTTGACAGACGGAGATATTGCCGCACAAATGACACAGGAGGGAGCGGAACTGGACCAGGAATATATAGAGACCCTGCGCTCCATAAGGAGATTTCTGACTTCGCAGAATCTGGAGAGCGGCGACCTCGGGCATGTTGAAGCGCTCACACTCAACCTCATCGGTGACAGGCTGAAAGAACCGAACGAGTCTTTTGCTACGTATTTGGCTATGGTCCAAAGTGGCGCGAGCAAACTTCACGGAATGGAATAGCGAGGAAAAGCAAAAAGGCCGGAAGCTTCGCTTCCGGCCTTTTTGCTTATTCTTAGAATGGATTTGAACCCTACACGTTCTGTACAGGTTGTCAGTATTTTGTTTCGCTTTGCTCTCAAAATACTAGCCAACCTTTACAAATCCTAGAACGGATTGGTTCCTCCGCGCACCTCAAAGTGCAAGTGTGAACCCGTTGACTTACCCGTTGATCCCATCGCGCCGATATTGTCGCCGGCAGCAACCACGTCGCCGACACCAACATACAACTTGCTCAGGTGAGCGTACAGTGTCTGCGTATTCTTGTGTCTGATGACAATATAATTACCATATCCTCCGTTCCAGCCCGAACTTTTCGCAACGATGACCTCTCCTCCGGCTGCTGCATAGATCGGGGTACCGATGGCAGCTGCCAAGTCCACACCGTTATATCCATGGATACCCTGGGTTCTCTGTGCATAGGACGGTACCGGGCGTATGAAACCTGAACCTGAGGAGACAGAACCTGAGGTCTTTGTTGGTTTTGCTCCTGAAACCACTTTTTTAGAAGTATGCAGTTCTCCACCTGGAATGATCAATTCATCGCCTTCAACAATGTCGTCTGCTGAGGCAAGATTGTTATACTCAATCACCTCATTAATGTAATCATTGAATTTTTCTTCATCAAGATCGGTGTTGTATTTCTTGACGATAGACTCCAATGATTCACCTTTTTTAACTGTGTGCTGGACACCGGCAATAGGCAATATCACGAGCGTATCTCCTGGGTGAATATCGGTGTCGCTTTCAAGATTATTGGCCCACACAATGGTGTTCACGCTCACCCCGTACATCTGCGCTATGTAGGAGAGAGATTCTCCTCCATCTCCTACTGTATAGATACTGATCTCGCCTTTGTTTTTGGATGACGCTGCCTGCTCATCAGCTCCGACCGGCCCCGTTGAGATGAGCACGCCGTCCTCATAGTACACTTCGCCGCCACCCACTGCCCGCAGTGGATCTGGATTCGTTGTGGCGCTTAAAAGCGGCGTGTTTGACGGTGAGTGGTCAACCTCTTCGGAAGCAACCTGTGCAACCACTTCTTCAGAGAAGATACCCATCATTTTTGAAAGAAATCCGGCATGCACCGAAAGCGGTAACAAAAGAAGCAGAGCTGCCGGAACAAGCTCGTAGAGGAAGAAAGTTGCCGTGTGAGGCAGATGCTTTCCTGAATATGGCTTCTGATCCTTGCGTTCTTGTACGCTGCGTTTAGAAGAATCAGAATCTGGTGTACTGCTTAAAATAATTGTGACGTTATGGACTCGCCGCCGTTTTGCTTCCGTGAACAGTAATGCTCCAAACAAAAAGAGCGTCAACGCTCTTGTGATACCACTACGGTATGGGAGTAATGATACTAAAGCGGAAAAGAGGGTCAATTGACATAATGCACTTTTCCCATTTCCTTCATGTGAACTTCATTTACAGGCCTCTATTTCAGCATTTTTAAACTCTTGACATCGGACGAAGATTACTGTGTAAAAAGACGCATTTTCTATGGCAGAGCTCGCAGTAGGTTATACCTATACATATATATGTGTATACGGTAGCATGCTTCCTAACACTATGAGTACAGATCATCTCGAAGGGCTCAACGATCCGCAGAAAGAGGCGGTACTGCACACTGAAGGGCCGCTTTTGGTCCTCGCCGGAGCCGGTTCGGGCAAGACCCGGGTCATTACGCACCGCATTGTTGAACTCATACGCAAAGGAGTTCCTCCGCACAAGATCCTCGCGGTGACCTTCACCAACAAGGCGGCCAATGAAATGCGCGAACGCGTCTACGCGCTCATTCAGAAGTATCCGCAGACAGCATTCGGACATTTCGATTCGCGCCCGACGGTGACTACTTTCCATGCGCTCGGAGTGCGCATCCTGCGGGAACACCATGAGACACTTGACCTCCATCGGCACTTCACCATCTATGACCGGAGCGACAGCGTCCGCGCAGTAAAGAAAGCGATTGAAGAAGCCGGGTATGATGCGAAACAGTTTGAACCGCGCAAGATACTCTCCGTTATCTCACGCGCAAAAGGCGATGCGCTTTCGCGGTCAGATTTCCTGGAGACTGCAACAAGCTATCCGCAAAAAGTGGCCGCGGAAACATGGGAGCGGTATGAGCGCATCATGCGGGAAGAACACGCGCTCGATTTCGACGACCTGCTCTTGCGTACGCTCCGTCTGCTGCAGAACTATCCCGTTGTCCGCGAGGTGCTCTGTGAGCGGTACACCTATATTCATATTGACGAGTATCAGGATACGAACAAAGTACAGTTCGAGATCGCGAAATTGCTCGCCGGAGAGAAGCAGAACATCTGCGTGGTCGGCGATGTCGACCAGAACATCTATTCGTGGCGCGGTGCGGACATAAAAAATGTACTGCAGTTTGAAAAGAACTTTCCCGGCGCGCGGACCATTTTCCTCGAAGAGAATTACCGGTCGACAAAGACCATCATCGCTGCCTCAAACGACGTGATCGCGCACAACAAGCAGCGCATCCCGAAAATAGTCTTTACTGAGAATCAGGAGGGGGAGAAGATAAAGCTCTTCGCCGCATTCACCGGAGCAGACGAAGCGGAGTATATCGTTATGACCGCCAAGTCGCTCATTGCCGATGGCGCATCACCTTCTTCGATCGCCGTACTCTACCGGACGAATTTCCAGTCGCGCATCCTCGAGGAAGCGTTCCTCAATTTCAATGTGCCATATCAGCTCCTCGGCACGAAGTTCTTCGAACGCAAGGAGGTCAAAGATGTGCTTGCGTTCCTGCGCCTGGCGCTCAATCCGGGAAGCACCGGCGACCTCGCACGCGTGGTGAATGTACCAACCCGCGGCATCGGCAAAGTGACACTTTTAAAAATGATCGAAGGGCGGCGCAATGAGCTCAAAGGCGCAACACTGCAGAAAGTGGAGGGCTTCGAACAGATGCTGCAGGACATCGCAGACTGCGCGCGTACGAAGCAGGTTTCGCAGACGCTCGGATTCATCATCAAGCGCACCGGCATGGAGACAGACTTCAAGAAGAGCGGAACCGAAGACGATCTTGAACGGCTCGAAAACCTGCAGGAGCTCGTGACGCTCGCAACCGCATACGACGAACTCGACGCGCAGGAGGGGGTCGAGGCACTTTTGGAGAATGCGGCATTGCAGAGCGATCAGGATGAGCTCCAGAGTAAGGAGGAGCGTGACGCCGTACGGCTGATGACCGTGCATGCGGCGAAGGGCCTCGAGTTCCCGTACGTTTTTATAACCGGACTCGAGGAAGGCCTCTTCCCGCACGAACGCCTTGACGACAAGGGGATCGACCTGGAGGAGGAACGGCGGCTGTTCTATGTGGCACTCACCCGCGCACAGAAGAAAGTGTTTCTCACCTATGCCCACATGCGTATGATCTTCGGAAGCCAGCGGGTGAATGTGCCGTCAACCTTCCTCAATGAAATAAGCAGCGAACATATAGAGACGGAAGGACAGCAGGGGGGCGAATCAGGATACGAAACTACCATCTACTTGGATTAAAACACGGCTGATAGTTCACATTGGTAATTGAGACAAAAAGAAACCGCTGGCTCGGAAGCCAGCGGTCGGGGAAGTGTACAGTCTATAGACCTCTAGCGTGAGGCGACTATAGACACGTCCACTTCGTAGAACTCGGTACGATGAGGCGAACGCAGAATGAGCATCCACCGTCCATCGTTCCCGTGTGAAAGTCGGGTCTCAGTTCCGTGAAATGGTGGAGTGGGGTGGAGTCGGGTTGTGCAGCCCAACTCTTCGAATCCCTCAGTATCCACCATGAGCACTTGGAACCAGAAGGTCCATTCACCAAAGGTGAACAGATCGTCAGTGACCTCAACCTTCACTACGCAGCCGATGTAATCGGCCGGATTTAGGATTGCCATCATCATCTCCTGTGATCGGGCAAGTTTTGCGCTATTGAACATCCATTGTCATGAGCTCTTTTGAGCTTTCACTACGTCCCTTTCGGGTTGGACGCTGCAAACTTTTCCAAAACACAGAAGATAGTAAATCTATCTGTTTTTAATGGTAGCATACTTCTCTTGACTTGTCAAGATTTATGTGCTACTATGAAACTTAGAAAACAGCACAGGAATCGAAAAATGGCTACATTCAAAGTTGTCTGGAGCGGTCACTCTCTGGGTCTTCTCGGCGCAGAAAAATTGGACTTCCGTCTGCAGAGCAATCTCCGGCACAAGCAGCTCCGCGAGGATTTGCTTGTTGGTGGTACCATCGGCAATCGCCGCAAAGTCATTAAGCTCGAGCTCGATGGCGACCTCATGGAGCATTGGGTGCGCAAAGGGGAAAGACCTTCTGCCACTCCGCTTGAAGTTGGTCTCGACTACGACGAAAAGACCGAAACGGTGAGGTTTGACCTGCATCAAGTCAGCCCCATCGCGCGAAACTATTCGACATCTGTTGAAGCGCCCTTTTCACAGCTGAGCTCTTTTCTCAAGATCGAAGCACTGTGAACACCTTCACTTGAACATGTGGATGGGGTACGCCCCGTTCATCGCACACTCGCGCAACCATGGAGGATCCTATGCGCAAATGTATCCTCTTGGGTCTGATGCTGTTTGTGGTCATCACCGCAATGCAGCAACAGTCATCCACTTCCGGTCTGCTTACGCAGTCCGGACAGATCCTGACCGAGTCGGAGAAACTCAGCCAGGAAGTCGACGAGGACCTTCTTCTCCTCGACGGCATAAACGAGCTGCTCGGCCTTGAGCCTTCGCCTCGTTCTCCGCAACCGACCGCAGAGGACTTCGAACGCTGGCTCCACACGGAACCGGCGCCCGATCTCCCCACGGTCATCACAGCCTCATCGCATTTTGCGGTGAGGCTTTCATTTTTTGTACAATAGTCGTATGCTCAGAACCTATGCAAAGAGATGCATTTCAAACTAAAAAATCACTCGGGCAGCATTTTCTTACGAGCAGCGTGGTTCCTTCGTGGATGTGTGACGCGGCTCGTGTAACAGAAGGGGACATCGTGCTTGAGATCGGGCCGGGCACCGGAGTGCTGACCCGGGAGATCCTTTCGCGCGGCGCTACGGTTGTCGCAGTCGAAGCTGATGCGCGGGCCATTGCTGTGCTTGCCGAAACCTTCACAGACGAAATAACTAGCAAGAGACTCGTACTCCACCACCTTGATGTCCGTGAAAGCTCTCTTCTGGAACTTCCGCTACTGCACGACCACGCATTCAAAGTAGTGGCGAACATACCGTACTACCTGTCGGGGATGCTGTTTCGCGTCCTATTGGAGAAAACGGTGCAGCCGTCTGAACTGGTCTATCTTGTCCAGAAGGAGGTGGCAAAACGGATAACGTCGGACCTCGCGCGGGATGAAAAGGAGTCGATTCTCTCCCTCTCAGTGAAGGCATACGGCACGCCGGAGTATGTGAAAACAGTTTCGAGGGGGCATTTTTCGCCGGCACCGAAAGTAGATTCTGCGATAGTCGCCGTGCGGAACATACGCCGGGATAACTTCAGAGAACTTGACCCATCCTTCTTTTTCGAGCTTTTACATCTTGGCTTTGGCAAAAAACGCAAGCAGCTCCTGGGAAACCTCTCAGAAAAATTCAGCAGGGAACAACTTACCCACACTTTCTCCACACTTTCCATTCCTGTTTCTACCCGGGCAGAGGATCTGGCGCTTCAAATATGGCTTGATCTGGCGCGCGCTCTCAGTATCCCCACACAGTCCCCATAACAGCACCACTTATACCGACCCATTCGCAGTGGTTAATCACAGCTTATTACACCCGGCTGAAAGTACGGCTGATGTGCCTGCTATACTTTAGATACGAGGAACTTATGGTTGATTCGCGCAAAAGAATCGCTGGGGCGTTTTTAGTTGGGGGGACACTTGTTGTCCTGGCTTTCGTTGCTGGAAGGCAGCCTGACGCATCGGCATCAGGCGCGCTCGTATCTGTTGCCGCGGAGCGCGAGCACGTTGCTGTGGAGGACACTGACAGCGACGGCGTCCCGAACTGGCAGGAACAGTTGCAGGTGAGCGAACCGGTTGTGCTGTCGTCTGCCTCATCAACGTACGAGGCGCCGAAGACGATCACCGGGAAGTTCGCGCTTCGCTTTTTTGAGGACCTCATACGCTCGAAAAACTACGGAGCATTTGGCGAATCACAGGAGGAGCTCATTGCGCATGCGGTTGAAGAACTTGAAGTACGTTCATCCGATGAGCTCCTCACGCGGAAAGACATCATCGTGACCGACAAGACGAGTCCGGAAATACTCAAAGCGTACGGCAATCACATCGCTTCAATCGCACTGTCGCAACGTGCGGGTGAGGAGAGCGAGGCGATCATTCTTCAGGATGCGCTGCGGTATGAAAACAAAGATCGGCTGCAGGATCTGCAGCCGATCGCGGACGGGTATGTGCAGATGACAAAGCTAATGCTCGAGACACCCGTGCCGGAAGCATACGCGACTGAACACCTCAATCTGCTCAACGCGCTCAATGCCATACGCGAAGATATACGCGGCATGCAGAAGCTGTACGAAGATCCGCTCTATACCTTCGTCCGCATGAAGCGCTATGAGGATGACGTACTCGGCTTGTCCAATGCTCTCCTCAATCTCTTCAATAAACTGCACTATCAGGATCACATAACATGGGGAGATGCTGAGAGTGCCGCACAGCTGGTGCAATTCCCTGAATGAACATGAAATCTTTTCTCACTACATACACCGTGCTCAGTGCGCTCCTGTTTGCAGCAGTGCTGATTCCCCTCGGACCGCAGGGAGTGCAGAAGGCACATGCGCAATTCGGAGCGGGCGGCATTCTGGTGCATGACATTGAGAGCGTCCTCACCAACACCATACAAACGCTCTCGACCCAGGCGCTTGAACAGAAGGAGTTGGTGCTTGACCCGCTATTCTACAATATCGCCAAGCAGGCGCTGCAGCAGATGACCAACGACATCATTGAGTGGATCAACTCCGGCTTCAACGGCGACCCGGCGTTCATTACCGATCTCGAGGAATACCTGCAGGGGATATCGGACGATGTCGCCGGCAACTTCATCTATGGCGACCAACTAAACTCTGTCTGTTCTTCCTTCCAGTTGGATGTGCGCACTGCGCTTGCAGAAGGCTATCAGAAGGAAAACTACGGCGGCGTTGAAAAGCAGGTTGAGTGCTCCATTGAAAACGGCGAAGGGGACACAAAGGCGTTCCTCAACGGCGACTTCAACGCCGGCGGATGGAGCATGTGGTTTGAGGTGGTGCTCAACCCTGAGAACACGCCGATCGGTGCGTACGCTGCGCTCGACCTGGCGCTTGAGGAGGAGGTTCTCAATGAACAGGAAGAGAAGCTGCGCCAGGCAGACTGGAATCAGGGATTCCTTTCGCAGGAGATATGCAAACTGATCGGTGGAGACGAGAAGTGCACCATCACCACTCCCGGCATCGTCTTCAAGGATCTGCTCTCCTTCCAGCTCACCACTCCCGCGCGTTCGCTCATCGAGGCCGACGAAATGAACGAGGTCATCGGTGCGCTGTTCAGCAACCTCGCACAGCAGGCGTTCACCGGTGTGAATGGCCTCTTGGGGCTCGGCGGCAATGACTCATTCACCAACTCGTCGTTCGGCGTTGATGTGAACCTCTCGTATCTTGACGCGCTTGATGAAGAAAGCGCGAACAATGCTGCCAGTGGGGCTGTCGCCGGCAATAAGATCGAACAGGCGCTGCGCACCGAGACAGAGGTGCTTGAACTACAGGTTGCCATTCTCACACAGATAGACGAGCTCAATACCGCATTTGAAGACGCGAAAGAACCATATGAGGATGACAGCTGCTGGAATCTCGCGTTCCCGGCAACGCTCGCGTCCACGCTTGATGACCTGGTGGAGGATGCCCCTCAGACCATAAACACTATTGTGAAACTCGAAGACCTCTCCTCACGCTATGAAGATGCAAACTCATCGCAGGAACAGCTGCAGATTCTCCAGGAATTCACGACCCTGCAGACAAGCGGCGCGCTTTCGGGCCAGACCGCAGTCATACAGTATCAGTATCTGCAGTCACAGTTAGCGGATGAGACAAGTGAGTTTGAGGAAGAAATAGAAGACGAAGTTACATCATGTTAAACAGCTACAGACACAACCGCATACGGCTCTTCAGTGCACTGTTGTCGATTGCTCTGGTGGCCTTGTTTCTCTATGGAGTTGCGTTCGTACCGTATGCCCATGCAGAGGATGGGTATATGGACTTTCTGGATGGTACGGTCATCAAGTGGGTCGGATGGCTCGTGTATGGGATTGCCTTGGGTATAGGCGGTCTTTTCGTGGGGATTGGAGGATTGGCGCTTGATATCATCCTGAAGCTGACCGTGATCGAAATGGGCAATTTCTTCAGCGGCGGCTACGGCTTAGGCATCATCCAGGTGTGGCAGATCATCCGCGACCTGTTCAATATCCTGTTCATCTTCGCGTTCATTTTCCTCGGCATTAAGACGATACTCAACTCCGACGACTCGGGAACACGACGGGCGATCGGCCACATCATCGTAGCGGCCTTATTCATCAACTTCAGCCTCTTCATCACCCAGGCTATCGTGGACTTCTCCAACATCGCCGCAACACAGATATACAACCAGACGGTCTCACGCGGAGAGTACGTGGACCGGTTCCTCATCACAGGTCCTCAGACCATCTCAGGTGCATTTTTGACCATAAGCGACCTCACCACATTCTTCGGGAGCTCGAACCTGCTTAACGACATGGGGGGCATTCAAATCCTTGTCTACTCGATCCTCATGATGACCTTCCTGGTGCTCGCCGGCATCGTGTTTCTGTTTGCGGCATTCCATCTGCTCTACCGGTTTGTTGCGCTCAGCATCTACATGATTCTCTCGCCGGTACTGTTCCTTGGGCTCATCCTGCCCAAGTTCCAGGGATATACCGATAAATGGATCCGCGGACTCCTCAAACAGAGCTTTTTCGCTCCGGCATTCCTCTTCCTGGTATATGTCTCGCTCATGGCACTTGAGCGTCTGAAGGATCAGCTCGATTTAGGTGTCGCTTCAAAGGGCTATTCAGTCATAAAAGATGGTATCACGATGACTGTCGACGGATTTACGATCTTCGTCTTCTTCGGCATCGTCATCGGATTCCTGTACGCATCGGTGAAAGTGGGAGAAATGATGAGCATCGCGGGAGCCTCGAGCGTTGTGAAGGGCATTGATGGCGCGAGCAGAAGCGCGCGCAAGACGGCCCAAGGCGTCATCTACAGAAATACCGGAGGACGGTTGGCGGGTGCGGCGCTTAAAGGCTATGACAAGCTCGACCGTGCAACAAGCACTCGTCTGGATAAACTTGGTAGGGTCGGCAGGTGGGCGAACAGAGCAACTGCGGGGGTCCGTGAATCGGGTCGCGGCTCTCTGGAGAGCGCCCGGAAATATGGTGCAGGGGGTGTCGGACTCGATGACCGGAAGAAGCATCTCAAGGAACGCAATAATGCGCGCAGCGAACGCACTATCGGATTCAATGAGAAGAAGGCTCTCTACGACGCAGTTAAGGCGGGCGCAACAGCGGGCGCCACACCCGCTCAGAGGATCGCAATGGAAAGCGCTATCGCTGGTGCATCCACTGCAGACCTTGTGAAGCTTGGAGAAACCAAAGAAGGCTTCGAACTGTTACGTACAGTTACCGGCAGCCTACCTGAGAAAAAGTATGAGAGCCTCATGGAGAGCAATGACCTCAACCCTGATCAGAAGGAGAAGCTCGGCTCGGCTCGGCGCGAAAAGATCGAGGATAATATCATCAGAGCCGGCGGCGCTACCCCGCAAAGCACCCAGCAACAGAAGGATGATGCACTCAAAAAAGGCATCATGGGGGCGTCTGCTGACGAACTCAACGCACTTGAATTCAATAAGCTCATGGATAATGCATTCTATGTACAGGCTGGACAAGTGGACAAGCTCGAAAGCAAGTGGGGAGAGGAGAAGATGCGTATTTTCAAGCAAAAACGTAAAGACGATATTTTGGCTACCGCAAGAAATGTACTCGGCATGCAGAAGATACTTGAGACGCGAAAAGGCGAAAAGGAGATTGCCAAGCTTCCATCAGAGATATTCAAAAATATTCCAAATGGCCCACAATATTTGGACAACTTTATTACACATACCACAAGTCCAGGCGCTACTGTGAAACTTACTGCAGGACTTCTACAGAGTATAGCCACAGACAGTGGTCTCACTGGTGCAGAGAAGAAAACACTCGGAGATGCGGTACGTGGCCATTACACTGCAAATAACGTCACTACTCTTCCTGATGGCATCCGAGACTTCTTCAATACCGGTCTAGGATCTGCATTCAAATAAAGATACACATATGGACAAAGACCAGCAACGCATAGAAACATACAAGACCCTCGAGGGACCGCTCCAAGAACTGTACGGTTCCCCTGCAAGCGGACAGACCATGTACCGCATATACGCTTCTTTGGGACTCTCTGAAGAGAAGTACAAATCCTATGCAGAGATCGTGGGCGACACCATTCTCGGATTCAACAAGATTGCGGATATGCCTCGCTTGTTCCAACAAAAACTTGGCGTGAGCGCCGACGAATCGCAGCGTCTGACCTCGAAGCTCATAGAATTCCTTTCGCTCGTTGTAAAACGGGAGGAACTTGAAGCACACGCCAAGAAGAAAGAACTCTCAAAGCTCGCCGATACGTTCGCGTCACCGGAGGGTATCACAAAAAAACAAACATACGACCCTGCTGCAGCCGAAAACATCGAACCGATCCGCACCATGGAAGAAGATATGCATCGTGTACACGGATACGGCGCATACCGGGCGGAGGAGGAAACAAAAGCCGATCGTGACTCGCATCAGGACGATCTGCTGCAGAAATAGCACTCGGCGTGGATAACTTGCTGCTGTTTCTCTACGGGGAAGGCGTGCATGGCGTATAATGTATGCATGCGATTTGAGGTTCCACAGTTCATTGAGATCGAAGACAAGATCTTTGGCCCCTTCACCTGGAAGCAGTTCGTATATCTCGGCGGAGGCATTGGGCTTGCGGCTGTGGTTTTTTTCACAATGCCGTTTATCGTGTTCATCCTCATCGGCGTGCCGGTAGGGGGACTGGCTGTACTGCTGGCCTTCTATCCGGTCAATAACCGTCCTTTTTCAGCGTTTTTGGAATCTATGGTGTACTTCTACAGGAACACCCGCGTCTATCATTGGCGAAAAAAGACCCCGGTTGTCTATAAACAGCGCGTGCATGAAAACATAGTGCCGCAGATGCGTACCGTTCCCGTACCGCAGGGAGGAAACATCAATTCACTGTCACGCAAATTGGAACTGACAACCCTGCAAAAAGAACTGTAACCATGGCATCTTCACCTTCAACACAGGATTTCGTACCCGTACGGGACATACGCGACAATGTGGTCATTCTCAAGAACGGCCAGCTGTGTATGGCGCTTCTGGCGTCATCCATAAACTTTGCGCTGAAGTCCTCCGATGAGCAGCAGGCGATCCTCGCGCAGTTTCAGGCGTTCCTCAATACGCTTGATTTCTCCGTGCAGTTCTATATCCAGTCGCGCAGACTCAATATCCAGCCGTACCTCAACCAGCTTATAGAACGCGAGCCGCTCCAGGACAATGACCTCATGCGTATACAGCTTCGGGAGTACATGGAGTTCATCCGGACATTCACCACCGAAGTGGACGTTATGAGCAAGAACTTCTTCGTCATCATTCCGTATACCCCGACACAGATAGACTTCACGTCGAACCTGAGCGCCGTATTCGGCAGGAAGAAGGACATCGCTATCGAGGATTCGAAATTCGAAGAGAACCGGCTCCAGCTTGAGCAGCGCGTGTCACTTGTTGAACAGGGTCTTGCGCGCGTCGGTGTGCGCACCATCGCTTTGCAGAACGAGGAGCTGGTAGAATTGTATTACCACATCTTCAATCCCGGAGATCCAAGTGGCAGCGCTCCGCCGCTCAATTAAATACCATGGGACTTTTTGATCTAGGACAAAAAAAACAGCCGCAGCAGGAGGGGGAGCGAGGTGAGGCCCAGAATTTTGCTGATGCGCTTTTGACGCTTGAGGATGTGATCGCGCCGTCGGGCATTGAGATCGGCTCGCGCAGCATCAACATAAGCGGTACCTTTGCCCGCACGTTCTTTGCGGTATCATACCCGCGGTATCTCAACGACGGCTGGCTCGAACCGATACTCAATATTGAAAAGGAGCTCGATGTCTCCATCGTCATCCACCCGATCAACACCGCAGAAACACTCAAGAAATTCCAGAAGAAAGTAGCGGAGGTTCAGAGCCAGATAAACATGCGCTCTGAATCCGGACTGGTACGTGATCCGCAGCTTGAAGCCGCATACCGCAACCTTGAAGACCTGCGTGACAAGCTCCAGCAGGCGGAAGAGAAGCTGTTTGATGTGGGGCTCTATGTCACGCTCTACGGCGACGACGAGGAATCACTCAACAAGACTGAGGCCGAGATAAAGGGCATTCTGGATTCGCGCCTCATCTACTTGAAGCCGGCCCTGTTTCAGCAGGAACAGGGGATCAAGAGCGTACTGCCGTTCATGCAGGATGAGCTTATGATCCACAGCAAGTTCAACTCCTCGCCGCTCTCAAGCTTCTTCCCGTTCACGTCGTTTGACCTCACTTCAGACCGCGGCATTCTCTACGGCATAAACAGGCATAACTCATCCTTGGTGCTGTTTGACCGCTTCTCGCTCACAAACTACAACTCAGTGACCTTCGCCACTTCAGGAGCCGGCAAGTCATACACCTGCAAACTCGAAATACTGCGTTCGCTCATGTTTGGCACAGAGGTCATCGTCATCGACCCTGAGCGCGAGTACGAATATCTCGCAGAAGCAACCGGCGGCCGTTTTTTCAACATCTCCCTGTCTTCGGACCACCATATCAATCCGTTCGATCTGCCTGCGCCTCTTGAGGATGAGAACCCCGAAGATGTGCTGCGTTCGCACATAATCGAACTCATCGGCCTCTTCAGGCTCATGCTGGGCGGATTGTCCGCAGAAGAGGAGACCATCATTGATCAGGCGATCAATGAGACCTATGCACTCAAAGATATTTCCGGCAACGCCGACTTCAGCACCCTTGAACCGCCGCTTCTTTCAGACTTTGAAATGGTGCTCGCGGGCATGGAAGGCAGCAGTTCGCTTATTTCCCGCCTGCAAAAATATACGGGGGGTACCTGGTCAGGATTCATGAATCAGGCAACCAATGTCGACATCAACCAGAAGTTCGTTGTCTTTTCTTTGCGCGACATGGAAGACGAGCTCAAGACCATCGCGATGTACATCATAACCAACCACATCTGGAGTGCTATACGCCGCAGGCTTACCAA
Organism: uncultured Candidatus Saccharibacteria bacterium; assembly: GCA_964552045.1. Lineage (GTDB taxonomy): Bacteria > Patescibacteriota > Minisyncoccia > Phycocordibacterales > UBA918 > OLB19. The sequence goes on along the minus strand of CAZKFF010000003.1, from coordinate 1,065 downwards.
GCGCCTGCTCGTCATCGACGAGGCGTGGTGGATGATGAAATCAGAGGATACAGCATCGTTCCTGTTCATGCTCGCAAAACGCGGACGCAAATATTATTTGGGACTTTCAACCATTACGCAAGACGTTGATGACTTTTTGCGATCGCCCTACGGAGTGCCGATGATCACCAATTCCTCGCTACAACTTTTGATGAAACAGTCGCCCACCGCTATAGACAATATTCAGAACACCTTCAATCTCACCGACGAGGAGAAGTTCCTGCTTTTGGAATCAGGTGTCGGCGAGGGCATCTTCTTCGCAGGATTGAAACATGTGGCCATCAAGGTCATCGCTTCTTACACTGAAGACCAGATCATCACCTCAGACCCATCCCAGATCCTGCAGATCAAGAAAGCACGTGAGGAACTTCGCAACTCGCTTACATAGCCTATGGTCGCACCACTCATTACCGGCATAGCCCGCACAGGCGCACAAGCAGGCAGAAAGGCAGGCGCTGCAGCAAAACGTCCGGAACTGCTGCGACGGGTGCGTTCTCGACAACGCAGAGCGCAGCGGGAAAAAGAACCGCTCACTGAAGAAGAAAAGATGGTACAAACGCAGCGTGCCCAAACACTCATGCCATTCAGCCGCGCGCTCCATGCTTTAACCGGAGGAGGGGAGAGTGTCCGGAAGATACGAGCAACAACAGCAACGACACTCATTATGTGGACCGCATTGCCCTTCTATATACCCCAGGCGCTCTTTTGGATGGTTGGTTTGGCAGGGCTGGGCATTGAAACGCTGCCTATAGTCGGCAACTTCTCCCCTGGCTTGGAAATTTTTGCTCTAGGATACTTCATCGCAGCCGGGATAGGCATCTGCTCGATGTTCTATGCGGCTTGGATTTATACCATCCGCGGCGTTTCCTGCTTCAATGGCATGAAAACCTTCATTTTTATCTGCTGTCTGACGGGCTATATGGTGGTTTTTCTCAATCTGTTCCCCTGGATCGTTCTGTGGCTTCTTTCGGTGGTGCTCATAAAAGACGACCAATAACACTGCTATCCACCGTATGCGCAGAGCGC
>CAZKFF010000002.1:0-111459 GCA_964552045.1 uncultured Candidatus Saccharibacteria bacterium | reverse complement strand
CAAATTTTCAACTGACTTTCGTATACCCTCCCGGCTTGATGGGTTAGCAGAGTAGATCGCCTCAAGAAACTCCTCCTTTGACGCATCTGGGGATACAAGCAAACCATTAACTTTATGTGTAATCAAATCCGGAGCAAATCCGGTTGCTGTAACAACTGGAAAAACACCGCAAAGCATAGCTTCAATAAGCGGCACAGGTCCTCCTTCTAATTTTGACATAGAAAGAAAGATGTCCATCATGTTGTAATATTGTGTATAGTTTTTGTAGTCCGTCTCAACATATAAAAAATATTCAAGCTGTTCAATCTCTTTGAACCTTTTATAATTACGCCAATTTTTTCCCAAAAGGATCACATTATGCGACTCAATGCTTTTCACGAGATCGATAATGAGATGATGGTTCTTCCTATCCGTATATTCTGGATATGATTCATATCTTAGGCACAGACCGACAGTTTTTTTAGTTTGCAGGTTATTTCTCTTCAGTATTTTAAATTCATTCGTATTGGCACCGGCATAGACAATTTCAATCTTATCTTCATCTATACCTAAACCGCGCAATAAATTTTTGTCTGCCTTATTCATCACAAAAATCCCTTTTGCAAAATTCAAAATTTTTCCTAGATCTTTTTGCGGTATATAAAATTCGCTATTATGTGTAAAAAAAATAAAACTCTCACCGAGCAAAATATGAGGATTGCGAATAACTGCACTCATAAATAATTTATAATGCGAAAAAAAATAGGATTGGGAACGTGGTATATTTTTTAAAGAATAATAGAGCTCTGCATTTTTAGATTCTTTTTGTATCTCTATGCATATCCTTTCAAGAATCCAATCTCGATTAAGAACGATGAGGGTCAATTTTGACTCAAGCTTTTTAACACTATAGAAAAAAGAAATGAACCTAAAGAAAAGAAATAAACCAACATAAAAATGCGGTACTTGCCACCCCAAAAAAGACTTCAAGTTACTTAGCATGTGCATATTTATTTCGCTTCAAAATAATATCCAAGGACATATCTCTCTGCATTTTTCTTCCTAAATATTCTGAATATAACATCAGAGGCGTAGGCCGCAGAAAACACAATCGGGCGAAGCATTTTTGGAAACGTCGGATAAATCATCTGGAAAGCTGCAGTATAGGGACCTCGGTAAATATTTTCAATATTAATCTGCACATACCCAGCCTGAACCAAAATTTTTTCTAGGCTTTCATGAGTATATCTGAAAAAATCATGGTGATCAGGGTGATACCACATCAAGAATGGCACATACCCCACAAGCAGACCCTCCTCTTTCTTTATTCTTAAAATTTCTTTCAAGATATGGTCATAATTAAAGATATGCTCAAGTACATTAAAAAAAACGACGGTATCGAAAGATTTAGATGAATATGGCAAAGCATCAGTTTCAAAATCAACAGTTGCTCCTGTCTTTATATCAAGGAGTTCATATGATGAACTACTTTCCCGAGGGATGGAATCACTATAGTAATCTCCTCCACCAGATCCTAGATCTAATATTTTTCCGCGAAGAAATGTTTTTTTAAGCCTCCAATCCAAACTTGCGCGTATTGCGCTTTTCCCATTCCATATTTGACCTGCTAAAAATAAAAAATCACTCATATTTTTTGATTATACGAGAAATGAGACCTTCAATACTATGAAACATCCTCAGTGCTTCACGCACACCTTTCATGGAAGCGTCCCTTTCCTCTCCCGAAAGTTCCGAGACAGATTTAATAATAGAGTAAAGTGCGTTGACATCTCTGCTTGGAAAAATGTATTGCGGTGCATATGATTTTGAAAAAGCCGCATAAGATGGATTTGATGAAATGACCGTACAGCCACATGCGACGGCCTCCAACAGTGCCTTATCGAGGCTTTGAGTAACCCCATCATGAATAAACACATCTGCGGCATAAAGAAGTTGAGGAAGTTCCTTCTGCATAATATCCCCTGCCCATAAAATATGATCAGAGAGTCCAAACGCTGCAGACTGTGTACGCATGGCCTTCTCATATTCTTTCTCTTGCCCTGTTGATGCTGTACCTGCAATAGTGATAGTAAAATCAAAGCCAGCCTCATAAAGCAGTTTGCTGGCTGCAATTAGTGTATCTATGCTCTTTGCAACAGAGATTCTGCCTACAGTAATGAGCCTCAATGTTTTATGGTTATCTGATTTTTTTCTATATGCAAAATGCGCAAGATCAATTCCCTGCCCTACAATATTTTTTTTTGCAGTGTGAAGTTGCAATCCTTGCTCAGTCGAAGTGAATATAAAATGAGTAAGTTTTTCAGCAAGACGTAGAGTGACAGACACGGCTCCGTGCGCATACCAGAAACCGATCTTTTTTCTCTGCAATCGCCATACCAGAGCTCCTAAGAGCACATAGATTTGGGTCATATGTACAAAGACATTGTCATAGTTCTTGCGCAATTTCCAGATGTACTTATAAAAATTGAGGAACTGGACAAACTTTCTCTCACCCCCCTCTTTACCCAGCGAATACACATGGACATTGTGCGGCAAGCTGTACTCCCCTTTTTGGAGACAGATCACGTGCACCTCCTCGCAGTGCTTAGCGAACTCTTCTATCCAACGATGAAAAAAGCCAAGGATAGGATGGTTCTGGTCTACAGCCTGAGTGCAGATGAGCAGTTTCATGATAACGACTCATTTATAACACGCAGCAGCAATGAGCCGTTACCTTGACAGGTCATGCTTGTTGAGGTGCGTTCTTTTGCGGTGCTGCTTCGGGCCCATCTTCAGAGAAGACGACCTCAATAGTGTCTCGATATGCCAATTTATACGCATTAGGGTCATCGTGGAGGCGGGTTTTGATCACATCCTGTGCATTGCGGGAAAGCTGGATCCGCAGTGAGTTCGCGTTGAGGATATCGACGAGCTTCTGGCTGAAACTCACTACATCCTCTTGGTGGCACAGTAGTGCGGACTCTCCATCAACAAACAGGTCCTGTCTGAGCTCAGTCTTCGCGGCGAGGATCGGCAGCCCTGCCGCTGCTGCCTTAATGACCACTTCATCGCTTGCTTCGGTAGTGTCCGTGCATATGAGGACATCCGCTGACCGCATATAGGAAATAAGAAGCGACGGATCTTTTTGGAAAATAACCTGTTCCTTTATGCCGAGTATCTCCGCCCGTTTTTCGAATTCCTTTTTATTGGGGCCTTCCCCGAGCACGACCAGGCCGATGCGAGGTGAATTGAGGATAGTCCGGCAGGCGTCCATCGCACGGAACAGCGTGCTCTCATGATCGAGCTTCCCCACAAACAGCGCCACAAAAGAGAACTGCGGAAATGCGTCTGCTTCCACAGGTGTTTCTGAAGCTCGTAAGATCGCATGGATATCAAAATGCCGGGGAAGGAGTGCGATGTCGGTAATGCGTGGATATTTCTTTGTAATCTGCACTTTGATCGCCTCGGTTGCCACACGCACACTCTGCGTGCGCTTCAGTACATGCGCAGCAATGCGCAGACGCCATGTGTTACTGCGAGACTTTGCCCTGAACTCAGGCATAGTGAAGTCCTCGGTGATATGGAGCTGGAATTCGCGGTCATACTTCTCAGCGATAAGCAGACCGCAGAGGCCTGATTCAAACGGGTCGAGCGCGACGACGATGTCCGGCCGGAAACCGCCCGAGAATTGCAGCTGTGTACTGGCGAGCGAAAGTGCAGCAAAAGGCTGCAGCGGCCAGAATTTCACGCTTGTGGTGTATGCCCAGACATTTGTATGAAGTCGCTCGATGCGTTCTTTCCCCTGCCAGGATTCGCACAAAATGAGGACGTGTATCTCATTGAAGACCTCGCTGATGTTCAAAAAGTGAAGCTGGGCCATTGAACCTTTTTCAAGTATTGACGCGTCTTTGGTAACGAACAACACACGCGACTCTGAACGGTCAGACTCGAGTATCACAATGGGTGCCTTCTGAAGTTCAACCTCGACCGAAGATTCGACCTGTTTTTCCGCAAGTGACTCTTCGGTGGTGGATTCCAGTATCTCATCAAGAACATACTCCGCTTTTTTGGAGGGGTCTATCCATGAGTTTTTTTGTAAAGGAGCAGCCATATGCTCCTATTGTATACACTCTTAAGTGTCGAAACAATTAGCGGGCGTGTTTTGCCGAAATAGCAGTAACCCTCCAGACTTTCTCCCACGCTTTTGCATATGAAGATGTTGTTGTGTGTATCTGTTGCACATCTTCCACTGCCTGTCTCCCAAATCTCTGTCGTATTTCAGGATCATTCGCAAGTGCAATCAATTTTTCTGCAAAAGCATCCATATCTCCGACCCCGACCACAAAACCATGTCTGTTATTTATAAAAACCTCTCCTACACATCCAACATTTGTAGTAACTGCAGGAATCCCTGCAGCCATTGATTCAATGAGTACTCTGCCCCAACCTTCCCAATCTGAAGAGAGAGCGAATATATCAGCCCCTTGCATGAGCCCGAATGCGTTATCACTCCACGGTAATAAGGCAACATTCTGTGCAAGTCTGCTATTGAGTATCAGATGTTCTAATTTTTTTTGTTCTCTGCCCTCGCCTACGATCAGAAGTAATGCTTTATTGTCAATTCGTTGAAGTTTTTGAAACGCCGCAATAAGGAGTGGAATATTTTTTTGTGGTACAAGTCTGCCCATACAAAGAATAATCACAGACGCATCGGGATACGCAGCATGCAGGTCCATACGATATGCATTTTTTGAAATCGCGTCAGTGCGTACGGGTAGAGAGATAATGCGGTCTTGCATTATGCCATATTTCACCAAAGCCGTAGCGATGCGCTGACTTACCACTCGAATTGTATCTGCTTTCCTCATAATGATAATACCCATAAGAAAACGTACATTATTGAGCAGAGTACTTTTTCTCCAAAAAGATGTGGAGAAAAAATCTCCATGTTCCTGAACATTGAACGGTTTGCGAGCAAGTCGTGAGATAATATATCCAACAATTCCTGCTTCAAAAGGATCCTGAGAGGTGACAACCCAGTCGCCGTTTGTCTGGGAAATAATCCTTCTGCCTAAAAAAGTAGCATCCCAGAGCATATGAAGTTTTGTTTTTGAATTTGTGGGATACAATGTCAAATTTCCCTCTTTGCAGATGGAAAGACCATCTCTTTTCAGCGAAAAAATTATCATATGAAATGATTCGATTTCTTGCGCACATCGTTTGAGACGTTTCCGTTCTGAATTGTGAGCAACGAATAACGCCCTGCCATAACTTATCGAAAGAACATGCATGGTCATTTATTTTTATATATATAAGCAATTAGACTTGCTAAGTGTGCCATAACGATACTCTCCGAAAACTGTTGCAACCGTACACGTGCATTCTGCGCCATCCGCGTACGCAGATCTTCGTTATCAAGAAGCCGTACAATTGCCGTGCACAGTTCATCACTGTTATTCGGCTCGATGAGAAGTCCGGATACGCCATCACTCAATATCTCAGGATTGCCGCCGATGCGCGTGGTGACGATCGGGACACCGAGCTCCATGACCTCAAGCAGCTGATGTGAGAGCCCTTCGTATGACGTATTGAGCACGAACAGGTCAGAGGCCTTTATCACTTCTCCGAGAGCCTCCTTATTGAGCCTGCCAAACAAATGCACCGTCTGTTCGAGGCCGAGGTCGCTGATCTTCTGCTTGAGCTCTGTATAGAGCGGGCCGTCTCCGATTATGTGCAGAGACACGCCGGAGCGCTCCTTCTGCAGAGTATCGAAGACATCAATAAGTTCACGAAAACCCTTCCAGGGCACCAGCCTCCCCGCTGTAGTTATGACCGTGCCCTCGTATCCCAGTTTTGTTCGGAGTGCGCTGCGCGAGGCGCTTACCCCGAGCGGAACGAGCGCACTGTAGATGACTTTGATGCGTGACGGATCAACTCCCCATGAAGCGATAATGCGCTTCAGGTATTCGCTCGGCGATATGACCAGCAAAGCCCGTCTGACAATGAAGCCTTGTATCGCAGCGAGCGCTCGTACGGGCAATGGTGTTTTCGTTTCAGTAGCGGTATATTCCTCGAGCGTCTGTAACAGACCGAAGCGCTGCTGTCCCTGCTCCCAGGCATAATCGCCTCCGAGCCGCACCATGAACCGCTTGCGCAGAAGGACGCTCGCACAGTAAGCCGGAACGCCGACGCTCACCGGATCGAGCGCATAGATGATGTCTGCGCTTCTCCCTGCCTTGAGCACATGCCAGAAGAAAGCACAGTGCCGAATGAGCTTCGGCAAGTGGCGTACCTGCGAAAACGGTATGACGGCCACATCGAATCCATGAACCGAAAGGTTTTCCTCCAGCATGCGGGAGTATGTTGCCGGACCACCGATCTCCGGAGGATAGAGGCCCGTAGCTATGAGCAGTTGTATCTTATTTACTTCTGCCATACGAGTTGAGCTACATCATCAAAAGACCGCAGACGCGTGAAGGAGTCCTCCGCGCTTTCGTTCTGAGTATACCTATCCATCAAAAATGCCCGCATGCCGAGCTGCAGCGCCTCTTCCACGTATACCTTGTGGTCATCAATGAACAGGCATTCCTCTCCTGCTGATGCACATGCGTCTCGAAGCTCCCGCAGTGCCTGTGCCTTTGAAGCGCCGACCACGTGCACATGTTCTGTACCGACCAAATGCAGCGCGCCCGAAAGCTCGATCTTCTTTCGCTGATAGAGCTCTTGCACATCTTCTGCTTGGTTGTTGAGCGGATTGCTGCTTATGTACGAAGAAACTACGATGCATGATCCGCGGTGCCTTGTAAGGAAGACCCGAGCATCGGAGAACATGAGTGAAGCGATATCAAAATGCGGATCACGCGCGAGTATATCCTCAAACAGCGACGCGGAACGTTCCGCTTCCTGCAATTGCAGCGACGTCATTTTTGCTTTGAGCGATTCCGTGTCAAATATAACGCCGTCAAAATCGAGAAGATATTTCATACTTACGAAAGCAGCTGCATGAGTAGTGCGGCGAATTTGTCGCCGTCGCCGCGGACGAGGCTTCGCTGCAGCACGTCCCCTTTCCGCTTGATGACTTCCTCTGAGCTTAAGAGATCTGCGCGTATTACCCGTTGTTCATAGTTGTCGCAGTCATCAACCACAGGAAACTGGAATGCCTGGGCATATTTTTCAAGAAGATGCTGCGGCACTTTCCCAGTGTTCACAACAACACAGTCCGGGGTACGGCCTACATAGCGCGCGACTTCCTGTACATGATCACACGCGGTCATGTTGTGGCTTTGTCCCGGACGCGTCATCAGATTCGACGCAAAGACAAACTGCGCATCCGATGCCTGGATCGCCTCCGGCACACCCTCAACCACGCAGTTGGCAAGCAGGCTTGAATACAGATCGCCCGGCCCGAGTAGAATAAGGTCCGCGTTGAGCAGGGCGCTTTTCGCGTCTTCAGTGATATACCCTTTCGGATTGGTGGTGAATGAAATAATGCGGCGCTCATACCGGTCTTCGGGCGGCTCGTCGATCGCATGTTCACCTTCCACCACCAGGCCATCGTCGTACGTTGCGACAATATGTATGTCGTCTTCAGTGACTGGCAAGACTTTTCCTTTGACGCGAAGGATACGCGATGCGGCCTTCACCGCTTCCGCCTCGCTGCCGAGTATCTGCGTAAGTGCGACCATGAGCAGGTTGCCGAAATTGTGTCCATTGAGACCCTCGCCCTTGTCGAAGCGGTGGAGGAACAATTCGCGCAGCAAAAGGTCGTCCTCATTGACCTCGCTTGCGAGCGCCGTGAGCGCCATGCGCACGTCTCCTACCGGCAGCTGCCCGAATTCGTCGCGCAAACGTCCGGTCGATCCGCCCGAATCTGCCATAGTAATGACTGCGGTGATATCGATGGAATCCGCATATTTCTTCAGACCGCGCAAAATTGGATGCGTTCCTGTGCCACCACCTATGACCACCACGGACTTCTTCCCCTCCGTTTTTTGCATACCATAAATCTAACCATATCTTCTGGAGAAAAGGTACGATAACCGTATACAGAACGGGGTATTCACTGTATATTTCATAGTATGTCAACTCGGCCCCTTTTCATCATTTCACTCGATTTTGAGCTCTACTGGGGCATGTTTGATAAGGTGACGCTTGAAGCATACGGTACGAACATACAAGGTGCCCACACGGCTATTCCTGAGCTTTTGTCGCTCTTTGCAAAGAACGGGATCCATGCGACTTGGGCGGTGGTTGGTATGCTCATGTGCAACAGCAAAGCTGAGCTGTTGGAGCTTCTGCCTCGAGAAGAGCTGCGGCCACGTTATGCCGACATGCGTCTTTCTGCGTATGAGCACCTGGCAACAAGCAGCATTGGCGAGAACCGGTCCGATGATCCGTATCATTACGGAGCGGAACTTGTCGAATTGATAGCAGCAACGCCCCATCAAGAGATCGGAAGTCATACCTTCTCACACTACTATACGCAGGATGGCAGCGAAAACGGCGCAGCCGTTTTCGCCGCCGACTGCGAAGCGTTCAGAACAGTCTCACAACGCCACGGTATCTCTGCAGCCTCGATCGTATTTCCCCGCAACCAGACAACACCTGAGGCGCTCGACGTATGCGACTCGTTCGGATTCCGCGCCTACCGGGGCACACCCGATCATTTTTTATACACAGGTAAAAAAGAACAAACACAGAGCGGTCTCTTTCTACGAGCACTGCGCTTGATCGACGCATACATCAATATAAGCGGCCACCATACTTTCACGCTTCATAGTGGCGAAGTTCTCTGCAATATCCAGGGGAGCCGATTCTTCAGACCCTACATCCCTGCACTGCGGCTTTTTGAAAGAGTGCGTCTTGCCCGAATCAAGAACAGCATGACTCATGCCGCAGCGCACGGCGAAATATTTCACCTCTGGTGGCACCCGCACAATTTCGGCGTGAACCGCAAAGAGAACCTCGCCAATCTCGTAGAACTGCTTGCGCACTACAAACAGCTGCAAGAAAAATACGGAATGGAGAGTGTGACCATGGCAGAGGCTGCTACACGCGTGAACGGATCAGCTGACTAAGCCGCGCAGGCAGGCGGAGCCCGAAGTATGCCAAGCCCGCATTGATATTCTTGCCTGAAACAATGACCGCAATGGATATAAAACTTAAGAGATTATGGGCGATGCTGCCGCTTCCCTTCCAGAGCCCTGTTGCAGACACGGTGATCTTTTTACTTCCAAAGGTATATGCGCCGTCTGAAAGAGCGCTCAGAATTGCTCCGGCGGTGACATGCTCGACATCAAGCGTAAAAAGGGGTGCACCAAAGTGTTCCATACGATGGAAATCTATCCCTCCGGTTGCGATAAGTGCCGGCTTCTTTTCCTGCAACGAACGCAGCAGTTGCGCTGCGTGCGGACGCGGCACATGTTTCCCTTCGTACTGCTGGTTCCAGATCTCAACCGCACCGATCACTGAAAGCATTGCCTGATCGACGGCAAACCGGTTCCGCACCGGATGCGCGAGGACTGTAAGTGCAGCACGGGACGCCCACTGTGTTAAGAGCTGCGCATCGGCCTTTTGTCCCATGAACATTTCCGTGCCGATCAGAAGAATGTGTGCATCCTTGTACGGCACTTCAAAACCGGGGATGAACACGAATTGACTTCCCGACAGCGCTTTGCACTCCTGCACGAACACCTGAGCCTGTTCAACAGTAAGCTCGTCTGTGTGTTCAGTAAGGCAACAGAACGAAACTCCTTTATGCATGAGAAAGTCACGCAGCGCGCTCAGGCTTTCTTTTCCGTCGTATGAGTACGTGGAATGCACGTGCATTATGCCTTTGATCTCCATCTGTTCAGTATATCAATATATTCATAAAACGCCGGCAGAGGATCATTCCAGGCAAAGAGGTCATCCTCGGAAATAAAAAATTCTATAAAGAAGGCCCATATTGCAGGAGCCCGAGACGGATAGAGAACCCTCCGCAGCGGGTCATGGGCGAACAGGACATCCATCAGCCATTTGCAGTCTCCGAGAAAATGCCTGGTGCGAGCAGGGCGCACAGAAGGTATCTGTGTGGGGGTTCCTCCTTGTGCAAGAGCATGAACCATCAGTGGGAAATCCACGCCGGCTTCGACTGCAAGCGGCAGGGAACCCCAGAAGCGGCCGTTGATCTCCATCAGGAGTACCCGCCCGTCGCGCGCATCGACCTTGAACTCGACCATGACCGCTCCATGCCAGCGCAGCTCGCGTACCAGTGTCTGCGCATACTGCCGCATCAGCGTAACTGCACCCGTTTCTTCTGCGGTTTCTTTCACTACCGCTGCTCCGCCGCGCGGCGAGAGACTGCGGATGCGCCTATGAGCAAATGAAGCGATGACAGCACCCTCGTTGCACACCATCTCGATGCCGTACTCATCCCCCTGAATGAATTCCATCACGAGCGGCGCCTCGCCTGTTGTTTCTTGTATGCTGGTATAGACAGTTTGCAATTCCTGCAGTGAGAACACGAACGATGCCGAACCGCTCTGCGCTTTTTTGTTGCGCCATACGATACTGTGCCGGTTCTTAACAACCGCAGGATACTGCACGTCCTCAAATGCCGGTTCACTGAAGGTAGCAATTGTCGGGATCGAAAGCTGCTGCGCAAGCTCGTACGTGCGGAGCTTATCCTGCACACACTCCATTGATTCCCGCGAAGGCATTACTGTCTTCAGGTATGCATCGGTTGTTTCCGACGCTTGTGCGAGCAGCACGGTCGTCGCATCGCTGAACGAGTACACAACCGGCTTCTCTCCGGTGCGCTGCTCTATTTGCTGCGCTGCTGCGATGACATCAGCAATGAATCGCTCAGGGTCTGTTTTCGGAGACGCATAAACAAAGGATGAACCCACGAAGCGCGAATGCGCGGCAGGTGCGGTTGCACGCTGCGCTCCGCACACAACCGCAACGCCGTTTCTGCCGAGCGAACGGGCAGCTGAGAGCGCGCTTTTGAGATGACCGTCAAGGATAAGTGCTGTCATAGCGTATGGTGCAGAAGCATACCGAACAGGGATCCCATATCCCTGCTGACAACTTCCCAATTATATTTTTCGCAGACAAGCACCCGGGCGCAAGCGCGAACCCGCTCTTTTGTTTGAGCATCGAGTTCCTGGATCTTCCGGATAGTGGCAGCTATACTCTTCGGATTTTCTGCCGCGACGATGAAACCTGTTTCGCCATCAGAAAGAAAGTCGGGGATCCCGCCTGCATTGGTACCCACAGTGACCAGCCCTGCAGCCATCGCCTCGAGGAAGGCATTGCCGAGCCCTTCAGACAGCGACGGACGGATGAATATGTCCGATGACTTCATAAGGAGCGGAAGCTCTTTGGGGTCGACAAACCCCATGAATTGCACCCGTCTTTCAAGGCCGAGTCTCTGCACGTGTGCGCGCAGTTCCGCATCAAGCGATCCGCTTCCGCACACGACGAAACAAACGTGATCCGGAAGGAGCGGCAACGCGGCAATGACGTCACCGATCCCGTTCTTCTTCTCAAGGCGGGAACTCGTGAACAAGACCAGCGCGTTGGAAGGAAATCCGAACGAAGCGCGTTTTTGCGCGATTGCCTCTGAAGTAAAGTCCTGCGTAAATGCCTCAACAGCAACACCATTGGGAATCACTTTCCCAAGGTCACCTATGTATCCCATCTCCTTTCCCCAATTGAGCAGATAGTGGGATATCGCCTGGATCGCATCTGCAGATCTGAAAATATTGTTGAATGCACCCCGTACGAAACGGACGCGGTTGTATATGTGCTGGAATGAATCGCCTTCCTGCAGAGTCAATACGAGCGGTAATCCGGTCTTCTTCTTCACGCGTACGGCGGCGAATGCACCATAGCTTGCCATGATCGACCATAACAGATCGTACCGATGTGTGCGCATAAGTTTGTATGCGCAGTGATGCCCGAACAATGCGAGTATGAATCCGTCTATTTTGGGAATGCCAAACCCCATCCGGTATATGTGGACATTGCCTACTGTTTCGTAACCCTTCGCTCCCGGGCGCAGCTTCGCGCAGATGAGGTCAAACTCGATATCAGGCAGCCGCTGGGTGATATTGCCGAACGCCTGTTCAGCCCCGCCTGCAGGATAGAGGTGGTCATCTGTTGAAAAAATGAGAATGCGCATGCTCATGTGATGCTCTTAATATACGCAGGAAGCGACCGTTTGGTCTGCCATCCGAGCTCAAGCGTCGCGCGCCGAACATCGATGACCGAGTTTGTCCGGTTGCCCGGGCGGTCAGGTATCATCTCGATCTCTCCGCCGAACATCTGTGCTACCTCCTGTACTGAATATGCGTCTGAATGCCCAAGGCCGTATTCGTCACCCTCGCCACGCTCCCCCACCAGAACGAGTCCTTCGACAATATCAAGCACATGGGTGAAGTTCCGCTTCTGCGTCCCTGGCAGTCGCACAGTAAGCGGCTTGCCCGCATTGTGCAGGTCTTTGAAGATGCCCACGAGCGTGCCTGATTGTTTGTCGCCGCGTTCACGCGGCCCGTAGACATTGTAGAAGTAGGTGATCGCATACGGCATACCGAACCACTCACCATAATTGCGCACGAGTTCAGTATTGCTCGCCTTTGTCCATGCATACGGACTCTGGTCCCGTCCGATGCCTCCGTCGGCAAACTTGGTGCTCGAACCGGAGTAGACGATCTTCACGTTGTGCTTTCTGCAGAATTCAAGCACCGCCTGGGTTCCCTGCGTATTGAACTGGAGCACCAATGAGACATCAGCAAAACTCTGTTCGACCCGGGGATATTCTCCGAGGTGGAAGATAAGATCAGGTACGGTCGGGATGTGCTGTTCTATGTCACGCGTATCCCCTTCGATATACTGCACTCCCGGCACATGGTTTTCCTTTGAACCGGTGAAATAATTATCAAGGGAAATGACCGTATGACCGTCAGCAGCCAAACGTTCACATAGATGTGACCCCACGAACCCCGCTCCCCCTGTAACGACAATAATCTTTCCCATATTCATTATTCCTCCTTTCTTTTGCTCAGCAACACAGCAATAATCCCTACTGTAACAATTCCACACAGCCCGAGCAACGGCAGCGCCCGTTCCGGTATGGATGCGGAATGTGACGTCTGTGCGAGCGCCAATGTCGCTGCTGCCGGCTGTGGTGCTGGCGGTGTGTCTTCCACTTGTGTCACCTCCTGCGCAAACAAAAAGTTGCTCTGCTTTTGTGTATCAGGGACACGTACGACCTCATCTGCAGAAACAGCAGTGGCTGATGCAATGTACTCCTCAGCCGCATCACTGGGGGATGCGGCTTTTGTTGACGCCACAAGTTCACCTTCCTGGTCATACAAAAAAGCTGCTGTAAACTGGCTCCCGAGCCTTTCGCGCGGCACAGCGATAGTGCTGTTGGGGAGTATGACGCTCCGTGGAGGAAACAGCAGTTTCTCTTTCCCTTCCATGGTGTAATCGGAAATGTTCACTTCATACTTGGCGTTGTTCTGCAGCAGCACGTCCCCGTGCGCATCAAACAGAAGCGAGAACGTCACCGGCAGGATCGTTATGGTTGTACGCGCCACTGCCTCATGCCTGGAGAATGTCCCGTACAGCGTTACCACATACTCTCCGGGGTAGGTGAATGTATGTGTAACTCGCTTCCCCGTCTTTGCCGTTAAGTCTCCGAAGTTCCATGTATACAACAGCGAATCGAGCAGCGTTTTCCCCAACCCCGAAGGCTCGACGTCGAAAACAACCGGCTGGTTGACATACGCAATACCCGGAACCAGGAGTGCAAGCCCAAGCGTATTCTGCGGAAGCTGCAGTTCGATCCTGAGCGGCTCCTCCGCATCATCGGTATCCGAAGTATCTTTTTGAGCAGTTACCTTGGCACGTACCTTCGATGGTGCTTCACCGGGACTTGGCTCCGCTGTGCGCCATCCGGCATCTGTTCTTTGGGCTGTCTCTTTGGTCGCATTATCTCCGCCGATATTTTCCCAGCCGTCACCGCCTGCAACCCGATCCTCGGGCGTTCTGTCTTCTCTGTAGAGCGTCAGTGTTGTTCCCTCGTTGGTGAGCGAACCGGTATAGATAAGAAAAGCACTCCCGGCAACGGTCGCATCATCGGTACGTTCAAGTACCGCATACGCATGCGACTCGATCGTGCCTGCCAGTTCGATTGAGAGCTCCCGCTGATCGCTGAGTACCCAGCCGTCGAGCGCTACAGCAGTATCTCCAGTGTTGTGCAGTTCGATCCATTCATTATTGGATGATGCGGCAGTCCCCATCCAGGCTATCTCGCTTATGACTACGGCGCCGTGCGCGATGCACGGGAACACCAGGAGCATACACACAGCGAGCGGTTTCATGGTCTTACAGAAGCGGTGATTTCTCGTTTGCGTTGACGTGCATCATTCGTTCAAGGCGTTTTGGTGAAAGCGGATCGTCGATATTTTTCTTTTCCGCATATGCGGCAGCCTCGCCATGAGGGACCGGAGGTTCTTTTTGGGTCTCTTCCGGAGGCTTCGGTGGTTTTTGCTCTGGCACATGCTTCGCACCCGGAGCCTGCTCCAGCACTGAAGCAAGCGCATCGCGCAGAGACAAACCTGCAGCAGGCTCGGCTGCTTTTTGTCCGAGCTCAGCGGCATGGTCGGTCGCTTTTGACCTCTGTCTGCTGTCCTGCCTGCTTGTATCCGATTCCTTCGCAGAGATCGTTCGGAGCACTTCCCGCAGATCATCAAGCGATCGCCCCGGCTTGCTGTTTTCCCCGCTGCGCCGCTCTGTTTTATGCGGACCTTGGCTATTCCCCTGTTCGCGCGGACGCTTCGGTTTGTCTTTGCTGCCGTTGTCTTTACGAGAAGATCCCCCGCTGTTCTGCTGCTCCCGAGCAGGCTTTTCACCGGCACTGTTCTCCCCACTTCTGTCTGTGCGCTTCTCTTTTTCCTGCACATCTGCACGCGGTACTGGCGCAGGCGAGACTTCTGCACGCACTGGAGCAGAATCCTGCTCTCTCTTAGTTTCGGCTCCCTGCGGATCCTGCATGCCGTGCCACTGATAGATCATCCGCTCCACTTCGCTTCTCGGGTGCGCAAACTGCTCGCGGCTGTGATGAATGATGACGTTTTTGTATGAGATCTGCGCGGGCGTAATAGGCGGCAGCGTCGTTGCTGAAAACGGCTGGGAGCCGATGCCGTCGATCATGAGCGTGAGGTAGACCTGGGCGAACCCAAGATTGACGATATCAGGGGCAAGAAACTTCGGCGTGAAGATCGTCTCGAGCACTTCAGCATCGAACGGCCCGACGCGAAACGAAATGATCGTGCCGACGTTGCCGAATACCGCATTGCGGACCTCTTCCTCCATCTGTTCGATGTACTGGTGGGCGATGGTAAGATTGAGCTTATACTTCCGGGCCTCCGAAAGGATATTTGCAAACGTTGCGTTGGCGAACGACTGGAACTCGTCAACATAAAAATAGAAATTGGGCGCAGCCTGCAGCGCTTCCTGGCCCATATCAGCGCGGCTCATGGCTGCAAGATAGATGCGCGTGGTGAGCATCGACCCCAGGAGATTCGCGTTGGACTCACCCACCAAACCTTTGGAGAGGTTCATGATGAGTATCTTCTTCTCGTCCATGATCTTCCGGATATCGAAGCTCGACTTCGGCTGCCCGACAATGTTGCGGATGAGCGGATTGGCGGTGAACTGTCCGATCTTGTTCTTGATGGCGTCGCCGGCCTCCTGCATGTACCGTTCGTTGTATTTCGCAAATTCGTCGACCCAGAACGAGCGCACCGACGGATCTTTGATATTGTCGACCACCTTCTTGCGGTAGTTCTTGTCCGAGAGCATGCGGTTGACGCCCAAGAGCGTCGAATCGGGATACTCAAGCAATGCCATGAGTGTATTCTGGAGAATATAGGCCATGCGTGCGCTCCATGCATCCACCCAGATCTTTTCGAACACGGACATGAGTCCCGACACCACCAAGTGGCGCTTATCCGGTCCCACATCCTCCATCACGTTGAAGGAAACTGGGTAGTCCATATCAAACGGCGCGAAGTAGAGCACATCGTCTTTCCGTTCATCAGGAATATAGTCAAGGAGCGTCTCGGCGGTCTGACCGTGCGGGTCGATGAACGCGAGTCCATTGCCATTCTTGATGTCCTGGATGGCCATGTTTTCCAAAAGCGTCGATTTGCCCATCCCCGTCTTGCCGATGACATACACGTGCCGGGTGCGGTCCTTCGCCTTGATGCCAAAGGGCACGCTCTGTCCACGTGCATCGGTTTGCGCGAAAAACGTGATCTGTTCAGGATCGAAACTCATTATGAAAGTATAACAGAAGAAAAAAGCCTGAGCTTTTGCGTGTGTGGCTCCCTACTGCTTATAGAAATCACGGTACCACTGCACGAAATGATGCACTCCCTGTGCAACGGGCACCTGCGCCTGGAAGCCGAGCAGTTCCCGGGCCTTGGATGTATCGGCAAATGTCTCATACACATCCCCCTCCTGCATCGGGAGCATATGCTTCTGTGCCTCAATGCCAAGCTCTTTTTCAAGCACTTCTATAAAGTCCAACAGTGGCACCGACTCTCCGTTACCGATGTTTATGATCTCATACCCCAGAGGCTTCGCCACAGCCCGCACAAACCCGTCGACCACGTCATCAATGTAGGTGAAATCGCGGCGGTGCGACCCGTTGTTGTACACATCGATCGGCTGTCCCTTGAGCATTGCGTCGGTGAATTTAAACAGTGCCATGTCGGGCCTGCCCCACGGGCCGTACACAGTAAAGAAACGCAGGCAGGTGACATCCATGCCATACAGATGCGCGTACGTGTACGCGATGAGCTCGCCGGCGCGTTTGGTTGCCGCGTAGATAGACACCGGCCTGTCAGCGGAGTCGCTTTCCCTGAAGGGGATCGTGGCGCTGTCGCCGTAAGCGGAGGAAGTGGATGCGTAGACCATGCGCTTCACGCCGTGCGTGTGCATGGCCTCCAAAAGCGCCTGTGTGCCGCGCACATTGGTCTCCACGTAAAGTCCCGGATGATCCAATGAATACCGAACGCCTGCCTGGGCTGCGAGATGGCACACCGCATCAAACGACTCCGCGGCGAAAAGTTCACTCAGAAGCCGCTCATCGGTGATACTGCCTTCAACCACCTGTATAGTGTGCAGAAGCGACCGGACGCGAGCCCGCTTGAGATCAACATCGTAGTATTCATTGAAATCATCAAGGACAACAACCTCGTGCTGCATATCAGCAAGTCGTCGCGCAACGGCGCTTCCGATGAATCCTGCTCCTCCGGTGACTAAGATTTTCATTATTCAATAGAACGTGACTCAGCAGGCGCAGGTTGCAATGCCGCCTGTGTATAGATATTCGAAGGCGCCCAGATCATCCATGAATTGACGCCGGCATCGATGCTCGCCTGTATCTCCGCACGGACATCAGCCGCGTCATAATCGCCGCCATAGTCGAAGTCCTGTATCCAGGTGCGCAATTTATTTCCCGTGTAGACGGGTTTTTTGTAGACCGCAGGCGTGGATGTGCCGATGCGTTCGTGGAGGAACCCCTCCATCGGGGTGGTCGACGACTCCATGCGCTCGACGCCGGTTTTCATCGCATAATGCACGATCTGATACGGCACGTCATTCGGGTCCGGGTAGCCGAACGCCCCGTCAGGATAGTGCGACGGATAGACCATTGGTGCGATGAAGTCAAAGTACGGCGCAGCACGGTCCTGCACCTGTCCGATGGAGAGGTCATCGTAGTTGGTAGTGGTCATGCCGAACAGGTCAGCCGACGTATAGGGCGTGGATGACGCTCGTCCGGTGTTCTCGTGACGATACTGCGCGAAGAGCGATTCGTCATCAAGTTTCTCATTGAGGTATTTGAAGAACGCTTCGAGATTAGCCTGCTTGTCGCCCGCGTACTGGCTTGCAGCACTGTGTGGGAAGGAGATGTCGCTCATGTTGCCGTCTGACGGATAGCGGATATAGTCGAAATTGAGCTCATCAAAGCCGATATTGTACGAATCTTTCGAGAGTTCGATGATGTGATCCCAGTACGGCTGTGCGGCCACATCAATGAACGAAAGGCCTTTGCCGTCCTTCCACACACGCGTGCCGTCACGCGACCGCACCGCAAGGTCCGGGCGGATGCTTGTGTAATACGGATCCTGGAATACCGTGATGCGTCCGATCACGTAGATGTTCTTCTCATGGAGCGACGCGATGAATGCCTTCATATCGCTCGTGCCGCAGCGCGCATGCTCCCATGCGCTCTTCCATGATTCTGACTCCGGCGGAAAGGAAATGGTCCCGGAGTAATCCTTTATGTCAATGATGACCGAATTGATCTCGGTTTCATCAATGAGCGCGACGAGCTTATTGCGGAAATCAACAGTGCCGGCAACACACGATGTCATGTAGATGGTCTTCGTCGGCAACGGCAGCGGCACGTGTTGTATGACTTCACGAGTATCTTGCGGCGCGGTCTTCTCTGCTAATGTCTCTTGTGCTGCATCAGCTTCATCGGCAAGCACGCTTCCCTGCGCGTCATATTTCACCGCAAACAGCTGCGAACCGCCCACCTGCAGCAGGGCGAGCGTACCGAGAAGACCTATTCCGGCAAATGCATATCTATACATAACGATCTGGATTGCCGTGCTTACCTGTGTGTTCGACAAAAGAATCCGTACCGTGTTCGCCGTTTGCTTTTTGTATGCTCCGCAGATACGAGGATCGACGGAGACTGTAGCCGACCAGCACGAGCACGATACCTGTTCCTATATAAAAATACAGCTTCCACATGTCGGGAATACCCAGGTTCGGAATGACCAGCAGCATGACACCAAGCGTGAAAACAATTGATTCTCGAGACATAAGTGAAGTAACGAACACAGCGACTTAGATGTATTGCACGTATATCCGATCTGCCGTTCTCAGGCACATCACTGGATGCACACGTACGCACTGGCTCTTAGCTTCCAGTATAACCTATACCGCTGTCTGACACGAAATATCTATTACTAATATACAAACACCACAAATTCACCTTTCTGGTGGTCCGAATGCTCCAGAAAATACGCCAATACTTCATCGGCATTTCCTGACACCACTTCCTCATGCATTTTGGTAATCTCGCGGGCGATGGTTATCCCCTTCGGGACCGCTTGGAGCGATTCGAGCGTTTTGAGGATGCGGTGTGTTGACTCAAAAAAGACCGCCGGTACGGGGCTTTCGGCAATAGTACGGAAGAATGTGCGCCGACCTTTTTTTTGAGGCACGAACCCCAGGAACATGAACTGATTGCCGGGGATGCCGGCGATCGAAAATGCTGCGGTGAGCGATGACGGTCCGGGTACCGCATCAATGCGGATGCCTGCTTCCCGGGCTTTTGCCACAAGGAATACCCCCGGATCGCTAATGCCTGGAGTGCCGGCGTCGGACACCAACGCAATTGTTTTGCCGGAGGCAAGGTCCTGGAGTATCTGCGTATGCACATGCTCCGGCGTGTGCGCATCGTAGCGTTTGAGAACACTCTTGATACCGTAATGTGCCAGGAGCTTGCCGGTCACCCGCGTGTCTTCGCAGAGCACATAATCCGCTTCAGTGAGGATACGGAGTGCCCGGTGCGTGATGTCTTCCAGATTTCCGATAGGCGTGGCAACCACATACAATATTCCCTGCTGTTCCATACGCATCAACATAACACCAGCTGTGAAAAAAGAAAGGGGCGGAGCAAGCTCCGCCCCCTTTACCATGAGGACCTCCCGAACAGCGCACGGTAACTGTTGACCAAGACCGACCGGACCGATTCTGGGGTGAAGGTAAGAAGCCACTTAATGGCCTCAAGGAACGCGAGTCGGGGCGTTAGATCCCCCGGCGCAGGTACGTACTCGAAGCTCCGCGCTGTCTGTACGCCCCAGTGCTGCGCAATGATGCGCTTCACGCGGGGCAGATGCCACCAGGTACTGATCACAGCCCTGCTGTGATCAGTGACCTCCTCCATGAACACGCGCAGTTCCCCGCGGGTGTTGAAGTCGGGGTCGGGACCGATGGCCTCCAGATGCACACCCTCCTTCTGCGCTTCCTGCGCCATCAAAACCGCCATGGATTTCTCCATGTCCGGAAACGCCGCATAGATGCCGGCTGCCGCATACAGACGAACCGCTGTGTGTTCTTGGATGTATGCAACCGCCCTGTGAACCCGGCTTCTGGTCATCGCTCCGAGCGTGCGGGCATCGTCAAGATCCCCGCCGAGCACCAGTACGTGTCGAACGTGCACATACGCCTCCTTTTTTTAGATCAGACTGTAAAAAACAGTACCGTTAAAAATCTATGCAGTCAATGTCTGCGAAACCTTCGTGATGTCGCCCGCACCCATGACCAAAACCACGTCCTCACCCGATACCGACTCTGAAACAGCAAGCGCCGCAGCGTCAAGCGTCATGAAGTGCTGTGCTGCAATCCCCTGCTTCAGTAACGCCTCTGCGATATCCGCGCTCTTTTTGGAATATCCTTCTTCTTTTCGCGCTGCATACACAGGCACGAGTACCACCCGATCCGCCTCTGAAAGCGCGCGCACAAAGTCTTCGAACAGTTCCTCAGTGCGGGAATATGTGTGCGGCTGGAAGACCACCGTCAATTTCCTGTCAGGATAGAGTTCGCGCGCGCCGGCGATGGAGGCAGCTATTTCAGTCGGATGGTGCGCATAATCGTCGTACACCGGAGCATTGTTGCAGTCGCCCTTATACTCAAAACGACGCGCAGTGCCGGCAAAATTCTCAAGCGCTTGCGTGATCGTCTGCTCTTCGACCCCCACAAACTGCGCGGCCTTTTTTGCTGCCGCAGCATTGAGCCGGTTGTGCAATCCCGGCTGCTTGAGCCTGAGTGCGAGATCAACTGCAGGACGGTAGTCGATCACCGGCGCCTGTAGCCCCTCAAGAACAGGAACAATGTTCGGATCGGTTATGTTGGTGATGATCGCCCCATGCTCAGGCACTGTGCGTGCGAACTCTCTGAACGCCTGCTGCACAGCAGCGAGGTCAGCATAATAATCGACGTGCTCATGCTCAATGTTCGTTATCACAAGCACTTCTGGCTGCAGCGTGAGAAAATCTCGCCGATATTCGCACGCCTCGACGACGAAATACTTGCTCTTTCCCGGACGAAAATTGCTCCCGCTCTTGCTGCGGAGGCTGCCGACGATCGCGGTCGGATCGTAACTCGCCTCTTCGAGGATATCGATGAGCATGGCGGTCGTCGTCGTCTTCCCGTGCGTTCCTGCAACGGCGATGAGGTAGTACTCGTTGGCAACGGCGCCAAGCGCCTCGAAATAGTTGACCGTTTTGATGTCTAATGCCCGAGCAGCTTCAAGCTCAGGATTGTCTTTCGCAACGGCTTCGGTATAGACCACAAGATCCGGCAACGGTTGTGTACTGCCGGGTACCACATTTTCCTTAACCTGTTTGTAGAAAACAGTAGCACCTTCTGTTTCCAGCTTACGCGTATTATCACTTTCGTTGATGTCCGAACCACTCACCTTCTTACCCTCATGCAAAAAAAGCCTCGCCAAACCCGACATGCCGATCCCGCCGATCCCTATGAAATGTATATGCTTATATGTTTCCATATTTATGTACCGCATCACTAAAAGCCGTGCCCCGTGCTTCAAAATTGGTAAAGAGATTATAACTTGGAGCGGCAGGCGACAACAGACACGACTTCCCCTCCTGCGTATGCGCGTATGCAAACTGTACTGCCTCTTCCATCGACGCGGTGTGGAGTATGGTAAACCCGTCCTCTGACGATAACATATGCTCGCCGCTTTCCGGAAACAGGATCACGGTGCGTACATCCTGGGCGCGCAGCTCCTGCTCAAGCAGGGAGAAATCGTACCCGCGATCGACACCGCCGAGAATGATCGTATCGATGTCTCCCAAAGCGCGGATGCCGGCGATCGCCGATTCTGGCGTGGTCGATATCGAATCGTCATAGAACGCGATTCCCCGGAAGGTACCCACGTGCATAAGCCGGTGCGGCAATCCGGGAAATGTGCTCACCACCTCCTGCACATCTGCATCAGTTGCACCCCACAGTTTCCCGACCGTATACGCAAGTTCGACGTTTGAGCGCATGTGCGCCCCGCGGAGCGACATATTCTCTACCGCAAACGGAAGTGTTTCGGGGGTGAGCACGCTTCCAAGCGCCAGAGCTCCCCACTGCGAAAGCAGCGGGAAGCCCTCTGCACGCACAAAGATATCACCCCCATCCTGGAAGCGGATGATATTGTGTTTCGCCTCAAAATACCGTTGCAGCGAACCATGGTGGTCAAGGTGCTCGGTGAAGAGTGAGGTCACCACTGCCACGTGTGGCGAGACATCAAGATCCTCCAGCTGATAGCTTGAAAGCTCAAACACAAAAAGCTCATCCTCACGAGGCGGCCGTTCCAGCACCTCAAGAAGCGCCGGAACGCCGATGTTCCCCACGAGCCGGACACGCTTCCCTGCCTTTTGGAGCATGAGGTGCGTCAGTGTCGCAGTCGTGCTCTTCCCTTTACTTCCTGTGACGCCGATGATCTGTCCGCGGGGCACTTCCGCGAAGAAGAAGTTGGTTGCGGTGGTGTACTGGCGCTGCATGGTTCCGCTTGGGATCGATGGTGTCTTGATGGTGATATCAAACTCGTGCTGCTTTTGGTAATAGTCCTCGCCATCCTTCAGGTCGGCGATGCCGATAACAACGTGCGGGTACCGCTTTTTCAGATATTGCTCTGTCGCCCTGCCCTCTTTGCCATAGCCCAAAATAAGCACCGAGCGCATGCCGAGCATGCGGAAGCGGCTCGGGATTGTCTTCGCCTGCTGCACTTTGAAGACTTCAGCAGAGAGAGTTTCGCCTTCAAGCAGCGGCAGCAGCGTCTGTACGGCAGTTGATCCGCTCCACCGCTCTTTGGCAAGAGAGAGCGCCATGCGCGACTCATCGAATGTTCCGACACAGTCAAATGGCTTGAGATCACCGTATCCCAGCAGATCCCTAAACAACGGCACAAGCGCAGGATCATCAAAGAGGTCTTTCTTGAAAATGCCAATGACCTCATCCTTGGGCAGGAATGCCGCCAGCATCAGGAAAGCGAACGCACACTTCGGGCATTCTCCGCACCAGCGATTCTCTCCGTTGCGCGTATGGGTGAAGTTGCGGTTGCAGCTTGAGAACGCATGGAAGTATTTTCTGCCTATTTCCGTGAAGAGCTGTACCACGCGCAGTTCATAGAAGCCACGCGTAAGTGAGAAATAGGTAATGTTCGGCGTGAGGTTCATGCGGACATAGGTTTGGAAGAGCGTCTCGAATTCAGATGATCCGCTCCACTTATGGTTCACCTCATTACCCTCATGCATGAGGTTGCCGAAGTTGCTGCTGTGTTCATTGGAAACAACAACGTACTGATAGCCCCCGATCGCCGCCTGCAAGACGCCCAAAAACGCATATATGGCCGACACCGGAACGTGTCCGCTGTAGCTTCCGGGGATCCCGGCGATGACCTTCGGATCAAGCGACCGTTTTATTTTTGCCACTTTCACTCCGGCGATAGCTGCGATCTGATCCGTGATCTCGTGCCCGTTCCCTGTCTCAACCACAAATCCCAGCCGCATGTGATCCTTCAGGAGCTCGAGCGATACAGCCGAGTCTTTCCCGCCGCCGATCCCAACGAGCGTCGAACCAGGGACAACCGGAAGCGTCGCAGGCATGCGGAGTCCGTGTTCGCTCGCAGAGAACACCGCAATGCTGTCCGGGTCCAGATGATTGCGGTACACAAATTCGCCGAGGCCTTTTTTGTAGAGCGTGTTCCAAAAATCTGCCTGCGCCTGTGAAAGACGAATATCGGTTTTGAATTCTTTCGGACAGAACAGTTTGTAATAGCTGACCCCGAGGACCAAATGCAGATCCTGCAACAGCGCCCCGATGAATGGTGCCGGCAGCTGCGCAGCCCATTGTGCATCGCCCAGCACGAGCTTCTCTTCAAAATCCATCGTCTGATCGCCACTAAAATGAACGCGGTACGCAAAAGAAATCTCGGGATCGCCTGGGCGGTATTCCCTGCTGAGGAACTCAAAAACAGTGGCATTTTGGGGCGTTTGCATCACACGATGAGCATACACCGTGAAGCCGGCAAATGCCAGATTCCCCGTTCATTTCATTTGCTAGAATAAAACTATATGCGAATCGACAATGATATGAAGCTCGACTTCAGTGATGTGCTTATCAGACCCAAACGCAGCACGCTGAACTCCCGAAAAGAAGTGGTGCTTGAACGCTCATTTACGTTCCCCCATGCTGAAGGAACCTGGATCGGCATTCCGATCATCGCCGCAAACATGGATGGGGTTGGCACCCTCTCAATGATGCGCTCGCTGACTCCGCTTCAAATGCTTGTAGCGCTTCATAAGTATTATGAGGATCAGGAATATCTTTCGATCAATGACAATTACGCATTTGTAACCATCGGCATCAAGGAACGCGACGAGGAGCGCATTACGCGCATCATTGCACAAAAGATTCCACGACTCATTTGTATCGATGTCGCCAATGGATACACCGAACGGTTTGTTTCATTTGTGAAAAAAGTGCGATCATTGGCACCTACGAGCATCATTATGGCCGGCAATGTCGTAACGGGAGAGATGACTGAGGAACTCATCCTCTCCGGTGCTGACATTGTCAAAGTAGGCATCGGTCCAGGCTCAGTCTGTACCACTCGTGCAAAAACCGGTGTCGGCTATCCGCAGCTTTCTGCGGTCATTGAGTGCGCCGATGCCGCGCATGGATTGGGCGGCTATGTATGCGCTGACGGCGGGTGTACAAACCCTGGAGATATCGCGAAAGCATTTGGTGCTGGTGCCGACTTTGTGATGCTCGGAGGGATGCTTGCCGCACACAAAGAGTCAGAACTTGAAATTGTCGAGAAAAACGGTGAACAATTTATCGAATATTACGGGTCGAGCTCACGCAGGGCCATGGAAAAACATTCTGGCGGCGTTGCAAACTATCGTGCCGCTGAAGGTAAGGAAGTGTTCCTGCCCTATCGCGGCGGCGTCGCGGATACCGTTGAAGAGATCCTCGGCGGTTTGCGTTCAGCATGCACATACGTCGGCGCGCGGCGGCTAAAGGAATTGCCGAAGCGTACCACCTTCATCCGCGTGAATAATCAACTTAATAACATTTTCGGCAAGGAAATGAGGTGATGCAGTATATACTGTGGTAATGAGAACACTTGAAGGCAGCAGGATGTTTCCTGTTGTGGCATGGGCTACCTTTATCGCTTTTGCGGCCTTGACGGTATATCTCGCTTTGGAGCTTCATGAAACGGCCGCATTTCTTGAGCAGAAGACGTACGAGAATGTCACTGCCGTAAGCGGTATCAGGATAAACCATTGAGCAAAAAGTAATACGCATAACAAAAGCTGACCGTGCGTCGGCTTTTGTTATGTGTGTGCCGCGGAGAAGACTTGAACCTTACAGGATCTGTACACCTTTTGGCTATTTCTGTTCACGATGTTCCAGAAATAGCACAAAAGCTCTTCAAGTCTTCTCCAGCAGCCAAAATAATAAAAGACCGAAGCTGCATGTATTCGCTTCGGTCCCTTTTATTTTGTGCCGCGGAGAAGACTTGAACTTCCATGGGGTTGCCCCCACTACGACCTGAACGTAGCGCGTCTACCAATTTCGCCACCGCGGCATTGCAATACTGCCTGCAGTTGCGAAACGATCAGGAGACCTGAGCGTCGGTGAAAACAGCTCCCAGCTGTTTTCACCTACCAATTTCGCCACCGCGGCAGGCGTTGAATACTATATCAGCTTTCTGTGGTATGCAAAGTTACGGAGTGTCCTCACGAGTTACTACTTATTTCAGTCCAAGTATTCCCGAAATTATAGTCGAATAGACTCTCTTTAATTTCTATGTCAACCAAGGCCTTTCGAGTGAGCCAGTCCGGGAGACTAGCCCAAGACCATTTGAGATATTTTTCGTTTTTTGTCCGCGCTCTAGGTGAGAAGCGAAGACTTGGAGCTTCGTAAAACTTTTCTAGATATTTTGTTGTTTGCGTAATTTGTCCGCGCTCTAGGATTTGAACCTAGGACCTTTCGAGTATCAGTCGAACGCTCTAGCCAACTGAGCTAAGCGCGGACAAATTAAACAAACAAAATATCAGAAAAGTATACAGCTTCTGTAAGAAGTTGAACCACCTCTCGCCTCATAAATATCGGCGATCCGCTTCGCGGCCGGGAAAGATTTGAAACTGTTCAAATCTTTCAGACACGCGCGGACAAAGAATTCAATAGATGAATCTTTGCAAGTGACGGCAACTATACCAAATACAATGCATTTGGGCAATAAAAAGAGGCGCAGCTTGGGGGGAAGCTGCGCCTCACCCCTGAACTCCCGGGGGCGTTGGGAGTCAGAGGTTACTTGTCGGAAGCCGCTATCTCGTAGCAGACCTCCGGAATGAGTGTGCACTGCGGAGGCGGGAGCACCTGTGCGATCAGGAAGACCGCGATGATAATTCCACACACTCCGCCGAAAATTCCAAGAGCTTTTGCCATGGCGTACTCCTCACATTTCACCACAACTGTACTGATTACAGTATACCATATTGTTAATAATAAGTCAATGATGTTGAGATGTGGCTTTATTGCTGCGGTTTCAGGGTATGATTATCAATATGAAAAGAAGCGCCAAATCACTGTTGTATAGGGTTCTGTTGCTCTCATTGATCGGGACGAGCTCACTGAGCGCGCAGTGGGTTTTTGCTGCAGAAGCTGGGAGGGACTCTGTGCAGGGCTATATTGTGCTCATACTCCAATTCATCAATTTCGTGTTGATCCCCTTCCTGTTCAGCATTGCTCTGCTGTTCTTCCTTATTAATGCTGCACGCTACTTCATACTCAAAGGCGCGAATGAATCCGACCGCGAAAAGGCCCGCACACTGGCCTTGTACGGTATCGGTGCATTCGTCATCCTGGTGAGCTTCTGGGGCATTGTCAATATGTTCGTAAGCAGTCTGCGGATCGCCGATACTGAAGCGCGCTGCCCCGATTACCTCGGAGATTGGTGCGAGAACCGTTGGGAACCAGGGGGCTCCTTCTATCTCGACATATAGAGAAAACCCCGCAGCGATCGCTGCGGGGTTTTCTCTCTTTATTAAAAATTTCATACGTGTCGCATCAACAACGGTCTTACGACCACTCTCTTTTGCCTTATCCTTGGGTAAGTCTTTCCTTACAGTATAGATACTTGCTTAAGGTTTTAGTATCAGTACCTTTTCTGTGCTCAATTGAGGCACAGAAAGTCGACCAATTAGCCGTCTCTCTACCGGTTACCCGCGTAGGAGCGACATGTCCAATTGGAATTAATCCACGACCAGCTTCCGCTAGCCGTGCCTTGTTACGACTTACTCCCTGTCATCGAGCTTACCGTAGGTCCACATACGTGGAACTTCGGGCACTCCCGACTCCCTTGAGTTGACGGGCGGTGAGTACAAGGCTCGGGAACGTATTCACCGCGGCGTGCTGATCCGCGATTACTAGCGATTCCGACTTCATGAGGGCGAGTTGCAGCCCTCAATCCGAACTGAGGATGGTTTTATAAGGATTTGCTCCGTCTTACGACATTGCGTCCCGTTGTGCCACCCATTGTAGCGTGTGTGCAGCCCAAGGCATCAAGGGACATGCTGACCTGGCGTCATCCTCACCTTCCTCTCCCGTGAGGGAGCAGTCTCGCCTGACACTTGTAACAGGCAACGAGGGTTGCGTTCGTTTCCCCACTTAAGGGAACAGCTCAAGCCACGAACTGACGACGGCCATGCATCACCTGCCATACACCCTCGAAGGCTACTCTGCTTTCACAGAGTATGCAGTATGGTTTCTAGCCTTGGTAAGGTTCCTCGCTTAGCGACGAATTAAGCCACGCGCTCCACCGCTTGTGCGAGCCCCCGTCTATTCCTTTGAGTTTTAATCTTGCGATCGTACTACCCAGGCGGTCCGCTTAATGCGTTAGCTTCGCCTCACAGAGGGTCGATACTCCGTAAAGCCAGCGGACAACGTTTAGGGCGTGGACTACTCGGGTATCTAATCCGATTCGCTACCCACGCTTTCGTGCCTCAGCGTCAAGAAAGTGCCAGTGAACTGCCTTCGCATTTGGTATTCCCCTCGATATCAACGGATTTCACCCCTACACCGAGAGTTCTGTTCACCTCTCACTTCTTCTAGTTATACCGTTTCCTGTGCGAACTCCGGGTTGAGCCCGAAGATTTGACACAAGACTAATATAACCGCCTACGCACCCTTTACGCCCAGTAAATCCGGGTAATGCTTGGGGCCTCTGTATTACCGCTCCTGCTGGCACAGAGTTGGGAGCCCCTTATTCATGAGGTAACGTCAATAAACTTCCTCCCTCATAAAAGGTGTTTACGTCCCGAGGGACTTCATCCACCACGCGGCGTCGCTCCGTCAGACTTTCGTCCATTGCGGAAGATTCTCGACTGCAGCCTCCCGTAGGAGTATGGACCGTGTCGCAGTTCCATCGGTGGGGGTCAGGCTCTCACCTCCCCTATCCGTCGTAGCCTTGGTACGCCGTTACCGTACCAACTAGCTGATAGAACGCAGGCCATTCCTTAAGCGATAAATCTTTACCCCGAAGGGACTATCACGTATTATCCTGCCTTTCGGCAGATTATCCGTGACTTAAGGGTATGTACCTACGTGTTCCTACCTCGTCTGCCATGGGTCTGAACCCATTCGACTTGCATGCCTCATCCACGCCGCCAGCATTCACCCTGAGCTAGGATCAAACTCTAAGTTAAGACAGGTTTGGAGCGTATCTCAATACAGAGATACATGCTTCTTACCTGCGACTATTTGTATACTTCCGCGCTGTACTTTTTGCGCGTACTTAAAATAGTCATCCAAAGGATAAGGCAAAAGAGAATGCACAAAAGTGTATTTTCTTTTGCCGTGCTGATGCATACCTATCGCATATGTAACATCAAAATGATGCTGCAGTATGCAATATGTACACCTCAAACTAGTTTTTGGGAAACTAATTTGAGCGTATGAAATTTTCAAATATCAGCTATCCTCCCGGGAACTGAAGTGCGGAACTTACCCATACTTCGAGCACACATAAAAGTGCACTCCGTACCTCCCGTGATAGTGAGCGCTATTATACAGATGGATGTAAAAAGTGCAAGCCCATCTATCAGCACGGCAGTATTTGTCAGTTTTCAAAAATCGCTTCATACAAAATGTCCCATAAAACTTGACATTCTGAAGAATATATATACAGTTTTGCGCGGAGAATCACATTCAAGGAGACCCTATGTGAGTGCAACGTTCGAAAAAGTGAGGCGTTTCGGCAGATGGTTTTTCGGATTCCGCCCGACCCCTCTTCCTAAAACATTGCCGGACCTTTCGGTTACGGTGATAGTCCCCGCATATAATGAGGAGGAATCTATCGCGAATACCATCGAGAGCATTCTCGAGCAAACCTACCCCATCACGCACATCATTGTCGTTGACGACCACTCCATGGACCGCACAAACGAGATCGCCTCAGCCTATGCGGCCAGGTATCCTCAAGTCGAGGTGGTCAGGACTCATGTGAATCAGAAGTCAAAGTCGATGGCCCAGAATTATGTGCTGGATCGGGTGAAGACTGATCTTTTCGTCACCATTGACGGAGATACCATGCTTCACCCTGAAGCGATCGCGCGAACCCTGCCGTTCTTTCACAGCCCCAAGACTATCGTAGTCTGCGGGTTCGTCATTCCTCAGAAGATCACTACCTTCTGGGAGCGCGCCCGTTTCATTGAGTACTTGTACGGTCTCACCATAGTGAAGCCAGCACAAGATCACTGGAGGACGATCATGGTCGCCTCTGGCTGCTTCAGTATCTTTCGGACCGTACCCGTCAGGGAAGAATTCGGAGGATTCAAGAAGCGGACAATCGTCGAAGATATGGACCTCACGTGGGAGGTGGTGGCGGCAGGATACGATGCATATTTTGCACCTGACGCACTCTGCTTCCCCGTCGAACCGGCGACCCTCAAAGTCATGTTCAGCCAGCTTGACCGTTGGTACAGTGGCTTTTTTCAATGCCTCAAGGTCAGAGGTAATCTGTTCAAGCACAACAAGCGCATCGCAATCGCTGCCTACGGCTATATGATCTGGTCCTTCGTCGGGGGACTTACCATTCCATGGATCGGATGGGCCGTGACCAATAACGTTTGGCTGACGCTTTTGGTTGTCATTCTCAGCAGCCTTATATTCGCTGGTCTTCCGGCGTTCTACAAAGCTCATCAGCTGAGGATGCTTAGGAAAGCGATTACAAGTTTCCCTGCATTCATCTTCATCACCTATTTCAATCTCGCAATCTATCTGTACGCGGGATTCATGGAAGTGGTGATGAAGCGCAACCTCAGCTCATGGACAAAAGGCCACTGACTCTTGCCAAGCAAAGCTAGCCGCGCACAGACAACTATGCTAGGCTACACACGATAAGTGCCTTGGAGGCCTTAGAAAAAAGTTCATCATTGACTCGTAAGAAGGAGATATCCGTGTACTCACCGAACTGCGATGGCGGACTCATGACATTGGCACACATCGGCATCCGTGTGCCTGCCGTGGGTCTGGTGGAGGTTATCCTTGCTGGATGCCTTCTCTTCTATCCCGCTTTCGTCGGAAATGCCGACACGCCTACCTGCGAGTACGGCGGCACGCTCACCACGATCAACCTCGTGGATGCCACCGGCGTCGAAAAGAAGGACTATTGCGCGCTTCCCATTTCTGAGGAAGACCGCATCGTTCCGAAGTTCGACCACGTGACCCGCGTAATCATCCCGTGAGGGACATTGCCCCAGACCTGCCCGAGCATACGCTCGGACAGGTCTTTATTTGTATTGATGTATCAATAATTAAGTACAACTATGCACCTCCTCTCTCGTGACATCCTGTTCTACTGCGATCCCTTGTTCATCAATACAGTAGAACATGCCGTTCTCAGGCATCTTTGCTTCGATCATGTACGTATCGCTTCCGGTAGTGCAGAACACCTCGGTTGCCCCGACAAATTTTATATATTTCAAAATGCCCCCGCTTTCTCCCTCAAGCGTATACAGATCTTCAGAATGCTCGCAGAGTCCCGCATATGAGCCGTTGTTGTTGAATTTGTACACCTCAGCCAGTATCAGAGCGGCATCAAGATATCCGCGTACCGCATCATCACGCGAAGTGACCGCACCTTCTGACGGCGGTGGCGTGGTCGATCCCGACAGCAGGCCGTGGTTCATATCCATCATACTGTGCTCCTTCTGCAGTTGTGTCTCCATGCGCGTAAAAGGCCGCTCATCCATGCCGCTGTATACCCACACGGCGCAGGCAAGAATAATGATGATGAAAACGGCGTGGATCAAGAGCGCCGGATTGAACTTCTTCAGTATGTTTTTTTCCATAGGTTATGTATGTGATGTTTACTGGCAAAGGGCTGTATCGCGCAGCGGGCTGTCGACCTGACCTGAAAATGAAGCGCTATCAGAGCAATAGTACTGTCCGTTGGACAGGGCAGCAAAGACCGCAAAGGTCTCTGCCGTCTCCAGACATTGGATCGGTTCGACCACAGTGATATCGCCGCAGACACCCTCATACGAACCCATCTTTCCCACATAGAGCCCTGCTGAAGCAGCAGTTGCAGCAACCTTCTGCTGCAGAAGGAAATCATTGAAATTAATCCCGTCTTGTATCTCTGCTGATCCACCGAATTCTCCCTGCAATCCGCCCATCTTCTCAGTGATGTATGTGTTAATAGATGCCAACGCCACAATGATGACGCCCCCTATAAGGATAACCCCGACCAGTGCCCCGATACGATATACCCAGGTGAGTGCAGTATATGCACTGAGGTCGAACAGCGGCTTCGTCTGCCGCCGCGATTCATAGAGCAGCACGCAGGCACCGAAGCTCACTGCCGTAAGTACCATCTGAAGAAGCATGGTGACCGCATAGGTCACCTCTGCAAAGACCGGCAGGTTCTCAAAGATTGAAGTAATAAACCCGATAACTATTCCGACTCCGAAGAAGATGAGTGTAATGAGGAGGAGTCTTCCGAGAATACCCCAGAACGCTCCGCGGACCAGGTCGGTACTGCGCACAAGCGCGCGCGTTCCGCGCGCATCCTCGCGGACAAACGCGATGACGCTAAACACATTGTAGATGCCGAAGATGAATGCAGGAATAAGAAGAAACGCAAAACCGGTTATGGTGACGAGCGTCGAAAGCAGGCTGATCCACACAAGAGAGAAGAAGTGCCGGAAGGCCCATTGCAGCGCATCGGTCGACCGCACCTGTTCATCATGCCTGATGACAATGTACAGCATCGCCGTAGTTGCCAAAAACGAGACGAATATTGATGCGGACAGGAGTAGGATATTGAAAAGCATGCCGAGATCAGGCAACAGCAGAAAAACGAGCATCGGTACGAGACTCACCACAGCAAGCACAACGATCTCTTTCCCCTTTCGCTTTGTCACGTCGAGTCCGAAGCCAAGCATCGCGCCGACTCCCGGCAAGGCAACAGGCGCCTGCGGCTCTGCGTGCGTCTGGCCGGTAATCGGTGTTGCAGCCAAGGGTTTCTCAGGGGCCGGCTCGGTCTTTCCTGCTTCCTTCAGGAGTTCGGCATATTCAGCCTCAAAACCTTCAGTGCTGATCCCGTGCGAGATAAGCTCTCTGCGGATCGCTTCTCTCGGCATACTATCCTCTATACGCTTCTGCACGAAGGGCTTTCTTTCTTCCATATATGCGGATTAGACTTGTATGGTAGTACTCTACATTAGACTTTTGCGCTTGTGTAGGTACAATATGCACTATGACAGCTGAAGAAACTATCGTCATGTCGGTCGGCGGTTCGCTCATTGTTCCCGATGCGATCGACACCTCGTTTCTCGCTTCCCTTAAAAAACTTATCGCTTTCGAGACGTCCGTACATGGACGTCGTTTTATTATCATCACTGGCGGCGGCAAAACAGCCCGTAGATACGCTGATGCGGCAAAAGAGGTGTCAGACCTCGACAATGAGGACCTCGACTGGCTCGGGATCCACGCAACACGTCTCAATGGACATCTGCTGCGCACTATTTTCAAGGATATTGCACATCCGGTTATGGTGACCAATCCCGATGACATACTTGATGTTCCCTCTTCAGCAAAACTCATCATTGCGTCCGGCTACCGGCCAGGCGCATCGACCGATCTGCGTGCCATTCAGATAGCCACCCGTGTACAGGCGCACAAGGTCATCAACCTTTCGAATACTGAATATGTATATACTGCGGACCCGAAAACGAACCCGGATGCAGTGAAGATCGAGGAAATATGCTGGGAAGATTTCCGCAAACTTATCCCTGAACACTGGGATCCCGGGCTTTCCTCGCCGTTTGATCCCATCGCAGCAAAAGAAGCACAGGAGAAGCGCATCGAGGTCGCCTGCATCGACGGAAAGAATCTCCCTTCACTCCAGCACTACCTGAACAATGAACCCTTCACAGGAACGCGCATCCACAATTAGAGTCCGGGGGACTTTGCTATACTGTGGTCATGAAGAAGCTATTGAGTTTTATAGTCATATTTGCATTGGGCGCTTTGTCGTTCTTTTTGATCAGCACCTATCTCTCCCGGACAGAAGAAGCACACCTGCCTGTTGCGGTGCCTACCAGTACCCCGTCTGCACTGCAAGACACACCCGCTGTACAGGCGAGTACGACGCCCGACATTGCAGAGACGATCGTTATCGCTCCTGACGGTTCACAGCTGGACGGACCATTCCCTGTGTATGATGCGGACGACACTGAGACTACGGCTTCCGTCCGCTTTGTACGGTCGCCTGAAGAGAACCTGATCCAGTTCGAGGATTTCGATGGGAGCCACTCTTTCGCATCGCACGTGTATCTCGCCGACGATATGCGGGCGACTCATTACCTCAACCTCGGTCCGGCGCAGCTGCAGGAAGGGGTTCTCGTCTACGGAATTCCGCTTGACGCATCACTCGATGAATTTTCGTATATCCTTGTATATGATACGCAGCTTGATGAGGTTGAATATTATGCAAAGGTCAGATAGCGCCGTCTGCTTAATCGTTAAAGGTCTGTAAGAAGACGTCGATCTGCCGGTAGAGATCATTAAGTGAGATATTGTTATTGATGGTGAAATCAGCCATCTCCATGACCAAACGTACATTCATATCAAACGCACCTGCCGCACCATACCATTCACGCTCTTCCTGCTCTACGAACGTAGCAAAATCAATGAGGTCTTTGCCGCTCTTTCGTTCAAAAATACGGGCATACCGTATCTCGCGCTGCGCATCAATAACGAGCAGCTTGCCGCCGGCTTTTTTCAGTGCCGACGCTTCTCCGGTGCTCCGAAGCGACTCAATGACGATATCTGACACGCCCTTTTCCTTCGCTTCCTTCAATGCAACCTCGACAAGATAGCCACTCCCAAACTGTTCGCGGAACTCATTGCCCACAATCCGCATATTCGTGCGGCTTAATTCCATACCCCGCCGTTTCAGCTCTTCAGAAATGCGTCCGCTGCTTGAGAAATGGGTGAAACCTTTTTTCTCCACGAGATACTCGACGACTGCCCCCTTCCCTGCTCCGTTTGTACCGGTAATACCAATGATCATAAAGACAGTGTACTGTCTAAACTTTCATCTCACAAGTTGTGGAATAATCCGTGTACGCAGCTCACTTTGATGCCGTCTTCTTCTGGAATTTCTCGATGACGATAAGGAGCGGCGATGCGAGGAATATTGAAGAATAGGACCCGGCGACCATACCGACGATGAGCGTCAGCGCGAGGTCTTTCGTGGAATCAGGGCCGATGAAATACAGCGACAGCAGCACGATAATGACGGTAAATGACGTATTGAAGGATCGGGCGATGGTTTGCGTGACGCTTCTCCACACCACGTCGGCATACGGCTCAGCCTTCTTCGCATCAATATTTCGCTTCAGATTTTCACGGATACGGTCGAAGATGACAATGGTATCGTTGATCGAAATGCCCAGGATGGTCAAAAGGGCCACGATGAACAGCGCCCCGACCTCCGCGCCGCGCACATGCCCCAGGAATGCGAAGAGTCCTGAAGGGATGAGCACGTCGTGTGCAAGCGTGATGATGGCAACCACGCCATATTTCCATGACGGAACCGGTATGGATACACCACGAAACGCGAATGCGATGAAGATAATGGTGGTGATAACCACAAGTCCGATCGCCCACCACGCTTTTTGCATGAGCTCCTCGCCGATAGAAGGCCCGACAGTGGTGAACTGTACTTCTTCAACGGTTCCTGCATCTGCAAGCACTTCATCGAGTGCCCCCTTCTCCTCCACTGACAGGTCGCGCATACGCAGCACATAATCGTTCTCGTTCGCGGCCTGTATGCGAACCTCGCCGTAGCCGAGCGCTGTGACTTTCTCCTCAATGAGGGTCAGGTCCGGTCTCCCTTCAGGATAGGTCACTTGCAGCAGCGAACCTCCCTTAAGATCGATCCCGAGCTGCAGTCCCCAGAATGCGAGTGCTGCGATTGAAAGTACCACAGCGATCGTCGGCAGAACGAAGAAATAATTTTGAAAACGTTTGAGTGACATATGTTTATTTGGAGAAACCTGAACCGATAAGGAACCGCCCCACTTTGGTCTCTGTCTTTATGGGCAAAGCGATCAAAAGAGTACGTGAGATGGTGATAGCCGAAAGCATAGAGACAAAGATACCGATGCCTAAGACAAGCGCAAATCCCTTGATGAGCGATGTGCCGAACCAGAACAGGATGACCGCAGCTATGAGACTCGTGAGATTCGCATCACGGATGGCAAGCCACGCCCGTCCAAAACCTTCGCTGATGGCGGCTTCTGCCTTTTTCCCGTCGCGTACCTCTTCTTTGATGCGCTCTGCAATGAGGATATTGGCGTCAACCGCAAGGCCTACCGACAATATAAGACCTGCGATGCCTGCTGCGGTGAGCACAACAGGAATAAGCTGGAACAAGGCAAGCATGATGATGACGTAAATGCCGAGCGCCAGAACTGACACCAGTCCCGGCAGGCGGTACCACAGGATCATGAATACTGAGAGCAGCGCGAAGCCGATCACACCTGCCTGTACCCCTGCAGCGAGCGCATCCGCTCCGAGCGGAGCCCCGACGCTCTGGGTGCTTGCGAGCGCAACCGGTACCGGAAGCGCACCGAAGTTGAGATTCTGGGCGAGCGAACGGGCTTCGTCAGGAGTGAAGCCACCGGATATGATCGCCGTACCGCCGGAGATCGCTTCATTGATGCGCGGAGCAGAAAGCATCTCACCGTCAAGGAAGATGGCGAGACTTTCTCCGACGTGTTCGCGGGTGATATCTTCAAAGAGCTGCGCACCCTCCTCATTGAAAACGATCTTTACCGTAGGCTCATTGGAAACAGGTCCGCCCTGTCCGGCGAATTCAAGTGCCGCGCTTTCGAGATATCGTCCCGTAAGGCCGGTATCGGTAAAAGGTTCGCCTGTTTCTTCGCCGTTGATCTTCACGTTACTGACCGTCGCCCCTGATGAAGAGGCGGACAGGCCTTCCACGGCCTGTTGTGCCGCAAGCGCTTCTTCGTTGATCAGCTTGAATTCAAGCAAAGGGGTTCGACCGATCTCAGCAACCGCAGCATCTACGTCCGTCACCCCGGGCAGTTCGACAATAAGGCGATGCTGCACTTCGCCCGTAACGATACTGCTCTTCTCTACCTGCACATTCGGCTCAGATACGCCGAACACATTGACGCGCTTTTCTATGACCGTGCGCAGTACGTTCATGAGTTCAGGGATCTCCGGCTCTGCGATCGAGGATACATCCGCGACATAGGTAAGCTGGCTGCCCCCCGCAAGATCAAGTCCATAGTGGAATGGGAACCGGGCCTGGTCATGCATGGCATTGCTGTAGACGAAATACCCTACCCCGATCGTGGCGATCAAAACGAGAAGGGCCTTGAAAATACGCAGAAATTGGGCCGTTTTAGGATCCATCTGCTTGTGGTGATCTTTGGACATATGAATGAATTATTGTATGTGGTTATAGCACGTCTTGGATGAGTTTACTATTGACGCGAGGCCAAAGTGACCAGATTACGCAGGAGTACGGCAATGGTTATCGGACCGATGCCTCCCGGGACAGGTGTGAAAAGCGATGCTTTTGCGGCACAGGACGGGTCGGCGTCCCCGCGCAGCACGCCGCCGTCTTCGGAGGTGCCGGCATCAAACAGGATGACGCCTTCCTGGATCATGTCCGGAGTCACTAGGCTGGGTTCTCCGGCGCCAAGAATGAGGATGGCGGCCGAACGCATCAGATCTGCCGCATCGGGCGTGCCCTCAGTGATTACCGTCACTGAAGCGCCCTGGCGCAGGCACCATATCTCCGCAGGCGCGCCCACAAGCCTGCCCTTGCCCACGATGACCACTTGCTGCGCAGCGAACAGCACATCATGCCTGCGAGACACTTCCTGTATGGCGCCGATAACCGGGGGCAGAATGTCAGTACGAGTACCATCATAGTGCACGGCATCGACATCGCACGATGACGGGATCGCATTGAGCACGGCTTGCACATCAATGTGCGGCGGAAACGGCAGCTGAACGACTATTCCGTTGGTCTGCATGGGCGCATGGCGAACGGACATCACCACCTCTTGCGTCGTGATGGTTTCCGGGAATTCGATGATATTTATCGCAATACCGACCTCATGCGCTTTGCGGCGCTTGAGCGAGAGGTATTTCTGCGTTTCAAAGTTCGGCGCGCACGTAAAGACGGTCAAATGGGGCTTGACCCGCATGTGACTGATCTCATTTTCGATCTCCTTGTATATCAAGGCTGCAATGGCCCTCCCGTCAACAATCATGACGGCAAGTATAGCAAAAAATAGTGTTTTGGGCAGAACTTACGTGTTTTTGAGGTTCCGCTTGTTCTCCGGTACGAAATCAGCATACCGGCCATCGGTGTACCGAAATGCATCGGTTGACGGATATTGGTACACATATCCATATCTGCGTGTCAGGCGTGATCCGTCCATCAGCACTGGGTAGGAGTAGTACCTCCAGCTTCCCGGACAGGTCGGGATCTTTCCGCAAGTTGCGTGCCAGAAAAAGAAGAACGCGAGTCGCGCCATCCATGGCTGTATCGGCAATACTTTCTTCCCGACAGCGTCGGCCATATCCCGAGCAAAGACCGGATCGCTAGGAGGGGTGATATTGAAGACCTCATACTGCCCCTGCAGGTTCTCGAAAGTGAACTTGGTGACAATGTCTGCCACGTCATCCTCGTGGATGAACTGCCGCACCCAGCCTTTGGTGGCCGGTACGAATGAGGTAAGCATGGTGACAATTTTGTTCACCACTCCGCCCTGAAGTGTTCCTTGGAGTGCCGACTGCAGTCCGAAGCGAATGCGCATAAAGCGTCCCCGTGGTCCGGTGATGGCAGCAGGCCGCACGATGAATATCTGCGGCGCATGCCTGCCCTCTTTCTGCAGCTGCTGGTATTTCTGAAGGAGCAGTTCCTCAGCGGCCTGCTTCTCCTTTGCATAAATATAGTCATCATCACGGAATCCTTCTTCCTCTGTAAAGTAGTGAGTGAAAGTATTGCTTTCACGGGCGCTGTATGAAGAAGCCGTTGAAAAGTAGATGAGCTTGCGCACCGAAGGCTGCGTGAATGCGAAATCGAACACCTTGCCTGAACCTTCGACGTTCCATCGCCACTGTTCGTCCTGCCTGCCGTACATCGCCCGTATCTGCCACGCGGTATGGATCACCGTATCGGGTTCGTACGCGGCTACCGCTTCCTGCCAGTCATTGTCAGCCATATTTTTCTGTATATGGATGACTTTCGTGAATTTTGCGGCGTAGGCTGACTGTGGTTCCTTATCGAGCGAAATGATCTGCCGCACGTCGCTGCGCTGATCGAAGAGATCGCAGAGCATTTCTCCAATGTAGCCCGCTCCCCCGACGATGAAAATAGTTCTTCCTTCCATAGTGCCTGAGTATACCACTATTACCTCCCCGGAAGCCGAATGGTTATGCCAAACCGCGACAGCACAGTCTTGAGCGTCCGCAGCGCGATCTCGATATCCAAAAGGAGCGAACGGTTCTTCACATAGTAGAGGTCGTACGCCAGACGCACGCGCGACTCCTCAAGCGACTGCGGACTGATGTTGTCGCCCATATAATGCTGGTGGGTCTGCGCCCATCCAGTGACGCCCGGCTTTACGAAATTGCGGATGTTGTAGTACGGGATCTCAGAGGAGAGGCGTGCGCCCAATCCCGCAATATCATTGCGCGGGCCGATGAGCGACATCTCCCCTTTGAGGATATTAATGCACTGCGGCAGCTCATCAATGCTGGTCTTTCGCAGAAATGCACCCACCCGGGTAATGACATTCTCCTTCTCTGCGTCCTCAGAAAGCCACGTGCCGCTGCTGGCATCATTGCCCGTCATGGTCCGCAGCTTATATACTCGCACAGGGTTGTTGAACCGTCCGATCCTGTCCTGAGAGATGAATATGGGGCCTTTCCCTTCCATGCGGAGCGCAAGCGCAATAAATGGCAGGAGGAGGCCCAGGAAAAGCAGGAGTACCAGACTCACCAGGATATCGAACAGCCGCTTGACCGTATCGTATACGAGGCTCTTCGACTGGGACACGTGGGTGATGAACCAGTCATAGCGCAAAGCAGACAGCGGCACCCGGTCGAACGTGTCCTCATATGCTTTATGGAAATCGAGGAATGTGAGCTTGAACTTCAGGAAAGCCATATCGAACAGCGTCGGCAGGATGCGTTCAATATGCTCTCCTTTGGGGTTGGCCACGATCATGCTGATGTGCTCTTTATCGATGAGTGAAAGCAGCTTCTTTTCGAAATCGGGCGTATGGAGCGCGGTCGAATTATCAATCATGCGAACAAACGAATAGTTGTAGCGCTCGTTGTTATTGACCTCATCTACAAGTTCGATCGCTTCTTCTCCGTCTGCGATCAGGATCGCCTTATGCTTGTGCTTGGGTGAGAAATAGTTGAACAGTTTCAGCCTCCACAGCGTGATGAGCACGATTGAGACTACCAGGTAAATGACAAGGTTCGTCTTTGGCGCGATAGATACCGGAATGATCACGAACAGAAGTGCTGCAATGAGAATATTGACCACTTGCGTGTTGAGGATGCGGCTGAAGAGCACGCCCTTGAGGAAGACCGTGTGTTTGTCGTACAACCCAGCGATGTAGAAGATGAAGAGCCACACGCCTGAAAGCAGCAGGAACGGGCCGAGATGCGCTTCCAAAAGCGTTTCCGTTGGCAGCTGGAAATACCGCACCAGCAGAGTGAGATAGAGCGAGACCACAAAACAAGCGATATCGCCTGTTATGAGAACCAGTAATTCGCGGCTGCGCTCACCCATAGGTATGTGTTCCAATCCTACCGAAACAAGCCGAATTTTCAAGGAGCTGCAGATGTGCGGCCCATGCCGTGTCGATGCTATAATGACGGAATCAGTGCCAGAATAACCGCAGTGCATGACACCTCAGAATCGAAAAAAATACTATTCCTCATTACAAAAAACAATTGTTGGGGGTCACTGAACAACTAAACAGAACAATATGACACATCAGAATCGAAAAAAAATATTGTTCCTTATTACCAAAAGCAACTGTGGGCTGAAAAGACATGGATATGTCTTTTCAGGAATCCGCCCCTTTGCCCCGATCCTGTAACACGAGCCATATGACCTCACCTGATCGAAAAAAGATTCTGTTCGTTATTACCAAAAGCAACTGGGGCGGTGCGCAGCGATATGTGTACGACCTGGCGATGCTGCTGCCGTCAGAACACTATGACGCGGTTGTGGCGCTCGGTGGCGAAGGGATACTGTACGACCTGCTGAAGGAAAAAGGGTTCAAAGTCCATGTGCTCAAGAGCCTCAAGCGCGATATCTCCTTCTTTGACGAACTGCGCGCTTTCTTCGAGCTCATCGCAATCATCAGGAAAGAACACCCGGACATTTTGCACGTCAATAGTTCTAAGGCCGGAGCGCTCGGGGCGCTCGCCGGTCGTATCTGCCGCGTGCGTCGGATCATCTTTACCGCTCACGGATGGGCATTCAATGAGGACCGTCCTCTATGGCAAAAAACCATACTCAAAACCATTCACTGGCTCACGGTCCTGCTGGCGCACCATACGATCGCCGTCTCGCACGGCCTGCGCGCAGAGATGACGTTACCGTTCGCACAGAAAAAAATGTCTGTGGTGCATCCGGGACGGACCGTGCATGACGCGAAATACAGAAGCGATGCCCGCGGCATCCTCGAGATGAAGGTCACGAACACCCATGCAC
The DNA here is from genome assembly GCA_964552045.1 of uncultured Candidatus Saccharibacteria bacterium. Taxonomy (GTDB): domain Bacteria; phylum Patescibacteriota; class Minisyncoccia; order Phycocordibacterales; family UBA918; genus OLB19. The sequence continues at coordinate 70,025 of CAZKFF010000002.1, read as the reverse complement.
GGCTCATCGACTATCATGACGACTTCTGGATCGGCACCATCGCCGAACTGCACCCCATAAAACGGCTCAACAGAGCCATTAATGCGGTGTCAGCATTGACCAAAGAATTCCCCGCTCTGCGGTACATCATCATCGGCGACGGGCAGCTGCGTGCGGAACTGCAAGAACAGGTTTCCGATCTCGGATTGCAAGAACATGTATTCTTCACCGGGACGGTTGCAGAGGCGGCACGGTATGCAAGCGCCTTCGATCTTTTTATCCTTCCCTCGCATTCGGAGGCCTTCGGGTATGTGCTCATCGAAGCCGGACAGGCTCGCGTGCCCGTTGTCGCGACGAGTATAGGAGGCATCACGGACATCATAGAAAACGACGTTACTGGTCTCCTTGTCCCCCCGGACAACACCCCCGCTCTCACGCAGGCGATACGGACGCTCATCGACGACGAAACTTTGCGCAGCAATCTCTCTGAAGCGCATTACGCAAGGTCTGCAACCTTCACCGCAGAGAGGATGACGGAGGAGACTATCGCGGTATACGAACGCTAGGCGTACTCATGCATCGGCAATTAACGGAGTTGCGATACCTTTCCAAGACACAGTACGCAAGGTATACCACTTTTATACGAAGCAAGGGTATTATCTTATTCTTCGAGTATTTGCAACTGTGGCGATCTGAAATGGATTCCTGCATACCTGCTCATCGCCATAACGATCCCTATCCCCAGGAATTCAGTCATAAGATGCGTCCCTCCGTAGCTTAAGAATGGCACGGTTGTCCCGGTAACGGGCAGAAGCCCTATGTTCATGCCGATATGCACGAAGAAGTGGCTCACAAAAAGGATGGCTACACCCGTGGCAAACAATCGCTCGAAGTTGGTCGCCGCGCGTATTGCGTGCGTCAGCAGCCTCCAAACGACCACCCCGAACAATCCGAACAGAAGTCCTACGCCCAAAAGCCCCCACTCTTCGGCAAATGCGGCGAAAATGAAATCGGTCTCGTACTCCGGCAGGAACTGCAGCTTGGATTGCGTGCCGTAACCGATCCCCTTTCCGAACCACTGTCCAGAACCAACTGCCACTGTTGACTGGTAGGCGTTGTAACCTGAACCTTGGATATCTTGAAGCGGATCGAGGAAGGTCATAATGCGTTCCTTCTGATAGTCCTGGAATGCGAACTGCCACATACCACCGAACGCAAGTGCTCCAAGCAGGAACACAATGGCGAGGTGCTTTATTTTGATCCCCGCCACCAGGATCATGCCAAACCAGATGAAGAACAGAATGATTGCTGAACCGAAGTCAGGCTGAATGAACACAAGTCCGAAGAACACGAGTGTATAGAGCCCGGAGATAATGATGTGCTTGAAGTCTCCGATAAGTTCGTGGCGTTTGGAGAAGTATTTTGCGAGCACGATAATGAGGACCAGTTTTGCCGGGTCAGCAGGCTGCAGCGAAAAGAAACCCAGATTGAAGCGGCTCTGCGCGCCGAGGGTCACTTCACCGATGAAGAGCACCAAGACGAGCAGAAAAGCGAAGAACAGATACAAAAGAAAGGTTGTGTTTCCCACCCGCAAAAAGCGGTAATCAGGGATGAGCGCGACCATCATGAGCAGGAAGGCGATCCCGATCCAGAGCACCTGCCTGCTGAAATAGAGATTGTCGCCCTGATACGAATACATGGTTACGAGGCCGAGAACGGTCAGTACCAGAACAGAAGCGACAAGATAGATGTCCAATCCTTTGAACAAAGAGAGCAGAGTCCGCATGTCCTTCTAGTATATGCAATAAAGCAGGACAGCACAAAAAGCCTGTTTTTTACTGTTGCAGAGGTGCAAAACTTGCGTCGGTCTTGGGCACTATATCTATAACCGCCGCTCCCTCTTCACAGAGCGATGCGGTGATGGTGCGGTATATCTGATCAAGATCGGCTGTAGTAACCGCCTGGTAGGCTGAAGATGGCGTACTGGCAAGCGCACGGACGAAATCCATGTTGACCTGTTGTCCGAGCCCGATAGTGAATACAGTAATACCGCTGTCTTTCACCAGCTGGGCATTCTCAAGCGCATATGCTTCCGGCTCCTCGTCGGGAGCGGTCGCAAGCCCATCGGTAAGAAGCACAAGCACTTTGCGCGCCTCAGGACTGTGCAGTTCCGAATGCAGCTCCTCAAATGCCCTGCGGAACGCTTCTCCCTGGTTGGTGCTTCCGACCTCTTCTTCCGGATCAATGGCAAGGTCTGCGATAGTCTGCGCGATTATAGCAACATCGGACGTAAGCCGCTTCTGTAGTACCGCGTTTGTGGCGAACGTGACCAAGCCTGCCTGATCCGCCGATTTCAGCCGGTGCACGAAAGCCTCTGCCGCTGTAAGTACCGACGTGATCGGCTCTGGCGGATTGCCCTGGTCATTGTTCATACTTCCGGAGAGATCGATGGCAAGGATGACGTCTGTCGGCACTTCGCAGCTGCGAACGGTCTTCGCTATCGGTTCAGGCCAGGTAAAGACGGCTGTCACTTCGCTGCGGGGAGCAAAATCATCAATAAAGGTTCGAGAAGACGTGAGTGCATTGCCGCTTGCGTCGAAGATAGTCGCGACCACCTCGACCTCGTCCGCTCCCGTGAGCGCATTATTGCGGATCTTCGCCTCGAGCTTCGGTGTATCGTCGGCTCCGGAGAGCCTGCGGTCGGTGATGGTGAACTGATCGCGTCCGATCTGGGCCGGAAGCCACAGCTCGACCGGGTCAATGGTGATGAACGTCTGGGTCGGAGTCCGCCCGTTCGTGTCGATCCGCGCCTCAAAGACCGGATACACGCTGTCGGGTGGCAATATGGTCGTACCTTTCCGTTCTGTGATGAGCCCTTGTTCGTCATAGAGGGCAAATGTATAGGTAACCTCAGGCGAAGCTGCAATACGGTTCTTGTTCTCAATGTATGCAACTGCATTGTATTGCCCGTTTGTCACTCTGAAACTGCGGGCCCATTTCGCCTCGGGAACAAGGGCTTCAAATGCACAGATCCGCGTACAGGCTCCGCCGCAGTCTATTCCCTTCTCCTCACCGTTCTGGAATCCGTCAAGACAGCTTGGTGCCTGATAGAAGAAATGCATGTACAGTACGGTACCCACACAGAGGCAGAAAAAAAGAAAACCCGTTCCATACTGTACCTGGCGCCAGAATGCCCACTTTCGAAACATGGGTTTATTGTAGCATTCAGGTCTTTGACCCTGAGGCAGTATATGCAGTGATCGCTTCTTTGATCGTCGCAATCGTCTGTTTGAATACATTCTCATCCTCTTCGAGAACGGTGAAACGGAACCCGTTATACGTTGAATTGAAACCGGAGGTAAGCGGCACCACGCACACGCCCTTTGCCGCGAGGAGATAATACACGAACCGTTTATCAAGCGTGGTGTCATCGGTAATGAGCGGAGTCATAACCTCCCCGACCGCGGTGCTGGCAAACGGAAGCGACTGTGTCACAGTGAGCACGCCCTCCTCGAAGACGAGTGTCATGTAGAACGCGCCATTGGGCTTATGGAGGATCACTCCCGGTATGGCTGAGAGCTCATCATATGCATGCTGCGCGCGGGCCTGATAGGTCTCGCTCCGCTTCTGAAGCATCGGATAGTACCGCTCATCGCTCATTACCTGCGGCAGCACAAGCTGCGGCAGCGTCGTCGAGCAGACTTCAAGCATCTTCATATCGATAAGCGATTTTGCATAGATATTGAAATCCTCATCCTTGTCGCGGTTGTAGAACTCTATCCATCCGCAGCGCCCGCCCGGCCAGGGGAACTCCTTGGAAATGCCCCGCATGGCGATCGCAGGGACGTCGCCGATGACCGCAGCGAGCTTCTTGTACGGCACGCCGTAGGAAAGGTTTGAATATATCTCGTCGGTAATGATGAACAGATCATGCCTCCGGGCGATATCGACAATCTTCCGCAATGTCCCTTCCTGATACACATACCCCGTTGGATTGTCCGGATTGACGATAAGAATGCCGCCGATCTCTGGATGGTCGTGGATCTTCCGCTCCATTTCTTCGAGATCAGGCGCCCATCCGTTGTGCGGATCAAGCGAGTACGTGATATGTGGTCGGTCGGCATGAGCGGCCTCGGCAGAGGAATGCGTCGGGTAGGCAGGGTTTGGACCGATCACGCGGACATTCGGGTGCAGACATTTGTACAGTTTCGATATTGCGTCTCCGAGGCCATTGAAGAAGAGAATGTCATCGGCGGTGATCTGTATCCCCCCCTCAAGGTTGCGTTCCGTGGCAATGTACTCACGTGTCTGCAGCAATCCTTTTGTCGGTGAATACGCATAGGTCATATCCAAAAGGAGTGCCTGTGAAGCGTATTCCTTTATCCACGGCGCAACACCCTCGCCTTTGGCTACAGGGTCGCCGATGTTCTCCCAAATGATGGGAAGCCCAAGCGCCTCGAGCTTCTTTGCTACCTCGACGATCTCGCGTATTTCATAGACCAGGCTGGATGCGCCTGGATGGGTAATGGTATTTCTCATGTATTACGCAGTATAACAAAGGATGTACAAAGAACGTAACAGCGCCCATAAGCAATCTCTCAGACTTAAAGTTAAGTGGGCAAACGAGCGCAGCAACTATCGCGAACTTATGTCCCGATTTGTCCCTTCCTAGGACAAATCGCTGGACGGGCGCCACCTTTAAGCTGCAAATTTCGTTGGCATCAAAAGAAAAAGACCGAGGTTAACCTCGGTCTTTTTCTTTTGAAAGCTTAAAGTTGGCGCCAACCTACTCTCCCCCTTGCGGAGTACCATCGGTGCGGAAGAGCTTAACTTCTGTGTTCGGAATGAGAACAGGTGTACCCTCTTGGCCAAAGCACCAACTTTAAACCTTCAATACGCATGCGTGTGCGACGTGTTTGGATATTCTGAAGTAGTGGCATCCCTCTCTCAATGCGGTTCAAAAGAGGGATGCCGAGCCCGTCGCATTCTCTCAGACGACGAGCTATTGAAGTGGTCGGAGTAGAAGGATTTGAACCTTCGACCCCCTGCTCCAGAAGTCCGAAGCCTAGGAGCTGTTGTGCAGACTCCCTGCGGCATCGCTGCGAATCAGAGTTCGATTTTCGTTCCTTCCTCCGGAGAGGAGAAGGCGACGAGTAACGAGGACTTCACTCATAACAGATGCGCTACCAGGCTGCGCTATACTCCGACGAAGTAATACTTCTACCACTTCAAAATATCCAAACGTGCATATTCTACTTTTGATCAAAACACATCGCTACACCACACTGCAAAGAAAAATTGTATCGATGTACAGTATTCCTTACAGGAAATTACGTCCTATTAGTACACCTCGGCTGCATCCATTACTGGACTTCCACCTAGTGCCTATCAACCAGATCATCTCTCTGGGGACTTAATGATTCCTAATCTTCGAGTTGGCTTCCTGCTTAGATGCTTTCAGCAGTTATCCATTCCGAACATAGCTACCCTGCGATGCGGCTGGCGCCACAGCAGGTAGACCAGAGGTTCGTTCATCCCGGTCCTCTCGTACTAGGGACAAATCTCGTCAAGAATCGACGCCTGCAGTAGATAGGAGACCAACCTGTCTCACGACGGTCTAAACCCAGCTCACGTGACTTTTTAATTGGCGAACAGCCAAACCCTTGGGACCTGCTCCAGCCCCAGGATAAATCGAGCCGACATCGAGGTGCCGAACCGTGCCGTCGCTATGGACGCTTGGGCACGACTAGCCTGTTATCCCCAGGGTAACTTTTATCGGGTAATCTCCGGCCGCATCTAACGCGGTCCATCGGTTCACTATGCTCCACTTTCGTGTCTGTTCGAGACCTACCTCTTACAGTCAAGCCAACTTATGCCATTGCACTATCGGCACGGTTTCCATTCGCGCCTAGTTGACCTTGAGACCCCTCCGTTACTTTTTAGGAGGGTAGCGCCCCACTAAAACTGCCTACCACGCACTGTTCCTGACGGGTTTTGCCCGTCGGGTTAGAAACTGCCCAAATAAAGAGTGGTATTTCACTGGCGACTCCACGATACCCGAAAGCTCGCTTCAAAGTCTCCCACCTATGCTACGCATTAATCAAACAGCTCCAATACGAAGTTACAGTAAAGCTCCTGGGGTCTTTTCGTCTAACTGCAGGTACCCGGCATCTTTACCGGGATTGTATTTTCACCGAGCAGGTCCTTGAGACAGTTTCCCAGTCATTACGCCATTCGTGCACGTCGGAACTTACCCGACAAGGAATTGCGCTACCTTAGAACGATTATAGTTATCGCTGACATTGACCGGGGCTTACATAGCCCAGCATACCAAGTAAACTCAGTACACCTTCCATGTTTGACCTTCCGGCATTGGTCAGGCGTCACCCCCTATACATCCACTTGCGTGTTCGCAGGGAGCTGTGTTTTTGATAAACAGTTGCCAGGAAATCTTTCGCTGCGGCCCCAAACGCATTGCTGCGTCAGGGCAGGCCTTATCCCGAAGTTACGGCCGCTTTTTTGCCGAGTTCCTTAAGGACCTCTCACTCGTTCGCCTTGGTCTTCTCGACCCTACCACCTGTGTCGGATTGCGGTACGGAACTATTACGTTTATGCTTAGAAGTTTTTCTTGGAAATGTGCTCCCCAGAATCGCATCGGCCGAAGCCTCAACTGTTAGACCTCACTTGGAGTAATGCCACGCGGATTTGCCTACGTGACCTCCTTATGACTCCTACGGCAATCCAATAAGCCGCTCTGAGTACTACATTCCGTCCCTCCATCGCAACGCAACAGTGTGCAGGAATATTAACCTGCTCTCCATCGCCTCCCCCGTTCGGGATCGGCTTAGGACCGACTAACCCTCCGCTGATCAACATAGCGGAGGAAACCTCGGTATTTCGGCGGACGGGGGTCTCACCCGTCTTGCGGTTACTTGTGCCGGCATTCTCACTTCTGTACGCTCCAGGGCGGGTCTCCCCTTCCCTTCATCGCAGAACAGAACGCTCTCCTACCACTCGTACCAAAGGTACGAATCCGCAGTTTCGGTAATATGCTTGAGCCCCGATCATCTTCGGCGCAAGGACTCTCGATCAGTGAGCTGTTACGCTATCTTTAAAGGATGGCTGCTTCTAAGCCAACCTCCTGATTGTCGGAGAATCCTCACATCCTCAAGTTGCACTGAGCATATATTTAGGGACCTTAACTGGCGATCTGGGCTGTTTCCCTTTTGACCAATGGAGCTTCTCCCCCATAGTCTAACTGCCGCGCTGTGGCCAACTGGTATTCGGAGTTTGATAAGAGCAACGAGGTTTCCCCCTATTTGCTCTTTCCAGTGCTCTACCCCCAGTGGGAACACGCGACGCCAACCCAAAAGCTGTTTCGGAGAGAACCAGCTATTACGGAATTCGATAAGCTTTTCACTCCTTACCACAAGTCATCCGATGGTTTTGTACGGCCAACCGGTTCGGGCCTCCACGAAGTTTTACCTTCGCTTCACCCTGCTCATGGCAAGCTCATCCCGCTTCGGGTCACACCCCTGCCCTATTATTCGCGCTTTTTACGCTCGCTTTCACTGTGCCTCCGCGGGGTTGCCGCTTAGACAAAGGACAAAGGTGTACTCGCCGGCTCATTCTTCAATAGGCACGCCGTCGACCCGCAGGTCTTCGACTCCTTGTAAATGTATGGTTTCAGATCTATTTCACTCCCCTCTTCGGGGTTCTTTTCACCTTTCCCTCACGGTACTCGTTCACTATCGGTCTTTACAAATATTTAGCCTTACCGGTTAGTGCCGGTAGATTCATTCGGGCTATTCGTGTCCCGAACTACTCAGGAACGGAATCAAGAGAGTCGCAAACATTTCGCATACAGGACTATTACCTTTTAGAGTCAAACTTTCCAGTTTGTTTTGCTATGTTTACGTTTTGTAACTCTCCGCAACTAAATGCGGACTCCGCCCTACAACCCCGTACATGTAAACACGTACGGTTTGGGCTATTCCCGTTTCGCTCGCCGCTACTTGGGGAATCGCAAGAACCTTCTTCCTGACCACAATGGCAACTTGTTTTGCAACAAGCTAGTGTCGATCAGAAAGAAAGTTCCCTATATTGCTTTCTTTTCCTCCTGGTACTGAGATGTTTCACTTCCCAGGGTGCGCATCTGCCGTACGGCAGATCACTGTTCTACAACAGTGGGGTTTCCCCATTCGGACATTTCCGGGTGTAACGGTTGATTGGCACCTCACCGGAACTTTTCGCAGCCATTCCACGTCCTTCATCGCTTTGTAAAGCCTAGGCATCCACCATACACTCTTTCATTCCTGTAAGGAATACTGGACATCGCATTGCGATATTTCGTACTCGTTACCTTTCTGCGTTCGTTCGCTCGGTCATGCAAAAGTAAACTTTTGCGCGACACTCGCTCACTCCGCAGTAAGGAATGCTGTACACCGCTGTACAATTTTTCATGCACAACGATATTAAGAAAGTCGACTCTGAGAAATTCGCAAGGAATGCTGCTCCTTACAGGAGCTGTTCAGGTTGTCGCTGCTGTGACAGCAGACAGGCAACCTCTTGCGAAAGTCCACCGGACTTTCTCACACCGCTGTACAATTTTTTTGAGTGTGTTGTGTCTTCAAGAGAAAATACGACTCTTGAAGACTCGATGTGTTTTGATGTGCGCAGAGGACGAAAAGACCCTGTACCGTTTGTACATAATCTTAACTCTGCGCACTACCTTTGTTCGCGTTCTCGAAACAGCAAACACCTTGCGGTGTTTACTTCGTCTTCGCTCGGACTAAAAACAAGCAAGCTTGCTCTTGTCCTCGCTGTGACGTAGTAACGACGAGAACGCGAACATGCCTGTGTGTGTCGAGCACACAGGACTTATACCGGACCGGGTATCCTACACCCGATCCGAGTAGAATATGCAATTTTCAAAAATCGCATCGTACCTTGAACTTTGTTTTTAAAAAAACCGCTTTTCGCGGCACAAGAATCCTTTAAGAACTCGTGTCCCGCTACAGTTTTCTTAACTCAAATTTCATAACAATGTGCTCGCTATTCTATATGAATCGAAAACAAAGTCAAGCCTTTTCTCTTGATACTTATCAAGAGTTTTATACCTCCCATTGTGCACAGGTTTGTGCACAGGAAATATCCGGGAAAGCTCCGCTTTCCCCGATATTTCCCTGCTTTTTGCCTCTATCGCCGCGGCAGTTCGTCCTTAACGCCTATCCGGTCAATGATTATCTGGTGCGGGTAGTCGAAGACATCACGGGTGAGCTTGTCATACATCCCAACACGATACAGGAGATCGGTCGATTCGAAGGCGGCAAAGCGTATCTCCACTCCAAGCTCTGCTTCAAGCGAGCGGATGGCAGTCTCTACTTTTGCAGGAGAATACTTCTTCATTGCCAGAAGCACGTCAATGCGCTGATCGAAATCGCGCACAAAGATGCCTGCGATGCACACAAAGTCGAGCGTGCCGGCCTTGCGCAGATGCTTCAGCACGGTCTTGCCGTTTATCGGCGCGGTCTCGAAGAGGAAGGTCTGCAGCGACTGCAGATTTGGGAACTCCTTATTGAGCGCATATCCCTGCACTCGTTTTTTGACCGTGCTTCCTTCTGCCTGCAGATAGAACTGCTTTTTCTTGATGACCTCTGCACGCTCAAGCGCATTCATTTCCGTACGCGCCGTGCGCCGCACGAGCCGCGCCCTGCGGCTGATCTCATCGAATGTGAACTCTTTAGAAGGGTTGAAAAGGAAGAAGCGGAGGAGTTTCACTCGCGCCTGGCTTCCAAACAGAATGGTGAGCGGATCGGTCATATCGGATTGTGATGCGATTATAGCATCGGGTAGACTATCCACAGTCTTTACAGTTTTGGGGGTTGGTGTCCCAATCCTAGGAGGCTCTCCTGTGTCCTCCTTCTTCAATGATGATTTCCTCGGTGACCTGCTCGGCGAACTGCTCTTCCTGCGTGAGACGCTTCTTTTTCCAGTCCCCTTTCAGATACCACGCGAATGTGATGCCCGCCATAAGAATGTTGGTGACCGGGAACGCCCACCACAACCCTCCGATTCCGAGCGAGGTGTGCTTTGAGAGCAGATATGCGATCGGAAACTGCAGCACCCATTGGGAAACGAGCGCGAGGATCATAGTCGCCAGCATGTTGCCTGATGCGCGGAAAACGCCGTTCAAGGACATCTGCAGACCGATAAATCCATACGTGAGGGAAACAGTGCGCACAAAAGTCGCTCCCGCTTTGATCACTTCAGGATCATTCGGCACAAAGAATGCTATGAGATGCGGTGCGAACAGGAACGCAAATACGCCCAGAACGGAGAAGATACTGAACGAAAGAACCGCTCCCAAGCGGGCAATGGCAGACGCGCGCTCTATTTGTCCGGCACCGATGTTCTGCCCGACGAGCGTCGATACCGCCATAGAAAATCCGAGCGCGATAATGACAATAAACTGCAGGATATTCGACCCGACACCATATGATGCGACCGCAAGCGTGCCGAAGCTTGCGATGAGAAAGGTCATGATCGTGAGACCAAGCGCCCGAGCGGACTGCTCAACGGAAGCGGGAAACCCGAGGAGAAACGCACGCTTCATGAATGAAAGATCCGGTGCGAAATCGTGCAGATGCAAATGAATACCGTACTTACCCCAAAACAGGACCAGAAGGCCGCAGAGCGCGGCAATACCCTGCGTGCACAGAGTAGCTACTGCAGCACCCATTACTCCATGTCCCGCAAACGGTCCAAAACCGAAGATGAAGAACGGATCGAGCAGGGCATTGAGTAATACGGTACTGCCCACAATATATAAAGGAAGCGTCACCTGTCCGATGCCGCGCATGATCGACTGGAACATAGCGAATCCAAAGGTAAAGATCAATCCGGCAAATGATACGCGCATGAATCCGAGCGCTGCATCATGGACTTCAGATGATACTCCCATGAGCGTAAGTATGTGCGGAGCAAGAAAAAAACCGAGCGTTCCAAGGAGAAGCGACACGCACGCAACCATTAACAGCGTCTGTGCAGCGACCCGGTTGACCATTGCTTCATTACGGGCACCGAAGTACTGGGCGATGAGCGTTGACCCCGCAACCGCCAAGCCTGCACCAAGCGCGATCTGCAGAAAAATAACCGGAAAACTTACCGATACGGCAGCAACAGCCGTTCCGCCAAGTCGGCCTACCCAAAAAGCGTCAGTGAGCTGGTACGCTGATTGCAGGAGATTGGCACATACGATCGGAAGCGCCAGCGTAACAAGCGAGGTGATGATCGGTCCTTCTAAAAGGGTTCGGGTTTTTTCTGGCATACCAAAGACTAGCGCACACGCTTCAATTTGTCACATGATCTGAGCAAATAAAAGCGAAGATTGTCCTTCGCTTTTATTTTCTCTGAAAAACTTATTTTAGTGTAACTTTGCCACGAGTTTCTAACTACTTTCATTCGCTACGCTCTGAAAGATAATAAGAACTCTCGGCCGCCGGCTCGCTGCCTCAGCGCTCTAGGGAGGAGCGCTTCGTATCGCTGCGCCTCTAAAGTAACTTTGAAAATTTCTTGCCAAAAAAAACGCCCATATGGGCGTTTTTGTTTTGGATTAGGAAACTTATTTCAATGTCACTTTAGCACCAGCTTCCTCAAGCTTTGCTTTAAGGGCTTCCGCATCCTCCTTCTTCATACCCTCCTTCACGACTGAAGGAGCTGCGTCTACCATATCCTTCGCTTCCTTGAGTCCGAGACCAAGCGCCTCCTTCACTACCTTGATGACCGCGATCTTCTGAGCGCCGCCGTCAGTAAGTTCAACAGTGAACTCTGACTGCTCCTCGCCCGCATCAGCGCCATTGCCTGCTGCCGGACCTGCGACAGCAACTGCCTGTGCTGAAACGCCGAATTTCTTTTCGAGTACCTTCACGAGCTCATGAAGCTCAAGCACTGACATCTCTTCTACCTGATCAACAAGCGCCTTGAATTTCGCAGGCACCTCGATTGTTTCTTCTGTAGTTTCTGCAACTACCTCTGTTGTTTCTTCTGCCATGATATTTGTATTAACAATAAATTATGCTGCTTCCTTTTTCTGAGCGATTGCATCGAGACCAATAACCAGTCCCTGGATCGGAGAATTGATGATGTTGACGAACATACCGCGCAGCACCTGAAGTGACGGTATAGATGCTATCTCTGTCATCTCTTCCTTGCTCTTGTATACGCCCTGGAACACTCCGCCAACGATCGCAAGATTGTCCTTGTATTTCCCTGCGAACTCTTTGATGTTCTGCGCTGGAGCGATTGCGTCTTCTGAATACGCAACGGCAATCTCGCCGTCAAGCATAGGCATCTCACCTTCGAATGCACCATTAAATGCCCGCTCCATCAGCGTCTTCTTGGCAACGAGGAATCCAACTCCCTCTTCGCGCAGTTTAGCGCGCATATCGGTACTGTCCTTAACCGGCAAGCCGTTGAAATGGACGAACACGATGGAGTCGGCTTCATTCTTGATGCCTTCGAGTTTTGCAAGGATCTCTTCCTTCTTTGCTTTTGTAATTGCCATGATTTAAGAAATCATTGGATAAAAACAGGCCCAGTGGAACGTAGGTTCCATTAGGCTTCGACCTCCATCTAAAAAATAGTGGACCTCGGCTGGCGAACCAAGCGGTTCATTACCTCTTTCCCTTTACGGAAAGAGACCAACTGTCTTGAGCCTGTTGCACGACACAATACCACAACTGTGCAAACAAACAAGGGCCGCAACGCAAGCGTTGCGGCCCTCCGGTCAGATCCCCGATATAGTGTCATGCTGCTCAGCTTCATACTCGCGCTTCTGCATCAGTCCCACAGAGAGGAGGACGAGGAGAAACATGAAGGCGTGGAAAGCATAGACTGAGAGGACAAGCAACAACGGCCGTACCTCTCCGAACCCGAGGACGAAGAACAGCGGCGCCCCAAAGAGATAGAGTACTCCCGAGAGCCTGGTCTGCTCCCCAAATGCGAAGCCCGAGAGCGTCCCGATGAATGCGGAAGCGAAGCACAGCAGCCAGAACGGGATCGGTGCTCTGCCAGCAATGGAGAGCATCAGATCAGATCCGTTCTCGGCAACGCCGAGTACGTAGAACAGAAGCCCCGCAGAGAAGAACACGAACAGAAAGGTCACAACAGACCGGTGAGTAAGTAGCATGAGATCCTCCTTTACCTGCGACCATTAGACACAATGTACCATTTGTTGTCAATCAAGCGCAGCATCGGCTATACTGGTGCGTCAATCGGGGTGTAGCATAGTGACAGTGCGCACGCATGGGGGTGAAAAATTGATTCGGGGTATAGTATAGGGGCAGTATATACCCATGGGGTGGGTAAGACATCGGTTCGATTCCGGTTACCCCGACTCAGTTTTTCACCAGATGTCCGGTGGGCATCTGCGCCCAGAGGACGTGTGGCCCAGGTTCGATTCCCGGCATCCCGACAAAACACAAAAGCTCAGCCTTGCACTGAGCTTTTGTGTTTCTATCGCTCGGAGCGATCGAAGAGGTTGTCGGTATTTCTGGAGCTTGCGATAAGAAACACCGACAACCTGTACTGAAGCTGTAAGCTTCGATTCCCGTCATCCCGACCACATAAGCATACAGGCACGAAAAAGGCCGACGTGCGCCGGCCTGTTTGTCTTACTCGATCTTCGCGAAGGTGCCATCCTCATTCAGCTTTACGTAGAAGGATCCGCCCGGAGCGAAACACCGCGTATCGCTCGGAGGAGGAAATTTCTCGACCAAATGAAAAATTCCCCCCGCCAAGAGAATGGCCGCAGCGACTGCAAGCGTCACCCGAGTGTTTGACCGCATTATCTCTACCCCTTTCTTGACTATGCCGGGCACTATAGTGCTCCTTTTGATGCGAATGTCAAACTCCTCTACCCTTCCACATCCTGTTTTAGCTGTTCAGCCTTCCATCCGATCATGTTGGCGAACAATTGTATAAATGTCGCCACACCAGCGAGCGCAAGGATGAGTATCGGGAAATATGCGTACGGCGTGAGCATGTAGAAGAACGCGACGCACGTGGTTGCCATTATGCGATGCCCCGATAAACGATGAACGTACGTGACGGAAGGTATACGTCACGTATACGGAGATTCCAAACCTAATCCCTCACCTCGTGCTTGATCGAACGGAAGAGAAGGTCCATGTCACCATCGACCTTTTTGTGTGGATTGAAAATGCCCTGCGGATCAAAGACCTTCTTCAGATCTGCAAAAAGGCTAAGCATCTGCGGAGAGAACATCCGATCAAGAAACGGTGTACGGATAAGCCCGTCGTTGTGCTCCCCCGTGATCGAACCGTGGTATTCCCCCACGAGTGCATACACCCTGTTGGAAAGTTCACGGATGATGGTCACAAAATCGGGACGGGAGAAATCCATGAGCGGAATGATATGGAAATTTCCGTCACCGATGTGTCCGGCGATCGTGAAGATGATCTTGTACTGCGCCATGATGGCATACAGCTTCGGGAGGAATTCCGGCAAATACTCCGGTCGTACGGAAATGTCGTCGATAAACGGTGCTGTATGTTTCTCGTGCACATTGTTGCGAAGCAGATTGAAACTTTCCCGACGTATGATCCAGTATTTGTCACCCTCTTTTTGCGAACGCGTGACGTGACTCGCAACCGTAAAGCGTGCCCGTACGTCATCTTGTGCACGTTCTGCTGCTGCGATGACCTCAGCTTCAGAATCTCCGGTAAACTCAGCCATAAGAACCAGCTTTGGTATACCGCCGGTGAGGAACATCCGCGCTTCAGGCAAAAATGAAAACGGCAACGTGAAAACATTACCTCCCAGACGCTTCATAAGCTGCGGTAATACACGGAGCATCACGCCAAAGGTCTTGTCATCATACGATTCAAAACTTTCAGGTTTCTCTCGCAGGACCGTATTCACAAGCTCCCCCAGAATGCTCATGTGATGCGGTCGCAAAAACAGTATGAGCATACGGGAATGGGTTTTTGGTTTCACCAGTTTGAAGGTGATCTCGGTGATCAGCCCGAGTGTCCCCTGCGAACCAACAAAAAGCTGGGTGAGATCAAACGTATCCTCTGCTTCGTTCCAGACATTCCAGATCGCGTACCCTGCGGAATTCTTTGAGACGATCGGTTTGCCCGCGCGGATGGTATCGATGCGCTCATGAATGAGCCAATCAACATCGCGGTAGATCTGCCCCTCGAATGTCTGGAGACTTTTCTTTTCCTCGAGCTCCTGGCGGTTGAGCTTACGGAACACATACTCGTTGCCATCGCGCAACATGACCTTAAGTTCGCGCACATACTTGTCTGTTTTACCGTACGTAAGCGACTTCTCTCCTGCGGAATTATTGGCGACCATGCCACCGACGGTATTGAGTTCACGTGAGGCGGTGTAGCACGGCAGCAACAATCCTTTTTGGAGCGTTGCTTTTTCAAAATCGCGGTAGAAAACTCCCGGCTGCGCAATTGCATAATCCTCCCCCACTTCAATGATGCGGTTGAAATGTTCGGTCATACAGACGATGACCGAATCGTTTAACGGACCGCCCGACATATCGGTTCCGGCACTACGTGCAGTGAGTGATACGCCCGGATTTTCTCCGGCGAACTGTATAAGCGCACGAAGATCATCACTGTTTTTTGGTACCACAACGCACGCGGGCTTGATATGGAAAATGCTCGTGTCTTCGCTGTACTTCTCGAGTGTAGAAGGGTCGTCAGTGACTTCTCCCGTGATCCGTTGCTTGAGTTCCTCGGCAAGCTTCATACTATGCATATGCTATCACACAGCATATTCGTCCGAAGCGTAAGAGAGTGCTTAGTGACCTGCGGTTCCGCTTGTGCTGAAATCACCATTGAAGATCGACGGGTCTGCCTCGCCTTTTACGGTGAGCGTTCCCCATGCACCTTTGTCAGTACGCATGAGCGCGTGATCAACAAGCGTGTACTTGCCCGGATAGTCAACAGTAAACTCGACGATTGTCGCGCCACCTGCAGGGATGACGGTTGTTTGGATATCCTTAAATACTGCGCCTCCAAGCGATGCTTCGGGATAGACGGTATCAAACACCTCGCCGACCACATGGAATGAAGATACGGAAGTCACCCCGCCGTTGCCGACATATATGCGGATCTTATCTCCAACCTTCGCCTGCATCTCAGCACCCAATCCTCCGGTTTTGCCATTGAACACAACATACTCCGGCTTGCCGTCGAGCATTTTCTGCGCGTCAAAGACCTGCAGTCCTGAGCGACCAAGCTTCCCTGTGGTATAGAGCTCGCCCTGCATTATGTAGAACTCCTTATCAACCGGCGTTAAACCTTCTTCGGGTTCCACCAAGATAAGGCCGTACATGCCGTGGGTCATATGGACTGCCATATTCGGCACCGCACAGTGGTACACAAAGAGTCCGGGGTCCATCGCTTTGAAACTGAACGTCTTGGTTTCTCCGGGAGCAACCACCGATACTGCTCCGCCGCCTCCCGGACCGGTTGCTGCATGGAAGTCGATATTGTGGCTGTGGAGGCTCGTCTCATCGTTGTGAATGGTGACCTCCACAGTGTCGCCTTCGCGCACGCGCACGAACGGTCCGGGAACCGTGCCGTTGAACGTCCAGTAATTGAAAACAATATCGGGACCGATCTCACTTAAGACCTCTTTGGTCTCAAGGTATACCTTCACGACCTCATTCCCGCGCTCTGTTACAGCGGCTTCCGTCAACGGAGTGGATG
Organism: uncultured Candidatus Saccharibacteria bacterium; assembly: GCA_964552045.1. GTDB lineage: Bacteria > Patescibacteriota > Minisyncoccia > Phycocordibacterales > UBA918 > OLB19. The sequence goes on along the minus strand of CAZKFF010000002.1, from coordinate 53,289 downwards.
TTCCGTTCTGGAGACCCGTAGTTGTTGCAGAACTTGTGGCAACAGAACTTGTGGCTACAAGAGCGATCGGATCCGCTGCTTCCTTTTGAAGGGTGATCGGCGGCGGGACGTCGTTGGGATTGCGGGCAATATTCTCGACACGTTCAAATGAATGAACGTGACGGAAGAATGTGATGACATTAGAGAGCGGCAGTCCCGGTCCCATACCCGGTCCGAACGAATTCACAAACACGGGGTACTGAAATGCGTAGAGACTGCCAAAGGACACTGAGACAAACATCGCAACACCGATAACGAAAAATACCATCGAGATCTCCATGGGGAGCGCGTGGAGCCGCCACACCAGACGAAGGAAGAAGAAGAGTGACGCTGTGACGGCAATTCCAAGCCCGAATGCCTGGATCAGGTTCACCCGCAGAAACCACAGCAATTCTGTCCCACCGAGGAGGAGGATCAGCGCAACTGCGGCAATAGAACACACGATGAACGCAATGACGAGCGCCACGGAGAGTTTAGAAAGATTCATAGGTAAAAAAACTATTCGCCTTCTGTTTCGCGTTTGAGCTGCTCCGCCTTCCATCCGATCATGTTGGCGAACAATTGTATAAATGTCGCCACACCAGCGAGCGCAAGGATGAGTATAGGGAAATATGCGTACGGCGTGAGCATGTAGAAGAACGCGACGCACGTGGTTGCCCACACGCCGAAGCACCACGGGCAGCCGATGAGGTCGGCAAGCGTGCGGCGCGGGCCCACAGTCGGCTTCACGAGCATTACTTTGTTGCGGACCATCTTCACATCGTAGAACTGCTCGCGCAGGAACTTGGTCATGCTGTCGTAGACGAACATGCGCGTCACGCGAAAGGACGCCAGCGTGATAAGCGACAAATCCAGGAGCGTCAGGTCGGGGTACCCCATGCGCGCCTCCGTATCGAGAATGATAACCGCCATGACAAGCAGGCCGATATAGAAAAGGAGGAAAACAATGTTCCAGAAATACTGGTCGGTGACACGTATCATAGACGAGACTAGTGCGTGCTAATGCCCACCAGAAGAACAAGCACGAGCGTTGTTGCGATGACCGCAACAAAACTGAAAAGAAACTTATAAAAATTCTTATTGAACAGTTTCATAACCGTATGCGTCCAGTATAGCAGATGACGCCGTCTGCACATGAAAAAGTACTGAACAACGTGGCACAAACACACAAAGCCCGACGGCTACGCCGTCGGGCTTTTTGTGTTTGTTGAACGATAATACGTACCCTACACCCGTACAACAAAAAATCCCCGTGAGGGGATTTTTTGTTGTATCCAGTTTTAGGCTAGATCCAGTCTACTCACTCTAACTAAGATTAGTTAAGGATGAGAGCGTCTGAAGTCCAGTCATCATCTGGAGTTGCAGCCACTGTAAGTTCCTCAGTACCGTCGTCTGCTGCAGAGTATGCAAGAGAGTTGACGATTACTTCTGCTGAACCAGAGTGACCTGTGTTTGTCTCAATTGTGAGCGTGAATGTTGCAGTTGTACCCTCTTCGATCACGAAGTCTGAAGTACCTGCATCATCAGCATCAGCGATATCGAGATTTGCTGTGTAACCAGTTGTAGATGCTGCACCATCAACGAGAAGATCAAAGTCTATAGTCGTTGCGGCTTCATCCACATAGAAGTCCTCACCAAAGGCAGTGACGTCAAACTCGAATACGTATTGACCGTAGTCAAGGCTTGTGTCGCTGACAGTCTTAGACTTCTCTGTTGCTTCGGGCTCATCAGAGATCTCAAGTACGAGACCTTCAGATCGAAGTGTCTGAGCATCACCATCCTGGTCAGAACCACCGATGGTTACGCCTTCGCCAGATTCTTCACCTTCAGCGTCAACATCTGCTGTGTCAACAGAAGCTGTAAGAGTTACGCCCTGGAGGTCTGAATCGCCATCCATGTCTTCGAACTCTACAACTACCACGACTTCAGCAGTTTCTCCAGCTGCGATGACAGCATCACCGTCAATATCGAAGTTGACAGCTTCAGTATCATCATCGCCATCGAAGTCATCTGCACTGAATGAAGTACCGTCGATCTCGACACGTACATCCTTCACTACCTCGTTAAGAGCACGAGAAGTTGAAGAGAGTGCAAGATCGATAGTGAGACCCTCAAGACTTACATCACCGTCTGAATCGTCAGCATCAAGCTCGAAAGCAAATACCTCGTGTTCAGTAGTGTCGTCCTCATCAAGAGGAAGAGTGTCTGCATCTGGGTTATTTGATGAAGACTTGAGATCAAGATCATCACCAGCACCAGCCTCCTCAACTTCGAACTCAGCAACTGTCTCACCAGTCAAGTCGCCATCGAGTTCTGCCTGGTCACCTGTGTTGTCCTCTGTTGTTGTCACATCATCTGCGTCAACAAATCGGATAGAACCAACAGCAACCTGCCATGTCTCTCCGTCGTCAGCACCATCAACTGAACCCTGTGGGGTTACCGCAACAGTGACAACAACTTCCTCATCTTCCATAGCTACGAAGTCAAGATCTGAGAATCGAAGTGAACCGTTATCTTCGTCGAGGTAATTATCCTCGTCATCAGCTTCGATTGAAGCGATCTCATCGCCGTCTACCCAAAGAGAAACCTCTTCGAATACGTCCCATGGATCATTGTCTCCATCGTTTCCAGCCTTACTTTCGAGAGCGATGTCGATTCGAGAAACCTCTGCATCTCCATCTGAGAACTCGAGAGTGATATCAGCAACTGGAGCTGCCTCCTGACCCTCTTCGATCTCATCGTCATCACCTTCGTCGATCTCGACAGTGTCGAGTGAAGCCTCACCTGAGAGCTCAACATCTGCATCTGAGTCTGAGTCATCCTCATCTGAGTCTGCATCACCATCATCAGTGTCTGGCATTGCAGCCATGAGAGCATTGTACTTAGCCTGTGAAATAGGACCGAAGTATCCAGCTGCTGGCATAACGCCGTTAGCTGTCTGCCATGCTGCTACCGCAGCCTGAGTCTGAGCACCGAAGTATCCAGTTGCTCCAGCTGGGATAGAGAAGCCTGCGCCGATAAGGTAGTTCTGCAGAGCAGTTACGTCAGCTCCCTGTGAGCCGATCGTAAGTGATCGTGTAAATACATACGCATCAGCTGAAACTGTTGCTGTACCCCCTGCCTGAGCCTGGAGTGAAGCGATAGTCGCCATAAGCGTATCTATTTGTGCCTGAAGCTCTTCAGCTGTTTGCGCCTGTGCAGGAGCAACCATCATGAGAGCCATTGCCACTGCAACGAAAGCAACTGATGCCTTTGCTGCAAATGTATTTGCAATAGTCATAAATAAATTTCTTTATAAAGAATTACTTCTTTGTCCCCTTAGCGGGACCTTCTAATCTAATAATATGAATTAATTCATATTTCGTACCGCCCGAGAACCGGGGGTACGCAATATCACTAACTCCATACACATGATCTTTAACATCATATATATGAAGGTTAGCTGTGGATCCGGTCTGCATGTCTTTCGTATTGCAACCATAGAGGAATAAAGCGTTTCAGAAAATTTAATTCATCACAATGAGCACACACCATCGAAACGATGTGCGTCGTAGAAATTTGTACGTATTCAATTTTCAATGAACAATCCCACCCCAAGCATTCGCTTAAAAAAAAGCGTGCCGAGAGTGACACAACAACAGTATACCGTCCTTTGTTGTGCATGAGCGCACATCTTTGTGGATAGCTCAAGCACGGAAATATACCGCGTTATAACGAAGGAGCATACGGTCTAGCTCGACAATAGTCAATGCTATTCGTCTCCCTCTTACTGGTATCTATGACGACAGGCCACCATATTTCTTACTCAGCAGAACACCAGACAATAAAAATGCCGATGCTGCAAATACGCGGCAAGCCATGTCATTGTCTGATACAGTATGCCAGTATGTCCCTTATAGAAGGTACGTCTCTAAAGATTACAAAGGACACATTCTCACAGACATATGTCTGAATCAAACTGCACGTGGATGGAGTTGCAATATAGTTATTTAAAATACTGAGTATTTGGACCATCGTCGCTCGCCTTGTCTTTTAACAAGATTTTCATCGATCATGGCGTTGAGTTCACGCTGTATTGTCTTTTCACTACAGTCCGTGATTATTTCCGAAATGTCTTTTATGGTTGCCTCACCCTTCGCTTCGAGGATCGTCTTGATCCGCTCGCGTCGGTCGCTTGCTGTGGATACACCTGTGTTCGCTGCAGGAGTCTGCTGTGGCGCTGTGCGCGTGCGCTCCTTCTTCGGCGCAGCCGGGACAAACTCAGTACTGAATGCGCTCGGGTATCCCTGATTGAGGAAAAGATCGTCCGTTCTCGGACTCTGCTGGAGGTAGGTTCGCAGACCACGGAGCACGGTGTCGATCTCGTTGACCACAACCGGCAGCACTTCCTGCGGGATGGCATTGCCTGAGGCGGCAACACGCAACGCGCTGTCGAGGCCCACGAGCGACTGCGCAAACTGCTCAAGCACCTCTTTCGAAGACACGAGTTTCACCTCTAACGTACGCAATGCGTTCTCATGGGCGAAGTGCGCCTTGCTTGCAACATTGCTGATAAGTGTCTCTGACTTTTTCTCAATGTCGGTATTGTTGAGTATGTAAAAGACAACAGATACTATTTTTTCTGTCTTTTTAAAAATATGCCTGTAGTAATTGTCATTATTGAGCAGCTTTGAGAAATTACTGTCGTTTATTGAGTTGTCTTTGTTGTTCATTAGTATGTCCTTAACACCATATAAATATTTTTCTAGGACAGTCTGATATGTACTATATACTTTTTGCGGCAGCGCGCAAGTCCTTTAGGAACGGATGTGTCTTTATTTTGGGCCGTAATTTGCAGAAATGGAGCATGGTATGATGTTGGAGTATTTAACGTATTCATATGCCTAAACGCGCGAGCAAACAGAAACCCAAGCACAGTTTTTTTGACGATCTTTCACCCCAGACCAAACAGGCAATAGGCGCAGTCGGCTTTGTCGTACTGGGCATTTTCCTTGCCCTTTCATTGTTCAACTATGCAGGCATGGTCGGGCAATGGACCAATACGGCGCTTGCATTCCTCTTCGGAACCGGAGCCTATCTCTCGCCGTTTGTCTGCGCATTCTACGTATATGCCATGCTCAACCCCAAGGAGAATGAGCACGTGAGTACGTCCAAGATCATCGGGATCGCTTTTCTGTTCCTCTCTTCGCTTGCATTCCTCTCGCTCTACGAAAAGGGCTACGGGGGTATCACCGGCGCAGCGCTCCAGGTGCCGCTTACCTACCTTGCCGGTTCGCTCGCGGCAGGCTTCATTATTGGAGCACTGCTTCTTATAGGACTCTTCCTCACATTCAACACCGGTTTGCTGTTCGTACGGCGTAAGGAAAAACCTCAGGAGGACGACGAAGACATCAGAAACATTGAAATGCCGCAGGAGCTGTTAGCAGAACCCAATGAAGGAGCAGAAGAAGATGAAGAAGATGAGCCGGAGGAAGAGACGAAACAGAAGCGTCCGAAGATCATCGGAAAGCTCGGCCGCTCCAAAGAAGGCGACTTCGCCGTGTCGAACTTCGTCGGCACCTACGCTCCTCCGCCGCTGTCACTGCTGCAGAAGGATAAAGGCAAGGCGAAGGTAGGCGACATCAAAGCAAATGCAAACATCATCAAGCGTACTCTGAAGAACTTCGGCATTGATGTGGAGATGGATGAGGTCTCTATCGGGCCGTCGGTCACGCGCTACGCGCTGAAGCCTGCCGAGGGCGTACGCATCTCGAAGATCGTCGGCCTCCAGAACAACCTTGAGCTCGCTCTCGCTGCCTCCCCTATCCGTATCGAGGCGCCGATCCCGGGCAAGTCACTCGTCGGTATTGAAGTGCCGAACCAGCAGAAAGCGATGGTCGGACTTGCGTCCTTGCTTACCTCGCCGGAATACACCGACTCGCCGAAGCCGCTTCTGGTCGCACTCGGACGCGATATCACCGGCAGGGTGCAGTTTGCAAACGTCGCAAAGATGCCGCACGGACTGATTGCCGGTACCACCGGCTCGGGTAAGTCCGTCACGATCCACGCGATCGTCACCTCGCTTCTCTTCCGCAATTCCCCTGAACAGCTGCGGTTCATCATGGTGGACCCGAAGCGCGTGGAGCTTACCCTGTACAACGACATTCCTCATCTCTTGACGCCAGTTATCACCGACGCGAAGAAGGCAATCCTGTCGCTGAAATGGGCCATCAAGGAGATGGAACGGCGGTATGATATCCTCCAGTCCGAAAAAGTGCGCGATATCGGCTCGTACCACGACAATGTCTACAAGCCGGCGAAGGAATCCTTCCTGAGGAAGGGTTCGCCTGAGGAAGAGAAGGACGGCCTGCCGGAACCAATGCCGTACATCGTCATTGTCATGGATGAGCTCTCCGACCTCATGCAGGCATACCCGCGGGAGCTTGAGGCATGCATTGTCCGTCTGGCCCAGATGAGCCGTGCGGTCGGCATCCACCTCATCATCGCCACACAGAGGCCAAGCGTGAACGTCATCACCGGTCTTATCAAGGCGAACGTGCCGAGCCGAATCGCCCTGCAGGTGGCCTCGCAGATCGATTCACGCACCATTCTCGACCAGGTGGGGGCCGAGAAGCTCCTCGGCCAGGGAGACATGCTCTTCCTCTCGGGTGAGCTTTCTAAACCGATACGTCTGCAGAGCGCGTTTATCTCCGAGGATGAGCTCAAGAATGTGGTCACCTACCTCAAGCAACAGTCGAGCGCACAAGAGCTTGATTCCATCAACCTCGACGGTGATCCTAAGGACGGCAATGCTGACGCGTTCTTCGGATCGATGGTGGATGATGACGAGGAGGATGATCTCTATGAAGAAGCGAAACAGGCCGTCATTGAAGCGAATAAAGCCTCCACATCCTATCTGCAGCGCAAGCTGCGCGTTGGATATTCGCGGGCAGCGCGTCTGATCGACATCCTCGAGGAGCGCGGCGTCATCGGCGCGGGAGAAGGTTCCAAGCCGCGCGAGATACTCATCGGCAAGGATGACGGCTACGGCGAAGACACTAAAGAATTTTGATCATGTCCCCCATCACTTATTCACCGCTTACGTTTAGGACAGTACTTATCTATAGCGCTGTGTGCGTCTGTGCGCTTGTATTTCTGGTGTATGTGCTCTTTCAGGCACGGTTCCTGCTGGCCGGACCGCAGATATTCGTGACGCAGACGCAAAGCATCTCCTCGGAGCGTCTGGTGACGCTGGAGGGTCAAGCAAAGAACATAGTTCGCATAACACTCAATGGCCGGCCGATCTTCACAGACAAGCACGGCAATTTCAAGGAAGCGCTGGTGCTGGAGAACGGGTATACTGTAGCTACCCTGCGGGCTGAGGACCGCTATGGCCGCGTGAGCAACCATACGCAGACATACGTTCTTTCGGAGGATCAACAGAGCGATAATGTAGTAATTAACCAATAGCAAGATATGGCAACGAAAAAAACCGCACAGAAGACAGCAGCGCCGAAATCTGAGGAACAGGATTCGGGAGCGTCAGACCTCGCCGAGACACTGCGAAGCCTCAAGACCAAGTTCGGCGACGAGGCGATCATGACGCTTGATGAGACGACGAAGGTCAATGTCGATTCCATCTCAACCGGATCGCTCGGCCTTGATGACGCATTAGGCGTCGGCGGCATGCCGCAGGGACGCATTATTGAGATATACGGCCCTGAATCCTCAGGCAAGACCACTCTCTCGCTTCATGTGATCGCCGAAGCACAGAAGAAAGGCGGTATCTGCGCGTTTATCGACGCGGAACATGCGCTTGATCCTGAGTATGCGAAGAATATCGGCGTGAAGCTCGATGAGCTTCTGATCTCCCAGCCGGATAATGGCGAGCAGGCGCTTGAGATCGTTGAGTCACTCGTCCGTTCTGGAAAGATCAGCGTCGTCGTTATCGACTCTGTGGCGGCGCTCACGCCAAAAGACGAGATAGAGGGCGAAATGGGCGCCCATCATGTGGGCAAGCAGGCCAGACTCATGAGCCAGGCGCTCCGCAAGCTCACCGCCATTGTCGCCAAGTCGCACACGATCGTCATTTTCATCAATCAGATCCGCATGCAGATCGGCGTCATGTTCGGCAATCCGGAGACCACTCCCGGCGGAAAGGCGCTCAAATTCTACACATCGGTCCGGCTCGATATCCGCCGTATCGCCCAGATAAAGAAAGGAGACGAGGTCGTCGGGGGACGGCACCGGGTCAAAGTCGTGAAGAACAAGGTGGCTGCACCGTTCCGCACCACGGAATTCGACCTTATCTATGGTGAAGGCATCTCGGTTGAAGGAGAGATACTCGCGCTCGGAGAGAAATACAAGCTCATTGCGAAATCAGGAAGTGCATACAGCTACACTCCCCCGGGAGCGGACGAGTCTGCAACCGTGAAGCTCGGACGCGGCTATGACGCTGCACGGACAACGCTGAAGGAAGACAAGAAGCTGCTCAATGAAATACTCAAGCACATACGCGCGGCAATGAAAGAAGAAGCGAAAGGGTGATCAAAAAAGCGGGGGGCTGCCCCGCTTTTTGTGTATCTCTTTTTATGCTGTCTGCACCTTATGCACGTTCGGCGCTTTGAGACTGAGCGGCAATGAGAGGAGCGAGAACAGGATGAGACCGAAGGTTGCGAGCGTCCAGAATTCGGTGTGCATGAATGTGTTGAACAGATAATTGTCGAGGTCCCCTACCCGCAGATTGCTGATATTGTTGAGGATACTTGCCACATTGACCAGCCGCGAGAGCACAAAAACGCTCGCACACAGCAGTGTTCCGTGCACGACAACCGGATGCGATGCGATGCGCAGCGCGAACGCGTAATACACCCGGCGCATGATCTTCTTTTGTAATGATGATATATGTTGTGTCATAGATTCATCCTTGGTAACTGCACCCGTGCGCAAAAAGTTGCGCTACATCGCATCCTTAATCCTGGAGCAGGATCTCCACCTCGCCTTCGCTTTCCTTGCGGAAGGCTGCCTTTGCACGGTGGATCCGCGCTTTTATAGTGCCGACGCTCTCTCCTGTCTCCCCCGCAATATCCGCATGCGACCAGTGCTCAAGATAGTGAAGACGGAGCACATAGACGAAGTGGCCGGGCAATTTTGCAAGGATGCGCTCGATAGCGTCGCGTCTTTCCTCAAAACCAGTGTGCGCCGCCTTTTCTCCGATGAACTGCTCGAATTCAGGGTCGATGCTGACGAACCGCTGTCCTTCTTTGACCCGTTTCTGATACCGGGTGAACGCGGTATTCATGAGAATGCGGTACGCCCACGAACTGAACTTCGCGCCCTCACGTACCTCGAACCTTCCCGCATGCACGTATATTTTGGTGAACGCATCCTGCACCACCTCTTCGGCATCCTGCTCGTTTCGGACGATGGAGCGCGCTTTGCGCATGAATGCATCCTGGTACCGATCAAGGAGCGCCGCAAACAGCCACGGCTCTTTTTGGGACCGTTCTAACACTTCCTCATCGGAAAGCTCTCCTGCGTTGTCAGTACTTGAGAGTCCAAGCATATATGGTAGTATCCTTGTGCTTTATAATAACACCAAAAACAACCTATAAAAGTTATGGCAAAACTGCAATACAACGAAATCTTACCGAAAAGGACTGTGATCATGGATGACGACCCGTACCTTGTATTGTCGTCGTACATAGCAAAAAAGGACCGCCAGAAGGCCAGCAACAACGTCAAAATGAAGAATTTGCGCACCGGCGGCGTGGTTGACCGCACCTTCCACCAGGCGGACGTGCTCGAGGAAGCGACCATCGAGAAGCGCGATGTGAAGTTCCTCTATGAGAACCGCGGAGAATATTTCTTCTGCCCGCCGGATAACCCGCGCGAACGCTTCAGCTTCCCGCAGGACATTGTCGGGGACGGCGCTGAGTTCATGAAGGAAAACTCTGTTGTCGAGGCGCTTGTCTTCGACGACGCCATCATGAGCATCTCCGTACCGGTGAAAGTTGAGCTCAAAGTGAAGGAAGCTGCCCCTGCGGTAAAGGGCAATACCTCTTCAGGCGCAACAAAAGAGGTGGTGCTCGAAACGGGAGCGACTGTGCAGGTGCCGATGTTCATCAACGAGGGAGACATCGTGAGCATCAATACTGAGAGCAGGTTGTATACGGAACGTATCGAAAAGGCATAAGATATTTTACAAAAAAGCCCGGCGCCTTTGGCGCCGGGCTTTTTTGTATGTTGCTGCAGCTCGTTATCTTCCTAGTGGGAAACAAACGGCATAAGCGCCATGAATCGCGCCCGCTTGGTCGCCCGCGCAAAATCGCGCTGGCCTTTTGCCGTGAAGCCGGTTCGGCGGCGGCTGTGCATGCGCGCATGCGGATTCACCTGCGCCTTCAGGCGGGTGATGTCCTTGTAGTCAATGTGCATTGACTCGATCTTTGTGTTTTTCTCGTCCATATTCTTTTAAGCAAATTAGTTAGAAAGGTATGTCCTCGGGATTGATCTCCTCATTTGGATAATCAGGCATTACCGGAGCGTTATCCTGCTGTGCAGGAGCGCTGTTTGCGGCCTGATAGTTTCCTCCTCCCTCGTTCCGCGGTCCAAATTGTACCCGGTCAGCAACGATCTCGGTCCGGTACTGCTTCACTCCATCCTTATCCCAGCTCCGCGTCTGCAGTCGTCCTTCAACGTACGCAGCGCTACCCTTTTTGAGGTACTGTGCGCTCGTCTCTGCCTGTCGGCCAAAGACGACGATATTGTGGTATTCAACCTGCTCCTGACGCTTCCCGTCCCGGTCATTATAGACACGGTTGGTTGCTATAGAGAATGACGTTACCTGCATTCCGCTTGGGAGCGACTTCATTTCCGGGTCTCGTGTGAGATTCCCGTAGATCATTGCTTTGTTAAGGTACATACGATTTTCTTAAGTTATTAGATATCGCTTTTTTCTGCTTTGTCTGCTTCAGCTTCTTCGGCAGGCTCCTGTGCCGCCTCTCCTTCAGTTGGAGCAGCTGCGTCCTGCGCAAGGTCCGCCTCGTCGATGGTGGTCACCATCTTGAAGCTCTCAAGCGCATCGTGGAATCGGAACGGATTCTCCTCCTCAACCTTCGTGAGCTTGATGAGCAGATGACGAAGAACGTCAGGGCGGGCATCAACCTCTTCAAGCAGCGTGACCACTGCCGTTGACGGCATCTTGAAGCGTACCCAGCCGAAGTACGCGCTTGCGAACTTCCGGTTCTTGCCCTCAAGGTGCTTGACGATCTCGTACGCGAGTTCGAACCGCTGCGGCTTTTCCTCGTCTGTGATGTCTCCGCCCTCTTTAGTAATGAGTGATTTGATCGCCTCAAATACACCCTGCACTTCCCCTTCAGCAACCGTTGGAAGTATGTGGAAAGCAAGTTCGTAGCTCTGTTTTTCTATCTCGAGCAACGCTTCGCTTGCTTCGGCTGCCGGCATGTGTGTCTCGGACATGTCTATGTGTCTTTAACCTGATAACCCCGCTAAACTACCACAGAAACCCGCTTCTTACAATAGAAATGCAGACTCCGCAAATAATGGTACAATGGCCCGGACATGGCAGTTTCTTCTCGTTCCCGCATCATCAAATACACGGTGTTCTCTGCTCTCGCGCTTTCGCTTCTCGGCGGAGGCTTCCTGGCTTTCAAGACCGCAGCCATGGGCATGCAGATAGCGGAGCATCAGAGGACCATTGCCGCGCTCACGGAGGAAAAGAATGCCCTCTTGGTACAGCACGCCTCAACCACGCAGGAACTCTCCATTGCAAGTTCGACCATAGCTGCGCTCGCAGAGCAGCTTTCACTGACCTCTGAGGAGCTTGATGAGCTCGAAGACGATTACCGCCGCGAAAAGAACCGCAATGAGGAGTTCGAAGACCAGATCGAGGACATAGCGGGGACGGTGAGCGATCTCGACAAGCTCTCAAAAACCGACGAGGAACTGCTCCAAAAGTATTCGAAGGTGTATTTCCTCAATGAGCACTATGTTCCTGAGAAGCTCGCCGATATTGAGAAAAAATACCTCTACAATGAAAATGCTTCAAAATCGGTGCACGCAAAAGTCGAACCGTATCTGAACGATATGCTCGAGGATGCGCTTGAAGACGGGGTGAAGATCTGGGTGGTCTCCTCATATCGCTCGTTCTATGAACAGGCGTATCTCAAGGGCAGCTACACGGTGAGCTATGGTTCGGGTGCGAATGCATTCTCCGCAGACCAGGGATATTCAGAACACCAGCTCGGCACCACACTCGACTTCACCACTGAAGGCATTGGTGGCGGTCTCGTCACCGCCTTTGAAGATACCCCCGCCTTCGCGTGGCTGCGGGATCACGCATACAAGTACGGCTTTACGCTCTCTTACCCAAAGGAGAACGCGTATTACGTATATGAGCCATGGCACTGGCGGTTCGTGGGTGAGGATCTCGCCGAGGACCTGCATGAGGACGGCGCGTATTTCTACGACTGGGACCAGCGGAAGATCGACACCTACCTCATCAAGATATTTGACTGACAAGAAACCCGCGGCGATCCGCCGCGGGTTTGTCTTAATCCGCACCCCACGTCCAATCGGGATCGTTCATCGCATGCTCAGCGACTTTTTGAGCGATCTCGAACGAAATGGGCGAACAGACGGTCTGGTGCAGTTGGAAGCTCCCATCCGGGAGTCTGATCACATGCGGACCCCAGTGATTGGGCGGACGGACACAGATGTGCTCTGAACCGAAGAGTCCGCACACTTCCACTCCATCATGGAGCTGTACTCGTGCATTCATCTTTTCCTCCTCTTCCTTTAGGATACCCCGTTTGGCAGCGGACACCGGCGCAGTTATGCACTGAAGCACTGTGCGGCCCGCTATTCGATGACAAGGAGCGGTATCGGCGAACTGCAGGTGCTCTGGTATCCGCGTGGCAACAGACTGCATATCGAGCCGTCATTTTTAGTCCTGTCCCGCAATGCCTGCATGCATAACGCCTGACCGTCTACAGCAGACGTCGACCCGATACATTGTGCTGCCATGGTCTCGATGGGATCGCTCGAAAACTCAGGTATGAGACGTCCGATCCCCCGGTAACACCACACCTTATGCTCATCGTTTTTGATTGCATCGCACAATGCTCCGATCGCAGGATAACTGGTCTTTCCCAATACTTCACGCCACCAGAGTGTCTGCTCGAAAAAACACTCGTTTTTATATTTTTCGGATATTTCAGTACAGGGGTAGTAATAGCCCCGTTCATCCACCTGACGGAACGACGACGGCGCCATTTCCTCGAGCTGATGGAAATTAAATTCCATAATGACCCCCTCGACGCAGGCGCGCGTAGTCCCGTATTTTGCGAGCGTCGCACAGACAGCAACTGCCGCTACCGGGTCTTCGTACCCCAGAGCCGCCATAATGCCGTGGCCAATACCATGTCGGCATCCGCCGGAATCTTCGAGCTGCAGGCACCGCTTATTTATCTCAGCTATGTTTTCCAATCCCTGTTCAAAGATTGCCCGTGATATCAGGCTGTGATAACACGCGAATGAAAACTCAGATGTACAGACCTCCAATCCCTGGATGTTCTGCTCATTGAACAGCTCATCTCCGATAACGTGCCCGAAGAGATGTTTATATGGATCCAAGTCCGAAGGCGGTATCTGTCGCAATATCTCATAGGCATACACAGCACCGCGCGCAGCGCTTATATGCTTGAAATAGGCAACGAGTTCGGGAACTCCGAGCGTCTGCGCGTATTCCACTTCCCTTTGTATCTGTTCCGGACCCGACATATCGGGCGGGGATACTGCCATTGCGTCTGCCTGAGTGCCGATGATGAAGGATAGCTGCACCGCGATGGAAAGTGTCAGAAGCAGAATGGCACACAGGCACAGAATGACGATGGGGCGCTGCTTTCTCATGTTCAAAAAACTTTAAATAAGTTTTGCGCATTCTCGAGCAGTTGTAAACGGACTTTCTCCTCATCCTCTCCTTTGATCGCTGCGATCTTCTGGTATACCTCCCGCACATGCGCCGGTTCATTGCGCGTGCCGCGATGCGGCACCGGCGCAACGTACGGGCAGTCGGTTTCTGCATGGATCAGGTCCAAGGGTGCATTGCGCACCACCTCCTCGTAATCTGTTGCAAATGTGATGACCCCCGTGAACGAAATCGTGAAGCCAATATCGAAAAATCGCTTCGCCTGCTCGTACGTACCTGCGTAAAAATGGATATTGCCCGGCACTTTCGCATACTGCTTCAGCAACGCGTAGGTGTCGTCGTAGACATTCGTTGCTGAAGCTGCGCTCGCCTGATTCCCTTTCGCATCGCGCGTATGGATCATAAGCGGCAATGCGAGTTCATTGGCAAACTCGATCTGCGCAATAAACTGTGCCTCCTGCACCTCCCGCGTTGCGGGATCGTTGCGGTAATAATCGAGTCCGCATTCGCCGATGCCGACCACCTTCGGGCTTGTGCACAGTTCGCGGTAGAAGTCTGCATTGAAAATCTCGCCCTTCGATGCGAATGCCGTGCCCCCCTCGCCTATCTCTTCCTCATCGTGTTCCTGCGGCGTTGTCTGGATGGGATGCAGTCCGACGATCGCGTACACATCCTCGTGCGCGTCTGCGATCTCAACCGCTTTTTTGCTCGTGGATTCCTTGGTACCGATGTTGATGTGCGCAACGCCCGCTTCGCGCGTACGCGTCAACACCTCTTCCCGATCATCATTGAACGCGGAGAGATTGAGGTGTGCATGAATGTCAATGTGTGTAATGCTATTCATCTGACGTGCGGCGCTGTATCCAGATCTTCTTTACAAACGGCAGCGAAAGCGTGGAGAGCAGGTAACCTCCGACCGGCACAAACGCATTGATGAGCGGGGCATCATTACCGATAATCTTCAGAAAGGTAACTGCCGTAAGGTAGGTGATGCACGCGATGATCGCCCGGCGTGTATAGCTTGTTTCCCAGGCTTTATCGGCTTCAACGCGCGCGTTTCGCTTGAGGATGTCTTCAATATTTTGCATATCAGTTTTCAAGGCGATTAAAGAGGTTTTCGGGTTTTTTGTTCTGCGTGACTGCGGCATACATCGCCGCAGAGGTCTCCGGCATGAACGGTTCAAGCAGCTGACCGACCACCGCAAGTTTTTTCACCATCCCCTCAATGATGCGACGCGCCTTTTGCGGGTTTGTCTTCACCAGTCTGAACGGCTCATCGGTTGTGATCCACTCATCGAGCACGCTGATCTGTGTCCAGATATATTCCATGCGGGTATGGATATTGAATATTTCGCCGACAGTCTCCTCATCAAAGCTCAGTGTATCAAAGGTAACTGGTGCAGGCAGGTGCGTTTCTGCCATCTTCATCACCCGGGCGACAAGGTTGCCGAGCCCATTGACCAGATTGGCAGTGTACCACTCATCGAGCTTCTCCCAGGTGACATCGGAATCATCGAACGGATGGATATGCCGCAGCAGCAGGTATCGGGTCGCCTCGGTGCCGTATTTTGCCACCAGATCGTGCGGATTGAGCACATTGCCGAGCGACTTGCTCATCTTCTGTCCGCCGACGGTAATAAAGCCGTGGTACATGACCGTGTCGGTTGCCGGCACGCCTGCAGACTTAAGCATCGCCTGCCACATGATCGACTGGAAGCGTACCTGATCCTTGCCGGCAAGCTGGAGCGTCTTCCCGTCCTCCCAGAATTTCTTGAACGTGCCGCTGCTGTCTTCCGGCCAGCCGAGCGTAGAGATGTAGTTGGTGAGCGCATCGAACCACACGTACATTACCTGATTCTCATCATTCGGGACCGCAACCCCCCAATTGAGGCGCGACTTCTCCCGGGAAATGCTGAAATCCTCCAAGCCCGCTTTCACGAAGTTGAGTGCTTCCTGCCTGCGCCACTCCGGCACAATGACCCCTTCGCGCGACAGATATGCTTCAAGATACTCCTGATAGTTCGAAAGTCTGAAGAAATAGTTCTCCTCCTCGATCTCCTGTAATTCGAGATTCGGGTGATTGGGACAGCGGCCATTCACCAGCTCTGATTCCTTCATGAACATCTCGTCGCCGACGCAGTAGAGGCCTTTGTACTTCTTCTTGTATATATCGCCCCGCTCTGCACAGCGTCGCCACAGTTCCTGCGCAGCTTTTTTGTGATCCTCATTGGTCGTGCGAATGAAGTTGTCGTATGACAACCCGAGCACGTCCTTGAGCTTGGCGAATTCTCCTGCGTAATAATCCACATATTCCTGCCTGCTTTGGCCTTTCTCATCAGCTTTGCCTGCGATCTTCTGTCCGTGTTCGTCCGTCCCCGTATTGAAAAAAACCTCATGACCAAACAGGCGCCAGTGCCGGGCAAGCGCGTCCGCAGCGAGGATCTCAGCGGCGAAACCGATGTGCGGGTCTGCGTTCACATACGGCAAGGTCGTGGTTATATAGCGCCCATTTCCTTCGTTTTTCTGCATATAGAGCCTACAGTAGCATTTTTTTGCATAAAAAAAAGCGGGGGGTGACGCTTACCCCCGCACCGTTGCTAACGTGCCTGTTGATGTCATTTCGTAGAGCAGCTTCTTCTGCGGGGACTCCCTCGGAGCGAAGCAGACGATGGTTGACCGATGCAGGGCGTTATTGGCGATAAGCTTCATGTATTCGCTCACCCCTCCGCCGTAGAACCATACCTGGTCCAGAAGGCCGGATTGCAGCGCGAACACGTGCGCATTCACCATGTTGCGGAGCGTGCCCAGTTCGTAGATCTCCGACAGCGGCAATACTGTCAGACGGGGATCGGCGAAAGTGGGGCGGCACTTCCGTTCTTCGATGTCCTGCCGCACTTCCGGTATGTCCTCCGGATCAAGCAGCGGAGCGAGACGATCGAGCGGCGTATAGAGCACCAGAGCATTGAGCGAGTGCGTCTGCCGCAAGGGCACTATTTTCGTGTACGTCATGAGAGCCTCCTCTCGTGTGTGGTCCCTTATCTTTAAGGATGTGCCTGTAGCTCTGCTTTGTCAACAAAAAGGGGCGCATAAGCGCGCCCCTGTTGAGCAGTCACGCCACCGGAAGGTGGAAGTGCTGCGCTCTGTCGAGCTCATACAGCATCGCACTGCGCTGTACGCTCCAGTATCCTGCATGTTCCATCGCCTGCCTGATCCTGCGGACCCAGGCGGACGCTTCCACGGATTCCTGCCGTGTATGGACATCCATGCGTGCGACCTTTATCGCCATCCAGGCGATATGTTCCGGATCAGCGAAATATTCTTTCCGTCTGGGTCTGACCCTCTCCGGAACGCCAAGCTGCAGGATAACGGCAGCCACCGTATTGGCGAAATAATATCGCCGGTCTGCTAGCTCTGCCATACTCACCTCCTCATGTATCGTGCAGTCCGCAAGAAGCGTGCCAGATCACAACACGTTGGTCAACTGGGCGATGGCAACGCGCGTCTGTTCCCCGGTATCGCGGTTGCGCACCGTCACCGTATCGGTAGTGTCTCCCTCAAGTGTTTCAAAGTCTATAGTGACGCAGTGCGGCGTGCCGATCTCGTCCTGACGGCGGTAGCGCTTGCCGACGTTGCCGTTATCATCCCACGCGACATTCGGAATGCTTTGCTTCAACAGTCTGAACACTTCCCGTGCTTTCTCCACCAGTTCGGGTTTGTTCTTCAGAAGCGGCGACACCATCACCCGGTACGGGGCGAGATATTTCGGAAGGCGGAGGTAGCTGCGCACTTCTCCACCCATCTCATCTTCAGTATACGCTTCGCACAAAACCGCAGTGATCGCCCTGCCGACGCCGAATGATGGCTCAAGCACGTGCGGGATGAACTTCTGTCCATCGGCCTCTGTATAGCGCAGATCAATGCCGCTTGCCTCCATGTGACTGCGCAGATCATGATCGGTCCGGTAGGCAAAACCGGCGAGCTCATCGAAACCCTTGCCAGGGAAATTATATTCAAAATCAATGGTGCGCTTCGAGTAGTGCGCCAGATCGTTCTTCGGCACCTCGTACTCCTGCACATTGCTGCGGGAGAGCCCAAGGTGGTCGAACCACTTCCAGATGTTCTCTCTCCATACTTCAAACAATGATTCCCATTCTTCCTGCCTGATGAAATATTCGATCTCCATCTGCTCGAACTCGCGGACACGGAAGAGGAATTCACGCGGGGCTATCTCATTGCGGAACGCCTTGCCGATCTGGGCAATGCCGAACGGCATCTTCGGGTGCATCGAATCGAGCACGTTCTTGAAGTTCGCAAAAATACCCTGGGCAGTCTCCGGGCGAAGATAGACCTTCCCCTCTTCTCCGGAGGTTGCGCCTATCTGCGTGGTGAACATCAGGTTGAACTGGCGCGCTTCGGAGAGTGCGTTGCCCTTGGGGCTTGTGATCCCCTTTTCTTTGATGAGCGCAGTGATCTCTTCAAGCGAAAGTCCGTCTGCATCAATACCGTTGTCCTTCAACAAATGGTCGGCGCGGTAGCGCTCTTTGGTCTCCAGGTCTTCAACCAAGGGATCGGCAAATCCGGCACCTGTGTGTCCCGATGCCTGCCACACCCTGGCATTCATGATGATGGCAGCGTCGAGACCGTACATGTCTTCGCGGTCCTCAACGAACATCTTCCACCACTCCCGCTTGATATTGTTGTTCAAAGCCACTCCCAACGGCCCGTAATCCCAGGTTCCGGCGAGGCCGCCGTAGATCTCCGAGCCCTGATAGACGAAGCCGCGGCGCTTGCACAAGGCCACAACCTTCTCCATTGTGTTGTCCGTTTCAGCCATAGTAGCTGTACAGTATCACTAATCCCCCAGTTCTGCACGTACCTCTCCGGAGCCCTCCTCTTCGTCCTCAAGCGTGGCTGTAAGCGGCACATTGCTTGCCCGGACGACACTATCAGTAAACCGGTCAAGCGCCCGAACACGCTGTTCGCTTATAAGTATCGGCGTTGTCCCCACCTGCAATGCACGGGGCAAAAATGACACCTGAAACGAAGCAACGGCCTCGCCGTTTGCGTCGACATCCCCTGCGGCCCATTCAACAGCGCGCGTGGTGGGATTGTAGCTTATCTCGCCGGTTCCCGCCGTCTCATCAAGCCAGCTGACATACTGTGGCAGGCTCGTGGTCACGATCGCATCGGTTATTTCATTGGAGCCATTTTCCACGATGAGTGTGACCGTGTAGCTGGTCTCTGTATCCACCACAGGCGGTATTGGACCGCTGTCGACAAATACGCCATTGCCGTGGGTTATCTCAGCGTCAAGCGACGGTGCAGTGACGATCTTTATCACGCGCGACGCGGTGCCAACCAGGTGTTCCGCGACCTGGCTTTCAGACACGCGCCGGGCTTCAGCGTTCACATCAATATTTATCTGCGGCGTCCGGCTAACGTTCGAAGACGGATCGACGCTGAACGAAAGACTCTTTGTCTGGCCGGGATTCACTTCACGCAGTTCCGGGGTGTTGGAGACATCCCACACGATAGTATTCTTCGACGGGTCAAAATAACCCGATGACGGACCGACGTCGCGGATAGAGAATGCGTTGCCGCTTAACTGCACCTCGATCTCAACGTCGTAGAGCGGATCCTCGAGCGTGTTGGTGAATTCAACAAGCACATTTGACCGGGTGCCCGGCTGCGCAGCGAACTCCTCATCGGTTGACCCTTCAATGGACATGTCGATATCCAAAAACGGCTGCTCTATCTCGAACTGGGTCTGCGCTGTTGCAAAAATGGAGGCGAGCGTCTGCTCGTCGCGCTCATTGGGAACGCCGACCGTGAAGTTGATCGCATACTCATCGGTCTCCTTGCCGACGACAATACCGGTCACGGTTATGGTCTTTTCGCCTTCGGGCTCCAGATCTTCAATGAGCCACATGTTCTGCCCGTACGTCGGAGCAGGGTCAGCCTTGGTGAAATCAAATCCTGTCGGGTACTCTGCTTTGACGAGCACCTGCGAGAGCGGGCTCGGCGAATTTGAGAGGATCGTAAGCTCCACATCGGTATCCTGCCCGGACGAAATCTTCTTGAGCGTATCAGCACGTACGATAACTGGCGATGAGCTGATCTTGAAGCGGAGCGGATCGGCCTCCTTGAAGAAGGTCGCGTTCGAGCCCTGCACGCGGTATTCAACCGATACACGGACGATCTTTTCCTGATTCTCCTCTCCGAAGACGCGCGCCCGCAGCGGTATGTTGACCGTCTCGCCCTGGTTGATAGTGTCGAGCGACAGGCGTTCAGTAAACAGTTCCTTCCCCTCTTCGGTTGCAGACTGCGTGCCGTTCGGATACTCGACAATGAGCGTTGCCGATTCGATAGGCACCGTGTTGCCGTTGGTTATTCCGACCTGCATCTGCAGCTCCTCTCCGCCGCCGATGGTGAACGGCCCGGAAGCTGAGATCGTGATGTTCTCACCGGAAATGCTGTTGCGGCCGAACGCGAGGAACATGCTCGATATACCCATGGCAAGCACGAAAAAAGCGAAGCCTGCGAAAAGGATCTTGAGGCGGTAGCTGCGTTTTGGTGTTCGGGGTGACATAGCTTCTTGCGGTATGGTGTTCGCGTGCGGCTCCTGTGTAACCGGCTCTGCGTGGTGCATCGGCTGCGGAGGCTGTTCCCATGACTTCGGCGCATCCTCCTGCGCATCGCTCAGATGATGCTCACTGCGGGTGATACTCGGATTGCCCCGCTCATAGAGGCGTCGTCGCAACTCATCAAGTCTTTCCTGATCTTTGATCCCACTCATACGTCTTCTAAGTATAGCACTTATAAGTGACTTGCCTCCGCTGCGGATCTGATGACACGCGCAATGGCTCCCTCCATAGCCGGTACATACGCTGAACAGGCTTCCTGTATTGTCGGTGCAGTCAGTAGGCTTTTCCAGCTTTCCTCGGATGCGATATAGCCGAGTTCGGCAAGAAGCCGCAGCACAAACAGCTGCTGTATGAGCACACCCTCCTGCTGCAGTGCACCCTGGTGTGCGAATATCCATTCCATGTCCGCATATGCGCGGGGGACGGGCACTTCACCATGCACGTAGCGGCGCAGCTGGTTGAAGAGGAAATTGATGTGTCCCCGCTGCGCCCGGTTCTCCGCGCGCAGAAACGCATTGCCGAAGGATTCGACGCTCCCCACGCGCCATCCGTTCTTCCCTTTCAGCAGTGAGATACGAACATGTGAAAAATCCTGAAGTGCGTATCGCTGTTTAGACCGTTCTTCCCGCACGCTTCGCGCACTTGCGTATACCATCCCGGCGTCCCTACAGAACAGCAGATAATGCTTATCCGAGGTGTTGTGGTGCGTGCTGCCGCACACGATAGCCTCTGTTGTGTATGTTTTGTATGACATCTGCCTATCGCTTCTCGAGCGTGACGGTGAACGAATGCTCGCCGGCGCGCAGCTCCTGCCCATTGTTCTCGCTGAATGCGATCAGTTCGGCACCCACGATCTTCTCTATCTCCCGACGGTACAGGTCTATCATCATTTCTCCTTCCTTCGAGGTCTGGATGCACAGCACGATGCGGTCCCTCGGCTGCAATCCTGCCTGTTTGCGCATGTCCTGCACCTGACGGACAAATTCACGGACGTCCCCTTCTGCCCGAAGCTCAGGGGTGATCTGCGTATCGAGTGCCACTCTGTTCTCAATATGCGGCTTATGATCGATCTCTTTGACATTCACTTCATCGAGCACAAGGCTGCGGTACGGTTCGTGCCGCACGATGCTGTCTTCGCGGAGGAACAACATCGAAAGCGGCTGGCGCACTTTGATACCCGATCTGGTGCGCTCCTCAAGGGCAAGGGAAACGATATCGCGTACTTCCTTCATCGCGTTCTGAAGATCGGCGTCGATCGCTCCTCCCTGCGGCCAGGAAGCAAGATGCACGCTTTCTGGCGCGTCATCCTCCCTCACCCTTCCCCACAGATACTCGGCGTAGAACGGCATGGACGGCGCCAGAACAAGCGCAAGCGTCTGAAGCACATACCGCAGGGTCGAAAGTGCGCACTGGCGGTCTGCCTCGTCGTCTGACTTGAACCGGTCGCGCGAGCGGCGCAGATACCATACGGATACGTCGTCGATGAAGTCCGTCACCGGACGGGTCGCCTTGTCGAGCTCGTAGTTTTTGAAGCCCTGGGTCGATTCCGCGACGAGCTCATGGAGGCGCGACACGATCCAGCGGTCAAGCACGTGTTCTGAAGAAGCGCGCGCCTGCGTGGCGTCGGCAAACATCTCATACATCGCGAGTACATTGTGCAGGCGTCCGATGTTCTTCCGCTGCAGCTCCAGTACCCCTTTTTCAGAAAAGTTGAGATCTTCTCCCCGAATGATGGAAGAGGAGAGCATATAGAACCGTATGGCGTCCGCTCCGACGCGGTTCGCGAGCTCAACCGGATCCGGATAGTTCTGCAGCTTTTTCGACATCTTCTTTCCGTCTTCGGCAAGCACGAGGCCGTTGGTGACCACATGCTCATACGGTGATCTGCCGAAGAGCGCGACGCCGAGCACCATCATCGAATAGAACCAGCCGCGCGTCTGGTCGATGCTCTCTGAGATGAACTGCGCAGGAAATCCCTTTCCGTTCGCCGCATTGAACACATCAAGGTTCTCGAATGGATAATGATTCTGCGCATACGGCATTGATCCCGATTCGAACCAGCAGTCGAAGACATCAGGCACGCGCACAAGCGGCGTGCCGTCCTTCTCGAACAGCTGTATAGCATCAATGTACGGGCGGTGATAATCGAGGGTGTAGCTGTCGTTGTGCGGCATCGGCGTGAACGGCAATTCCAGTATCTGCGCGTTCTCCATATACCCCTCCGCACGAATTTCCAGACTGCGGGAGATGTCCGCCCCTTCAGCGACGCTCCGCAGCGAGAACGTCGAGCTCGCATGTCCGATGATGAGGATCGTGTTCCCGCTATACTTCCCGTCTACCTCATAGAGGAACTCACCGGTGCGCTTGAGCACATCGGTGCGGTTCTCAACCCCCGGAATGACCTTCGTGAACTTTTCCTCGGGAGTTTCAAAATGCGCCTCATAATCGTCCCAGGTTTTCCCTTCAAGACCCACGCCGGTCTGCAGCTCCTGGAGCCTTCGGTCTTCGATGACACTCTCCTGGGGAAGTCCGAGTGCCTGCGCCACGCGCAGCGCTGTGTCTCGCGTGCGCTGCATGCCCGAATGGAAAATGAGATCGACCTTTTTATCCTTCAGCTGTGCGGCAGCCGCTGCGCACTGCTCTATCCCTTTTTCAGTCAGCGGATTGTTCTCGTCAGGAATGGAATCGATGAGCCCCGTTATGTTGCTCTGCGCTTCTGCGTGGCGCATGATCAGGTACGTATTGCCGCTTTTGCGTACATGCTGCTGCAGGTCATGCAGCGACCCGAACACTTTATATTCTTTGGTCTTCGGATTCCTCCAGATGGGCAGCGGCGCGCCCCAGTAGCGCTGCCGGCTGATCGCCCAGTCGCGGGCGTTCTCCAGCCATTTGCCGAAGCGGCTGGTTCCCACGTGCTCAGGTACCCACTGCACCGTGCTGTTCTCTGCCACCAGCTGATCCCTGATCTTGGTGACCTCAACGAACCAAGACGTGGTCGCATAGTTCAGAAGCGGCGTGTCGCACCGCCAGCAGTGCGGATAACTGTGGGTGATGTTCTCCTTGCGAAAGAGCCGGCTTCCGTACTCATCCCGTTCCTCCTGGAGCTTCTTCAGCACCTCAATGTCCGCATCAAGGTGCGTGATGCGTGCATCGTCGTCGTCCTTCGGCTTTACCAGCTGCCCCGCGAAATCAGTGACGAAATCCATGAAGTGTCCTTCAGTGTCCACATGGTGCACAATCGGGATATTGTGCTCCTTTGCGAGGTTCATGTCGTCCTCTCCGTATGCGGGAGCGAGATGCACTGCGCCGGTTCCCTCTTCACCGAGCTCGACGTAATCCGCATGGTAGATCTTCCATGCGTTCTCTTTTCCCGCGAAGTCACGCTCGCGGAAATAGTCAAACGGCGGGACATACCTTTTCCCGACAAGCGCCGATCCCTTAAATTCTTTGTAGTTCTCTAGATAAATATTTGCTCCTTTCAGGTTGATAACACGTTTGCCGAACTCTGCCCCTTCTAAAACTCCCGAGTCTCCTCCAAAGACATTGGCTTCACAATCTTGCGCATAGATGTATGTCTCACCCTTCGCAAGTCCTAATCCCTGTAATTGGCCCTCCACTTTTTCAACAGTCGCACTTACATATAATCCATCTTTATGTACCGCCGCGGCCATGTTCCCCGGCAGTGTCCATGGGGTTGTAGTCCACACCAGAAGCGACGTATTGGGCTCGTCAGAGAGCGGCAGCTTTACCGTCACCGCAATATCCTTGATATCTTTGTATCCCTGGTTGACCTCGAAGTTTGAGAGCGTGGTGCCGCAGCGAGGACACAGATGCATGCTTTTGAATCCTTCATATACCAGTCCTTTTTTGTGGAGCTCTGAGAATACCCACCATACGCTTTCGGTGTAGGCCGAGTCCATGGTCTTGTAGTCATCCTCCATATCCACCCATCGACCCATGCGGGGAATAATCTGCCGCCAGTCATCGGCGTACTCCAAAACCGCACCGCGCGCAGCTTCATTGAAATTCTGCACGCCGTACTCTTCTATGTCGCGCTTGGTCGCCAATCCGAGCTTCTTCTCGATGAGGTTCTCAAGCGGAAGCCCATGGCAGTCCCATCCCCACTTGCGCGGCACACGATAGCCGTTCATCGTCCAGAAGCGCGGGATCGCGTCTTTGATCGTGCCGGCGAGGATGTGGCCGTAGTGCGGAAGCCCCGTTGCAAACGGCGGCCCGTCATAAAATATAAAATCGCCCTTGGGCGCTTCCTTGGTGAGACTTTTATGAAAAATATCGTGCTCGCGCCAGAACGCAAGCACCTCCTCTTCGCGGAGCGCTACTTCGCTTTTTTCAGCACCAATGCCGGTATTCTTTGGAGTTTGCATATGAGATGGTTATGTATATCAGACATAATAAAAGCATGTGTATCAGACATGCCTTTGTATCCTAGCATCTTTTATCGCCTTGGAAAGATGGGGGGCGCAGCGCGTTGCCGCGACCCCCTGTTTGACCCCTTTAGTGTGGAAGCGTCTTCATCCACGCCTGGTGACGCTGCACGCGGCGTTCATGCCGAAGGATACGCGCACGGAAGCGCGATCCCTCGGCAAAAACTGCGAGCGCAGGCTGCAGCAGTGACGAAAGCAACCGCCACGCTGCCCGTGCAATGCTGCGGATATTGAGCAGCACCGTCATACAAACGAGGTAGAGAACAGCGATCCAGACTACCAGATAGATTGCCTCCAGCAGGTTAAAGGATTGTCCAGCAATCATCGTTGATTCCTTTCCTGTCTGGGCACTTCTTAGTAAAGCAAAAACTGCCGCAAACGCAAGCGAAAAGAATACTACATACGTTCGGGAGCCTGCATGCCGAGGACAGACAGGCCGTTGTGGAGCGTCAAGCGGACGCTCTGTGCCAGGGCCAATTTATACGGCGCATACACATCATCTGCATCAGCGATCTTCTCATGAGCATAAAATGAATTGAACATGCCGCACAGCTGCGTCAGATACGTGATGATGCCCTGCGGTTCATACGCTTCGATCGCATCGCGCACCACTTCTTCAAAACGGTACAGCACCTTCTCAATGTCGTATACGATTGCCGGTGGTACGGCAACAGATGGCGCGATGCCAACCGCCTGCGCCTTTTCGATTACTGAACCGATGCGGGCATACGTGTACTGCAGATACGGACCGGAATCGCCCTCGAATGAAAGTGCTTTCTCTTTGTCGAAGACAATGTTCGAACCGATACCGTGTTTGAGGATCTGATACTTCAGAGCGGCAACCGCGACCATCTCTGCAAGCGCACGGACATCTTCTGCACGGCTCTCTTCGGCGCGTTTCTTCGATTCTTCCTGCAGTGCTTCCAGGAGCGATTCGCCCGTGAGCACGTTTCCTTTGCGCGAGGACATCTTGCCGGTTGTGAGCGTGAGGAAACCTGTCGGAATATGCACGAGCTTTTTGTGCTCAGGCACGCCGAACACATCCCGGATGGCCGCGTACTCGACCTTGAAGTACTCACTCTGCTCATTGCCGGTAACGATAATGGAAACATCCCACTGTGGGTACCGCTCCTGCTTGATCGCAAAATTGCCCAAATCCTTCGCTTCATATGTCGGCAGGCCCTGCGAATTGAGGAACACGCGAGTGTGCAGTCCTGCTTTTTCTCCCTTATAGACAATTGCACCCTCGCTTTCTTCAAACACCGTTCCGGTGTGCGCTTTTACGATCTGTGTCCCCTGCGGGCCAGCTTCACTTTCGTAGATGACCGCATCGAATGAGGTGCCGAGCAGCGCGCACAGCGCATCGAGCTTCGCTTTTGAAGTGCGCAATCCTTTTGCACGGAGCTCATTGAGCGCCGCATCATCACCCGCATACAGAGAGCGGTTCACCGACTCGATCTGCAGCTTCGCATCCGCATTGTGCTCGTAGGCATCATTGCCGACGCGATATGCTTCTCCGAGCGCAAGGATGTCTTCGGGATCGCCGCCAGTCTGCTGCAGACCCCAGACACCCTTTGCTACCGTAAGACCGATATCCGACGGGTAGTTGATGCGCTTGACCTCCGCACCGCAGAAAGCGAACAGCCTGCTTATAGCCTCGCCCACGATGTTGCCGACCAGGTTGCCAACATGCAACGGCTTGAACAGGTTCGGGCTCGTGTATTCAAGAAGCACCATTGTGTCTTCGCAGAGTGCGTTTCTTCCCCAGTTCTCTTTGAGTGCTGCGATCCGGGCGATCTCTTCAGCGAAAAATTCGCGCGCGAGGTAAAAATTCAAAAAGCCCGCTCCGGCAACCTCGATGCGCTCCACGTATTCGATCTGCCCAGCAAGTGCGTCTCTGATCTCCTCTGCAAGCGCTCGCGGATTCTTCCCCGCCTGTTTGGCACAAACCATCGCCGCGTTGCACGCGTAGTCGCCGAACGCGAGATTTTCCGGATGCTCGATCACGAAATCCTTCCCCGTGAATCCGAGCTTCACAAGTGCGTCCGCCACTGCCGTTCTGATGACATCTTCCATATTGGTAGCTACACTATATCAAAACCGGATATTTATCCATCACTATTCGCGGCGCGTCTGGAATTCCCGCACTGGATGCTGCGTATCCACCTTGAACACCTCCCGTCCGAGCACCTGTCCACGGGCAGTCTCCACAGTACACCGCCAAGTGCCGTCGCGGTAATTCTCTATAAGCGTATACCCGCGGTAGCCCTCAGCGCCGCCGCCGACGATCGGATACGAGAGCCGCGCATGCTCGATCCACTTCCCCTCGTCCTCTGAATAATATTCCCACGTGTGATAGATATCGGTCTGGATGGTCGTTGGGGCGAACACTTTCGCGAAGCAGAATACATTGCCGCCCGCTACCGGATGGAAGATGTCGTCTGATGCTTTGTAGAACTGCCACCAGTCGCCCTCCTCGTACTTCAGCTGGTATGAACCGTCCTCAAAGCGCACCACGCTGTGGTAGACGCCCACCTGCTTCAGCGACAGCGGGATGGGCGGGATGATATTGGCGAAATATAAGAAATTGAACAGCGCAAAAATGAGGCCGATCATAAAGATAAGCGCGCGCTGATGGAGCGCGATGAACCTCGGCACAATAAGCGCAAGCACGCGGATGAACAGCAGCATGATGCACAATGCCAAGATGCCGCTGCCAACAAACACCAGCGCCCCCATTGCCCCCACAACAACCGGCACGATCAGAACCACATATGAAAAGAGTCCCACGAAGAGCATGGCGATATTAAACAAGAGCCGCTGTACCCGGTCTTTGATCGTCTCATTGCCCCAAATGACGCCAAGAATGATGAGCAAAAACGGCCAGCTTACCATCCAGGAACCGCTCCGGCCGTAGAATATAAGCATGCCGGAGAAGAGTCCGCCGAACGCGTACTGCGTGAAAAGCGGCGCATATCGCCGGACTGCATGATTCATCTTTTCGGGAAACTTCCCGGCGCTGCCCGCATACAGCATAAGGAAGCTCCCCATTGCGAGCACTATATATGTAAGCAGGATGGCGTTATCAAACAGCTGGTCAACGCGCGTGAGCGTGAGATTATCGACAATGAACCCAAAGACGAAGGCGACGGTCAAAAAATGATGCCGGTGCTTTTCAAACAGTTCCTTGAGTCTTCGTACCATTGGTTCATTGTATACCCGAGGTGAGAGAAAATAAAAAACGTCCCGGTTGTGAGTCCGAGACGGCCGCCCTATGTTTTGTGACACCTCCTCCCAGAGCGCCACACAGGTGCGGCCGTCTCGGGGGCTAATGATCTCTGCAACAGACCTAAGGGGGCGGGGTGCAGGTCCGGAGAAACCACCAGGAGTGAAGATACTACACTATATGTGAATAAAAGCAAGCACAGCAAAAACACCGCTGGTGGGACGGTGGTTTTTGTATCTGACTTCTATATGAACGATTCAGGCACCGGGAAGGCTCTGCACAGCTCTTCTACCGCTCCCTTGTTCTTATTTTTCTTCTGCACATCACCCCTGTTGCGGAGCGTATCGATCATGAGTGTGGCAACAAGTGTCGCCTCTTTTTCATGCATCCCGCGCGTGGTCATCGCCGGCGTACCGAAGCGGATGCCCGAGGGATCAAGCGCGCTGCGTGTTTCGTCCGCGATCATATTCTTATTGAGCGTGATGCCCACCTCGTCGAGCACTGTCTCCGCCTCCTGCCCGGTGACGCCCAGGCTGCCGTACACATCGGCAAGAATGAGGTGGTTGTCGGTACCCCCTCCGAGCATGCGAATGCCCTCCATTTTGAACACCGCTTCCATTGCTTTCGCATTCTTCAGTATTTGCTGTGCATATTCCTTGAACGCAGGAGCAAGCGCCTCACCGAACGCAACCGCTTTCGCCGCGATCACATTCATATGCGGCCCTCCCTGCAGCCCCGGGAATACGGCCTTGTTGATCTTTTTTGCGATCTCCTCGCTTTCACGTACGAGGATCATGCCGCCTCGAGGTCCGCGCAGCGTCTTATGCGTGGTCGTGGTGATGACATCGAATCCGTCATCAAACGGATTGCGTGCAACTCCGCCTGCGATGAGGCCCGCAATGTGCGCCATATCAGCCACCGCATACGCGCCCACTTCCCGGGCGATGGCTACAAACTTCTTATAATCGAGCTCGCGTGAGTAGGCGGAGAATCCAGCAAGAATGATCTTCGGCTTGTGTTCAAGCGCCACTGCCCGAAGCTCATCGTAATCGATCTCGCCGGTATCCACGTTCTTCATCTTGTAGCGGACGAAGTTGAATACCTTATTGATCGCGGTGGTCGGATGTCCGTGCGTGAGATGTCCGCCGTGCGAAAGGTCCATCCCCAAAACCGTGTCTCCTGGTTCCATAAGCGCGAAGTACATCGCGACGTTTGCCGGTGCACCCGACAACGGCTGCACATTCGCATACTCACAGTTGAACAACTGCTTCGCCCGTTCCATGGCAATGGTCTCAACGATGTCGGTATAAGTCTGGCCTCCGTAATAGCGCTTGCCCGGGTAACCTTCGGAGTATTTATTGGTCAAGACCGAGCCGTTCGCTTCACGGACGGCTTTGGAGACATAGTTCTCGCTCGGGATGAGTTCGAGTCCGCGTATTTCCCGCTGTTCCTCCCCCGTTATCGCGGTGTAGATCTCCTCGTCCTGCGCTTTGATGTAGTGATATTCATTCATGGGTAAAAACCATTAGTAAGTAACGTCTGTTTTGTAAAGCGCATTACAACATAAGCCTATAGTAATTCCTGGACGAGCCCGTAGATCTCTTCATGGATGTCTTCACGCGACCGGAGCCCGTCTATTCCGCTGCTACAGTGTACCGTACTCCAATCCTCCTTGACAGATGCAAGCCACTGGAGGCACTCTGCAACACGCCTCTGGTGTTCCCGGTCAGACTCTGCGACATCCGCTGCCTTTTTTCCTTCTTCAATCATCCGCAAAAGGATCGCATCGCTGTCCTCAGGAGAGACGGAAAGCGAGATAGTGCGGTCGGGCTTGGGCATGCCGAAAATACCGTACTCGACATGCTCGAGCCACAAAAGGAAATCCTGGCGTTCCTGCATATCAGCGATCTGGGCACCTTGATGCAGCATATTCGCGCTCACATACCGGTCGAGTATAACCACATCATTCTGTGCGAGCAGTTCAAGCAAGAGTCCTTTGGATTCGAAACGGTCAACCGCATAGAGAGTCGAAGCTACCCTTGGATCGACAGCCAAAAAGTCGCCGTGTTCCCCCTGCAGACATTCCTTTATGAGTTTGCCATAGGTATTGACCGTGTACTGCGGAAAGTCGAGCGTCCCTATCTGTCTTCCCTCACTGCGCAATCGCGCAACAAGCAAAGCCGTCTGGGTCGCCTTCCCTGCACCGTCTTTCCCGTCCAATACGATGAATGTTGCCCGTGACATATTATTTTCCTGTGCTTCCAATACCCTTCGCTCCGCGCTCTGAGGCGGTAAGCGACGATACTTCCACTATCGCTGGATGCTCATATTTCTGAATGAGTATCTGAGCGACCTTGTCGCCGACCCCAAATGTCTGCAGAGCATTTCCTGTATTGTATATCCCGACAAACACTTCTCCCGTGTAGCCGTGGTCAATGACCCCGCCGAGCGTCTTCAGTCCCCGCACATGCGAAATACCGCTCTTGTCCCAGATCAGTCCCACATAGCCCTCGGGCACGCTGATGGCAATACCGGTCTTCACCTGACCGCGTTCTCCGGGCAAAAGCGTGATCTCCTCAATGCAATACAGGTCCATACCTGCATCAGTGTTGTGTGCAAATGTAGGCAATTTCGCGTCCGGATGGAGTTTTTGCACGGGAAGTTCCATAACCTTTTCAGTGTAGCACCAAGGGCAGTCCGGCAAATGCTTGAAATATCTCTGTAAATATGGTGTAGTAGCGCCTGGAAATTCAGCGGATACCGGGAGACGAACATGCCGCAAAAAGTGCTGACCGAGGAAGAGCGGTTCTGTACCACTCTGCCGTACGACTTCGCGTACTATTGCCAACTGCGCAAGACATTCGAGGATGGCTACTGCGGCTTCTGTGGCTTGGACCACAGCATCAACACAGTCCTCCACGAGAACGCGGACTGGATCATGTTCGAGAACGCCTTTAAGAACACCCGTCCGTGCGAGGTGATGCTTGTCATCATCTCGAGAAAGCATTGGCGGAAGCTGAGCGACGTCACGCCGCAAGCCTGGGCCTCCTTCGCTGAGATGATCGCGTACGCAGAAGCGCATTTCAACCTGCCGGGAGGCATGCTCTTCGCCCGGTTCGGCGACATGCGCCTGAATGCCGGTACGATGCTGCACCTTCACTGGAACCTCTGGGTACCGAGCGGCACAGGGCCGCTGTCCATCCCCGTCTTCAAGAGCAAGGAGGAGCGTGAAAAGGACGTGGCACGCGCTTTGGAATTCGAGGCGCGTTACAATGCAGGAGAACGGGCATAAGCACGGGGCGGACCTACGGTCCGCCCGTTTTTGTTGTCTAATATCCCAGAGCCTAGGAGACCAAAACAAGCTGCGATATCATAGGTATTATTTGTCTAAGCGCATCCTATGAAGCCATACACAGAACGCACGCCAGACACCCAGTACCGCGACCTTTTGCGGCGCATCCTTGAGACCGGACGGGACGTACATCCCATCCAGGGAGAGACAACACGCATGGTCCTTGGGCACCAGATGCGGTTTGATATGCGCAACGGATTTCCGCTTATCACTGAGCGCGATATGTCAGGACCATTCCTGCGCGCAGCATTGGGCGAACACATTGCCTTTCTCAACGGTGCGCGCACCCAGGAACAGCTCGAAGCGTTCGGCTGCAAGTTCTGGGACCGCTGGGTCAGTAAAGAACGTACGGCGATCTTCAATCTCCCTGAAGGCGACTTAGGCGACGGTTCCTACGGCGCAGCATGGACGCACTTCCCGACCAAGGATGAGGGTGACTTCAACCAGATCGAGCATTTCATGAAGCAGATCAAAGAGCGCCCGTACCTGCGCACACATCTTATTACGCCGTGGATTCCGCAGTACGTGGTGCAGTACGAAGGACGTACACGGAAAGTGGTCGTCGCTCCCTGCCACGGTTGGATACACGTGCTGTGCTACCCCGAAACGAAGGAGCTCGCCATCCATCACTTCCAGCGGAGCGCGGACGCTCCGGTCGGACTCGCATTCAATATGGTGCAGTATGCCGCATTTGGCATGATGGTCGGCAAACTCATCGGCTACGAGATGGTCGAATACGTGCACACCACATCGGACACCCATATCTACGAAAGTCAGTTCGATAAAGTGCGCGAACTCTTGGAACGCGAGCCGCGACGTTTCCCTACCATGATGCTCTCACCGGAGGCTGACGCAATAGAGAATATAACTGACTTCCGCCCTGAGCACTTCATACTCGGCGACGATTATGAACCGCATCCGAAAATGCTTATTCCAACACCCGTCTAATCTTTTACATATGTCACAGGAACCTTTGATGAATATAGACAATGCACGGACTGCACTTCAGATCGAAAATATGAAAAAGATCGAGGCTGAAGGCTTCTGTCCGTTCTGCCCCGAGCACATGAAGAAGTATCATACCCCTCCTATTTTAAAAACCGGCGAACACTGGTACGTTACGCCAAATATGTATCCATATGACAACACGACGCATCATTTTCTCTTCGTGACAAATAAACACATCACAAACACCAAAGACATTGCTCCGGAGTCGTGGGCGGAACTGCAAGAGCACATTGCGTGGATTACCAAAGAGTATGCGATTGAAAGTGGCACCTTTCTGATGCGCTCAGGCGATATGGAAAAAACAGGAGGTACCGTGTTACACCTCCATGCCCAGTTTATTGTGGGGAATGTGAAAGACAAGCCGGTTATCGTCCGCGTGGGCTAATCTTTCACCAGAATAATTTCAATACCAGATCCTTTGAGAATCTCCTCAGCGTCCAGAAGCGAATATCCTTTTTTGTAGAAGACGCGTTTGACCCCCGCCTCAACGAGCGATCGCGCGCAGGTCGGACACGGGAACGTCGTCACGTAGACATCAGCACCGTCAACAGCAATTCCCTTCCGTGCCGCCTGCGCGAGCGCAGAAGCCTCCGCATGGATGGATGTGTAGATGCCCGCTCCCTGCCCTGCGTCAAAGTTTGACCGCGGATCGCCGTTGATGGTAAGAGCGTGCGGTGAAGGATAGTGCGCATTGTACGCAGTTGCTACGATCTTGTTGTCTTTGACTATGGCCGCGGCGATCTGCCGCCACCAGTCAGGGCTGCGTTCTGCTATCTCCTCAAGGCGCGCAAGGACGTCATTCTCGAATGCGCCCTGCGTCATGACGCGGTCTTCCGGTATGATCTGTTCGGTTGCCGATATCTGCTTGGTCCAGCGCAAAAAAAAGTTGACCTTCTGTACAGGTATATGCGGCACATACTTTTCAAGGAAAAAATCCACGATCTCATCGTAGGGCACGATAAGGGAATCATAGGCGCCGAGCTTCTCTGGAAGCTCCCGCGGCGCGGCCACGGTCACCTCCGCAAAGCCATGGGCGAGCAGCTCTTTCTGTATGTCGCTTGCAGCAAGCGCACGGACATCCCGCTCAAGGTACGGGTTCTCTTTTTTCCCTTCCTCGTTGTCTAATAGAACAAGTGGCAGCCTCTCATACGCATGCAAAAAGGAAAGCGTGCCTGTATGTACCACGGGAATGTATGCAAAAATAGCCTGCATAGCTAACTCGACTTGATCTTGTTAAGCGCCGTACGCACTATCTCCGG
Source organism: uncultured Candidatus Saccharibacteria bacterium (assembly GCA_964552045.1). GTDB lineage: Bacteria > Patescibacteriota > Minisyncoccia > Phycocordibacterales > UBA918 > OLB19. The sequence continues at coordinate 19,389 of CAZKFF010000002.1, read as the reverse complement.
TATCTGCTGCGCAAGCTCCTGCGCAAGCTGGTCTGCGCCGAGCATGCTTACCTGTCGCACCCGCGCAGTTGTCGAGGTGGTCGCCTGGGGTGGCAGCACGTGTACTTCCCCGCAGTGCGATGCAAGCGCGTCATCAACGGTGAAGTCCTTGGTTGATTCAGATGCGATATAGACATCGGGCTTTATGGTCATAATGAGCGCCTCAAGTTCCTTATCGACATCGCGGAGCACCACAACATCCACATGGCGCAGATGAAGGAGCATCTTGATGCGTTCTTCCTGCGGGACTACAGGCCGCCCCTCGCCTTTGCGTTTGCGCGTGAGCGCGTCAGAGTCAACGCCGACCACCAGCACATCGCCGAACGCTTTCGCTTTTTGCAGATACTGCGCATGACCGATATGGAGCATGTCATACACCCCCTGGGTGAGCACGACTTTCTTACCTGCTTCTTTCAGCCGCGAGAGATGCCCCTGAAGCGCAGCGAAATCCTCAAAGTAGCGATCGTCTGAAAGGAGGTCAGGATTCATTGGAATATAGTATACTGCAATGCAGTATGGCAGACAAAGCCCGCATCGTTATCGTCGCTGCACTCAGCAGAAAAAGACATGCCATTGGCCGTGAAAACGGTCTCTTGTGGCATATTCCTGACGATATGCGCCGTTTCAAGGAACTCACCGCCCACCACCCGGTGGTCATGGGGCGCAAGACCTTTGAGTCGATCGTGGCGATCCTGGGTACGCCACTGCCGGGACGGCCGAATATCGTCATAACCCGCAATCCTGTGTACACGTACGACGGTGTGGTCGTGGTTTCCTCACTTGAAGAAGGTCTCCAAAAAGCACAGGAACTTGATCAGGAGGAGATACATATCGGCGGCGGCTATGAAATATACAAACAGGCGCTTCCGCTTGTTGACAGACTCTATCTCACGCTCGTCGACGACGAGCCAGATGCCGATACATTCTTCCCTGATTTTGAGGATGACTTTGCACCAACAGCTGAACACGAAAAAAGAGACCACAACGGTCTCTCCTATCAGTGGGTTGATTATATGAGGAAGCGTTCATAGAGCACGCGGAAAATATCGTGCTCAAAACCAGTGAATAGTTCTTCTTTCGAACTTGCTTCGGTAAAAGTAACCTCTGGTACGCTACGTGCGATAACTATAGGTGTTCCTTCTGCAACTTCTCCCATAACCACATTTGCTCCCGCAGCAATTCCGTCAACAAGATTCGAGCGTTCAAGTTGGATTTCTCTTCCAAACAGATCTTTTTCTCCGCGATGATCAATGAGCGGTTTAAAACCCCAGAATGCAAGGGCAACTCCTGTCGCACCATACCGCATGGGAAGCGATCGGCTGTCAGTGATGACAACGCCGATATTTTTGATCCTATATTTTTTGCGTAGATACTCGCGGACTTCCTTTGCAAAAGCGAACATGTCTCCCGGCATGAGAATGTAGTATCCATTGGCATTGCTTTCATCAATGCCTGCCGAACCGATGAACGTCGCCTGTTTTACGATAAGCGGCGTTTTCTGGTAGTCACGCTCAATCACAAGCTCCGCCTCTTTCCGCATAAGCTCAAATTTATCGACGCCTTCCATGCTCACGCATCGTCCCTGATGGATTGCAACTACCTTTGAACTGATACAGATAATGTCACCCTCGAGTATAGACGGGAGTGATTCGTCCAAAACAGCAAAAAGGTCGTCCTGCGGCGGCACAAGCACTCGTGTTTTAACGGGAATGAGTTCCATAGCGAGAGAAAGCGTAGCATACAAAAAGCCCGGCGCCAAAGGCGCCGGGCTTTTTGTATGCACTGATCATCTTTCAACCGTAAACATTTACCGTTTCAGTACACCTCGATATTTTCGTTGCCAGAAAATACCAAGCAAGGTTCGTGACAGTTTATTTTTTCACAGTTATCCTTACAGGAACTGTATACCTTTTGGAGAATTTATTTCACTGTAACGCCCATGCTCCGGCATGTGCCTTCAATGATACGCATTGCTGCTTCAAGAGAAGCTGCATTGAGGTCGGCCATTTTGATCTCGGCGATCTCCTTGATCTGAGCTTGTGTAATTTCACCCGCTTTTGATACAAGGTTCTTCCCTGAACCCTTCTCCTTGCCGATCGCCTTAAGGATGAGTCGGGACGCCGGCGAGGTTTTGAGCACGAATGTGAACGTTCGGTCATCATAGACTGTGAGCTCAACCGGCACCACTTCACCCATGCGGGTCTCGCGGGTCTGTTCGTTGAACTGATTCACGAACTCACCAATGTTGATCCCAGCCTGTCCCAAGACCGGGCCCAAAGGGGGAGCTGGTGTTGCGCGGCCTCCAACAGCCTGCACTTTGATCTTCTTTAATACTTTTTTTGCCATATTTGTATGTTATGTGTTCGGCACGTACCGTTCCATAGCCGGTTTTTGTGTGCCTTAGAAGCGGAGCTATCGTACAGAATTACGCTCTACTTTGCAACTTATATCTTCTTCACCTGCAAGAAATCGAGTTCAACCGGGGTCTCGCGTCCGAACATGGACACAAGCACCTTCACTCGTCCGCTGTGCTCATCCACTTCGCCTACTTTGCCCTCGAGTTCTTTGAACGGGCCGTCAGTGATGATGACCATATCATCGGGAACGAGGTCAACTTTATGCTTGACGCTGCCGTCGCTCATGCGGCTCATGAGCGCCTGATATTCCGCCTCAGAGAGCGGAACCGGCTGGGTACCGCTTCCGACAAAACCGGTCACCCGAGGAGTATTGCGCACAATGTACCAGGATTCATCATTGACGATCATGTCAACCAGAACATAACCCGGATAGATACGCTCTTCTTCAGTGATGCGCTTTCCTCCCTTCACACGGATCTTCTTTTCGGTCGGGACGACGACATCGAATATCTGCGTCTCCATACCGAGCGATTCAATACGCTGCTTGAGGTTTCGTGCAACTGCATTCTCGTATCCGGAGTAGGTGTGGATCGCGTACCAGTGCCGTTCGCCGTCTGTCTGTTGTTTTGCCATAGTATGGTTGTATTAACTGATAATAAGATCGAGCGCCTGTGTGAACAGGTAGTCGAACGCTCCCAAAAACAGCGCGACCAACGCCGATACGCCGATTACGAGCGCCGTATAGGTGAGGGTTTGCATCTGGGTTGGCCATGACACATGCTTCATTTCTGCTGCAGTATCACGGAGATAATTGCCGAGTTTGCTCATACTGATCGATGGTTAATTGTGCAAAATAAAAACGCCTCTGCGGGCGATTTCATACAGGATACCACCGCACTGGAAAAAGTAAAGCCCGGCGCTATAGCGCCGGGCTTTACTTGATTTTCTGCCCTATTTCTTATTTCTCCTTACAGGAGTGGTTCACCTTGTCGATATCTTTTGAGGCAGAGCCTCAAAAGATATCAGTCAAGGTTTTAAATAAGTCCCCCGGACTTATTTAACCTCGTAGGTGATGCTCACTGTGCTGCGGATGGTGTTTTCGCCCACAGGCATCTCTGGAGACATCGCTGAACTCTCCATTGCCATATCAGCTCCTCCATATGCGCGGTCATACATCGGGTAGTAACCGCCCTGATCCTCCCAGAATCCGGTCATGCGGACAATACGGACGCCGAGATCATTGGTAAGCTTGTCTGCCTTTGCCTTTGCATCGGCGATAGCCTTCTCGCGCGCCTCCGCTTTGAGGCTGCTCTCGTCATCAATGGTGAATGACAATCCGCTGATGTTGGTTGCGCCTGTATCTCCCACTCCTGAAATGAGGTCGCCTGATTTGGCGAGATCGCGCACTTTCACGGTCACGGTCTGGCTCACCTCATAGCCGTCGATAACCGGATTGCTTGGAGGACAGTACATTGCCGTACAGACAGTCGGTTCATACCGGTATTTCGGATTGAGGTAATAATTTGCAGTCTTGTAATCCTTCTCTTCCACGCCTGACTCCTTAAGGAAATCAAGCGCCGCATTCAATGCTGTTGCGGATTTCTCCTGAGCCTCTGCTGCTGTTGCCCCTTCAGCAAGGACCGAGAATGAGAATTCTCCGATGTCCGGCCGTGCATTGACCTCACCTTCACCCTGCACGGTGATCACTGCAGCTCCGGTGTAGACGCCTTCGCTCTGTTTGAGCGTGTAGTACGCATAGGCTGCAAGCGCGACAATGACGCCAACAAGCGCAACGGTCATGAGCACCTGTACGTATTCCTTCCCCCAAAATGATTTTCCTTCCATGTAATGTTTCACTAAATGGTAATAATGACTCTGTTATATTTTACCGCCTCTGCTCCGCTCCAAGCAAATAAATAGTTGCTTCTGTCTAGACGTTTAACGGTCGTGTTTCTTACAGCTCGGCTATTTTTTACCCTCCGTGACCTCGCATTTGAAGTGGCCGAAGCGTTCTTTTGCAAGCGCGTACTGGACCGATGAATAGTCGAGATAGATCGAATCACGGCCGTGCAGGCTTGCAGCGACATTGACCGTGCCGGTCCCGGCAAACGGATCGAGGATTACGCTGTCTTGTTTGGTGAAGCAGCGGATCATGCGCGAGGCGAGCTCTATTGGGAACCCGTGCCCGAGCGCCCCGATCTTGAGCAGGCGCGGATCGCGTTCAAGGTACGGAATCCTCCACGTTGCGGGATTGAGGTTGGTTATTTCAAACTGATTGCGGATATAGTCCTTATTTTTGGTGTAGTGCCGAAATACCTGGTACTCGCCATGCAGATGCTCAAACGAGTACATGTTCTGGCTGATATCCCAATAGATCTCTGAAGTGAGCGACAAGCCAAGTTCTTTGGTGCAGAACAATATGTGTTCATACTCAAGCGTATTGAGCCGCGGATACTCACCCTGTCCGATATGGATGATGAGGCTTCCGTTGTCTTTCAAGACGCGGTTCATCTCAACGGTGGCCTTTGTCAGATTCTTCCAGTATTCCTCCCTGCTTGTATTCCTGCCTGAAGAAAGCTGCTGCGCCTGATCTCCGCCATAATAATTGCCATCTGCGCCCCAGAACGGCGGGTCAGTGACAATGAGATCAACAGATTTATCCGGAACCGGCAGCGCGTAGGCGCTTCCTTCATACATCGTAATGGCCATGGTTTATGTATTTATTGCTAATGTTAACTTCAGCCTCTCCCACAAGCTGCGATTTCCGCATACGCGGTTGAACTCAGCGAGGTCCTCATCGGAGAGCGCCGCATGCTGTTCTCCGATGAGATAGTGCATGACAGAGCGCTCTCCGTCCACGTGATCGAGCGAAAGCGCATGCCCGAGCTCATGGGCAAGCACGAGCTCCAGCTCTTCCGTGTCTTCGAATGTATAGATGGTTATGACATTATCCGCATAATCGCCCTGCGTGAACTCATGCGCTTCGCCGAACGTTTCGTTGTAGACATTCACGCCGGTGTTATATGTCGTGATGATCTTATTTCCCTTTTCGCCGATCTCATTTATCTCAGATACCAGCCCATTGAGGTCGCCTGCCATAGCGTTGAGGTCGGACTGTTCGCGGTTGAGCAGACGCTTCTCCTGCTCAAGCGCTTCATAGACATCAGCTGGCGCTCCGCCCTTGTCATTGTAGTCCTCGACCTCCGCATTGTACCGGTTGAGCCGCTGTTCATATTCTGCAACGCGTGTCGCATAGGTCATGCGGAGATCATTATACTTCTCAACAAGCGCCGCATAGGTCTCCCCTATCGCATCGCTGATATTCTCCGTTGCATCAAGCTTCTCCTTGAGCTCGCCTTCAGCATTGACGAACTCCTGCCGTTGGTCGAACTTGAAATTGATAGTGAGGTCGCCATTGCGCTCCTCATATGTAAAGAGGTTCCTGCCGGTAGCATCTTCCCAGACTGATTCTGCTTCGGCAACCGCTAAGCGCGCCTCCTCTTGAGAAATATCAAAACGGTCATCAAGCTCTCCGATAGAATATGAACGCGGGATCGGACACACTGCCTGGGCGATGTAATAGAAATAACCGCCCCCGAAGAGAGCTACTATCAGAAGTGCCAATGCGAATCCTTTTCTCAAAAGCATATGACCCCAGTATACCAAAAAATACTGGTCTCTTTTTTCATGCAATCTGATCCGTCACTTGTATAGTTTTTCCGTACAATTGCTAAAAGCGAGGCGCGGTGGCATACTCATCTGCGGAAGCGGCGGATGGTCCGTCGCACGTTCTAGGGAGAGTCCAATGAATATGGCAATGACTGCCACAGCCATTACGGAAGCACGACCGCTTCCGCTTGATGCGCAACTGGAGGCGCTCGGGATCCCCGTGCTTCCACGTGCCGAGGTCGGCGCCCACAAGCGCACGATGGTGCAAGAAAGCCGGATCGGGCTGTATAAGCTCGTCGGACCGCTCATGTACCTGCTCTCAAGCATCTTCCTGCCCTCCTTGATGCTGAACAACGAGTGGCTGAAGCGGTATGCTGCCGCAGGCGCGTCGACGTTCGTCGCCTGCGTCATCATGGCGTTCGTCGCTCCAGTCTTCGGACTGCCGGCGCTGCCGTTTGTTGCAGCAGCAGGGAGTATCGCCGGAGCAGTGATCCTGCTAGTGTCCTACATCGTCCTTTTCGCGATCGTCGAGGCCAGGCATCCTCTGTTCCTGCCCTCTGACACCCCCTTCATGAAGGCGGCGAGCGTCTGGATGCGCATGCAGGTCATGGCCTTCGACGCGGATTCGCTCACGCGATACCGCATACCGGCACACCTGCACGCGCGTGCACGTGCGGCGTCCTCCCTGTCCGGGGCGCGTGTCTATGTCGAGTCATTCGGCCTCGACCCGTTTTTGGTCCTCACGCTCACCGATGGCGTCGTCACTCGCACACGGTACATCGCAGCCTGGGATACGGGGAACCCTCACTTCGACAACGCCTGAGCGTCATTGCCGCGGCAACACACAAGGGCCGGAAGTTTCGCTTCCGGCCCTTTTTCATAAAGCACTAGAAATTATTTTCCAGATACATCTGCACTTGCCGCTCAAGAGTCGTGCTTTCCCGATAATTCCGCTGAGTGCCGACGACATCAATGTCACTCACTAATTGACCGTCATTGGTGAGGTAGCCGTCGCCTGGATTGTCGAAGCTGCCGTCGCCATCATCTTCGTGCAAGACCGCAACCAGAGCCTGATCATCTACGATAAGCTGGTCAAGCCGCACTTTCGTATTGAAGACCGTTCCGGACAGCAGATCGGAATGCCCCAGCATCCGGCTGTCGCCCTGGCTGTTGATCCTGTACAGAACGATATAACCCGGACGGTTGAGCGTCGCAGACGCTACGCTAACTGCATTCCCCGACTCCACTTCACCGAGATAGACCGCGTTGAGAGCAGCTGATGGAGACGCGGTACTACCCCCGCTTGCTGCAGGAGTTTCCGTTACTTCAGGAGCGGTGGAAGTCGGCGTTTGCAAGTCATCGGCTTCTTCCTGCTGCTGTGTGACGTTGAGGAACACCGGCGTCAGAAGCTCTATATTGCCCCGTGAGAAGAGAAATACCACAAGCGCCAGAAGCGCCAGGACAACTCCGATGATGACCACCGCTGCTGCTGACTTGTTCATAAAATGTGCTTGTTATGTGATTAATGACTGCCCGGTTGCCTGCGCAATGCAATAAAACCTATGCTATGCATACAAGTATACTGCTGAGTATCCCAAACGCATATGAAGTTCACATGAAGACGGGCTGGCAGATACCATTGACACTCAGCCGTACTTTCACTACTATCATTCGTCTGGAACTGCGGTGCAGAGGCCAGAGATCCTAGACACGGAGGAATGCAATGGACACAATTGCCGGTGATGAGCTGAAAGCGGCTGACAACAAGCCGGCGAATGAGCTTCCCCGCGATGAGCTCTTGAAGCTCATCGCGTCGGATATCGCAGCGCTGCCGATGAACAATCTCGGCGGTATCGACCGCATTGAGCACCGGCCTCAGGAAGAGGTGGACCATCTTCCGGTTGCGGGGACGGTCTTCGAGACCATCGCAAACAGCCTGAAGGACGTCGGCATCGCAACCGACCAGACCGTCGGCGGGGTCATGGACGCCCTCGGGTTCCCGCGTATGTCGCAATCGGCGCACCACTATGCGCACGAGATCGGGTGCGGATGCCACGGGGCATTCATCAGCCCTGCGATCGCCGCACAGCGCGTGCTCAACCTCACCAAGGCTCCGTCCTTCTGAACCTTACCCATGCCTGCCGCAAATACTTTGCGGCAGGCAAAATGTACGACTCATACCCTGAGTCGTCTTTTCATATAAAAAGGCCGGGCGCTCTGCGCCGGCCTTGAAATGTTCACCTCCTTTCTATGGAGCGAAGAGCGGAGGTCTATCCCACCGGGCCGCCCACTACAACAGGTCATGTGCCCGTGTCGGGCTAGTATTGTCCTCCTTTTATTCTTGGTTACTATCGGAGGTTTATCGGATTCTTCTCTACCTTCTTCCACCCGATCACCGCGGACACGCTCTTCTGTTCTTAGAAAAGCACACGCGTACACATTAATCAATCCCCGTCTTTTCGTATCACGTCCAGCATCATCCGTTTGCTTTTTGCGGATGCGGTGGTCAAAAAATCGCCCGGGGTGAACCGGGCGATTAGGGAAACGGCGTCTAGGCGTCCGTCTGGAGCTTGAGTGCTTCGGTGACGCACGCCTTGGCCACGGTGCTGTTGGCCTTGTCGGTTCCCGGGAACGTCGCCCATCCGAAGTCGGTGACGATGGTCGTCCGTTGGTACGACGAGGCTTCCTGCAGCTCGGCCAGACGCTGGTCACGCAGCGGATCGGCATTCGCGGCCGCCACGCAGATCGGCGTAAGCGCAGCGACCACCGCTGTGCGCGTCTGCACATCGGCGGCGCTCTTGGCTGAGCTCGTGAAGGTCACGACATTGAACCCGAACCCGAGTCCGCAGATGATGACTGCTCCGGAGATCATCGACTGTGGGCTGAGCCACCTCTTGATCGTCTCGTTCATGTACTCCTCCTTGAGGTTGAGCACCAGTGCTCAGTACTGTTGTACCACGTATTTATGACGCATGAGCGTTATAGGACAGAATCATCATATGTAAAGAAAATGTGTGCGCATGCATGCAGGTGACCGGTACTATCTTTCCAGTACAGACTCAGCGTATAGTTGCTTTTCCCGGGATTCCACCTATAGTGACATTGGACCTTTGTACCTTTTGGAGGAATCCATGACTGAAAAAGTAAGCCTCACAGCGCTTCGTGATGACCCGTCGATCATCCAGGACTTCTACTTTAGCGCCATGACCGCCGGGTACGCTTCGGAAAGATCAAAACCGAAAGCAGTGCCGAATCAGCCGGGCTCAAAGCAGAACGTCTTCGAACGTGACGCGTGGCTGCTGTCCGACACATGGCACATAACGCCAGTGAGCACCTTTTCCGGAGGAGCGACGCATATCTATTTCGATGGCACGCTCGTCTGGATGATGCATTACTTCGGGCAGTACCCTGATTGCCTCATCCCCTTTTTGAAGCGTGCGCTTGCCGAAGAGTACCGGAAGCGGACGTTCAACGCCGGTCGAGGGCCGCGACAGGTCATCTTCAAGAACGAAGGGCTCATCTACAGAAACCAGCCTGAGGCTTCCCGTTTCGACTATTTCTGCGGCCTGGAGACCCTCGGACCGGCGCTCGGAGCGCTTGATGACAAAAATTCCGGATGGCATCGCTATCACGGCGGCCTCATGCTCTGAGGAACACCAAAGGCCTGCACAAGAAAACGACCTACCGTTTCTTGAGCAGGCCGTTTTCTTTTTATTTGTAAGACTTCGAAGAGCAGGGCGTTTTACCACTCCAGGCTTCCGCCGGTTTTGTATTCGGTCACTTTCGTCTCGAAGAAGTTCTTCTCCTTCGGCATGTCGATCACTTCGCTCATCCACGGGAACGGCGTCTGCGTGTTGTACTGCACCGGCAGTCCCAGACGTTCGAAGCGGCGGTCCGCAATATACTCTACATACTCTTTCACGCTTGTCGGATTGAGACCCAGGATGCCTTTCGGCATCGCGTCATCAACATACCCTTTTTCAAGCTCAACCGCCTGCTTGATCTTCGCAGTGATATCAGCAATGAACGGCTCGGTCCAGACCTCCGGATTCTCAGCCTTGATGGTGTTGATGAGGTCGATACCGAATGCGAGGTGAATGGACTCGTCGCGGAGAATGTACTGGAACTGGTCCGAAGTCCCCGGCATCTTGTTCTGGCGCTTGAGTGAGAGCATCATTGCGAATCCTGCATAAAAGAAAATGCCTTCCATGATGACGTAGAAACCGATGAGGTCGTGAACGAACCGCTGGATGTTCTCAAGACTGTCGGTCTTGAAATTCGGATCAAACACCGACTTGGTGAAGTTGACCACGAACTCATCCTTCGCTTTGATCGACGGAATGGTCTCGTACATGTTGTAGATCTCATCGGGATCGAGACCCAAAGAATCGCAGCAGTAGATGAACGTGTCGGTATGGACTGCTTCCTCGTACGCCTGGCGCAGAAGATACTGGCGCGACTCAGGGTTGGTCACATGGTTGTATACCGCAAGCACGAGGTTGTTGGCGGTCAGTGACTCAGCGGTCGAAAAGAAACCGAGGTTCCACAAGATCATGCGTCGCTCATCTTCGGTGAGGCCGCCTTCTTTCTTCCAGAGCTCAATGTCGAGCTGCATGGAGATCTCCTCCGGCGTCCAGTTGTTTGCGACTCCGGCCTTGTAGTGCTCGCGCGCCCATTTATATTTCATCGGAAGGATCTTGTTGGGGTCCGTTGATGAGTTGTTGATGATTCCTTTCTTTTCCATAGTAATGAATTAGCGTTAATAAGCTCTCGTGTGCGGGTATTGTAAAGGGATTGCACAACCCGTGCAAGACAATGCATTTCAATGCATCAGAGGGGGTAAGAGGCGCCTGGCGGGGACTGCGTATCGCGTTACACAATCCCTGCCAGGCGCCTCTTCTATGCTCATCAGTATACCCTACCGCCCGTCTTCGCTTGCCAAGCAATACACACCACTGCGCTGCTCTTTACTGGCAGGACTCGCACACCGCGTCCTCCGCCACATGCAGCCTGATCTGCGCCATCTGAGCAGGAGTAGGCGCAGCGTGCGCAACCTTCGCTGCATCTATCTGCTCTTTCTGGATAGGCGAAGGGGTCGCAAGCGGCGAGACGATCGGCGCTTCTGCGCCTGCTGCCGCTTCAGAAGCTTCGCCTGTTCCCTCCTCGTCATGCTTCTTCCGCAGCTGCGTACCTGCGGCGTTGATCGTGGACTTCTCCACCTGCGATGCGCCTAAGCTACGCAGATAGTAGGTGGTCTTCACGCCGAGTTCCCATGCGTACAGGTAGAGGTCGCTGATCTCCTTGCCTGAGGTTCCTGCATAGAAGATATTCACGGATTGTGACTGGTCGATCCACTTGCCGCGGCTCGCCGAAGCCTTCATAAGCCATTTCATGTCGATCTCGAAGGTCTCGCGGTACTTCTCCTTAAGTTCCTGTGGAATGCCCGGAATGTGACGGATGGACCCGTCATTGAACTTCAAGGTGTCGAGCATCTCCTTGCTCCACATTCCCCGCTTCTTGAGATCATTCACCAAGGCCTCATTGACCACGATAAAGTCTCCGGATATATTCGACTTCACATAGATGTTCTTGTAGATCGGTTCTATGCCCGGCACTGATCCCGCAATGTTCGAGATGGTCGCTGTTGGAGCGATCGCCATGCAGTTGCTGTTGCGCATGCCGTACTTCTTGATCGCTTCGCGCACCGGCGCCCAGTCGAGCCGTTCGGTATTGTCGATGGTGGTTGACAGCCCTCTGTTCTCTTCAAGGAGCTTAATGGTGTCAACCGGAAGCAGTCCGCGGTCCCACTTGCTTCCCGGGAAGCTCTCATAGCTTCCGCGTTCGCGTGCGAGTTCGGTTGAAGAGAGGATCGCCGCGTATGACACCACTTCCATAGACGTATCGGCGAATGTCACACACTCCTCTGAGGCGAAGTTGATATCAAGCGCGTAGAGCGCATCGTGGAATCCCATAACGCCGAGCCCGACCGGGCGGTGCTTCATGTTCGAATACTGCGCTTCCTTGGTCGGATAGAAGTTGAGATCAATGACATTGTCGAGCATGCGCATAGCGATCGCTACGGTTGCCTTCACCTTCTCCGTATCAAACTGACCGTTGGTGATGTGTTCAGCAAAGTTCACCGAACCGAGGTTGCACACCGCTGTTTCTGTTGCAGACGTGTTGAGCGTGATCTCCGTGCAGAGGTTCGAGTTGTGCACCACGCCCGCATGGTCCTGCGGCGAACGAATGTTGCTCGGGTCCTTGAAGGTGATCCACGGATGGCCTGTCTCAAAGAGCATGCTGATGTGCTTCTTCCAGAGCTCGCGCGCCTTCATCTTCTTGAAGAGGTGTATCTCGCCGCGCTCCGCCATAGCTTCATACTTAGTGTAGAGTTCTTCAAACTCCCTGCCGTATGTCTCGGTAAGGTCAACCGCTTCATCCGGCGAGAACAAGGTCCAGTCGCCATCCTCCTTGACCCGCTTCATGAAGAGGTCAGAGACCCAGGAAGCGGTGTTCATATCGTGCGCACGGCGGCGTTCATCTCCCGTGTTCTTTTTGAGTTCCAAAAAGTCCGGAAAATCGTAGTGCCAATTCTCCATGTACACACAGGTCGCACCGCGGCGGCGGCCTGAACGGTTGATGGCGACCGTGACATCGTTTGCGATCTTCAGAAACGGAATGGTTCCCTGCGAGGTGATGCCGGCGGTCTTGATCAGTGCACCGGTTGCGCGGAGCTTGCTCCACGCGGTACCGATCCCTCCTGCCCACTTCGAAAGCTGCGCGTTGTCTCCAAACACCTTGAAGATATGGTTGAGATCGTCCTCAACAACGTTGAGGTAACACGACGAAAGCTGCGGATGCGGCGTACCCGCATGGAACAGTGTAGGGGTAGACGGCACAAAGCGTAACGTTGACATCACCTCATAAAACTCGATGGCTCGGGCCTCCTTCTCTTTTTCTTCGAGCGCGAGGCCCATCGCCACACGCATCCACATGAACTGCGGCGTCTCGAGCACCCGCCCGTCTTCCGCACGGATGAAATAGCGGTCATGGAGCGTCTCCACGCCGAGGTATCGGAACAGGTCATCGCGTGATGGCTCTATAGCTGCAGCGATCTTTGCGAGATCAAAGTCGAGCATACCCGGAGCAAGTTTCTTCTCGGCAACGGCAAGCGTGATGTTCTTGGCGTATGCATCGCGGTACTTCTGTATGAAATCCGCATCGCCGGGCCTCACATCAGGAGCGATCGCTTCCTCATAGAGGCGCGCTGAAAGCTGCCGGGCAGCCACCTGCGAGTACGCTGGATCGAGCTCGATCTTCGCGCGCAGCACCAGCGTGACGAGCTTTGAAAGCTCTTTTGTGGAAATGCCGTCGTACACCTCGCGTTCAAGCTGGTTGAGCACACCATCGACATCGATGTCTTTCTCAACACCATCGATGAACTGCTCAATGTACGTGCGCATTTCCTCTCGTGAGAACTGCTCTTCTCCCCGTGCTGTCTTGATCATGAGCCGATTCTCCTCGATCTGCGTCACGACCTCGTCTTTGCGGACCTCTGTCTGCTTGAAGCGGTACAGGATGTATGCTTTTGCGACAGTGAAATAGCCGCGCTCCATGAGCGTCTCTTCCACGAAATCCTGGACCATCTCAACGGTCGGACATTCCGTCTTTCCTTCGAAGAGGAGTTGCAGCTTCGCTACGACACGGTCGGTCATCTGGCGGAGCACTGTGTCGTCAACCGGCGTGTTCTCTGCAACGAATGCCTTACGCATCGCACTAATGATCTTCTCGGGATTGAACGGCACTTTAGTGCCGTTTCGCTTTGTAACCTCGGTAAACATGATACTTTTCTAGGGCTAGTAAACACCCTCTGATCTGCATCAGAAAGGCAATGGCGGGAGATCTCTCACAAAAATAATCGGTGGTGTGTATGTATTCCTTCGCGTGTATATAAGCGAAGGCACAATCATTTTTAAGAAAGATCTGCCCTGAAAAAGAGAGTCGAAGACACTGCCATGCTCTTCATACATGGCGCATGAGGCTTCAGAAGCCTGCGTGCGTGTCTGTCCTCCACACACACTCGGTTTGGAGTCATCGAGTGATAACTAGATAGTAAGACACCCAAACGGAATCACAAAATAACGCTCCACACATGCTTTTTGTGTACATCTTCCGGCAGACGCAATGTGAATGCGTTGGAAAATAAGCTTCTTTTTTCTGAGCATTTTGCATGCTCCGCACACAAAGCTGTGGATAGCAACGTAACAGCCGCTTGCGCAAGAGCGCATGCATGTGTTGTGATGCGGATAGAAGAAAAAGCCGCGCATTTTGCGTGGCTTTTTCTTCTATTGCTGCTTTTTTTGCAGCGCGTCGCGTATCTCGCGCAAAAGTTTTACCTCTTCACTTGGTTCGACTACTTTTTTCTCCTCGGGTTTGGCGTTCTCCTTTTTCTGCAGCTCGTTCATCACCTTGATCGCAATAAAAATGGCAAGCGCAACGATGATGAAATCTATGATCGACTGTATGAAGACGCCATACGTGATCTCGGACTCCCGGATGGTGATCGCATAGCCGGTAAAATCCACTCCCCCCATGAGCGAGCCGATGAGCGGCGTAATGATGTTGTTAACGAGCGACGTGACGATCTTCTGGAACGCCGCGCCGATGACGATACCCACGGCAAGATCGACGACATTGCCGCGCATGGCGAACTTTTTGAATTCCTCAATGAAGTTGTGTACGGGATGCATAGATTTTTGTTATTCGTGAGTAAACACTGCTTCAATGCACATGACCATGATCATGGGGCGCAATGTCATTTTCGTCAACCGTATGTTCCGAAAACCACCATGCGGCGATGATCGTGGTAATCGGTATGGCAAGCACGAGACCGATACTGCCGACAATGATGCGCACCAGTTCTGCGGCGACCACTTCCTGATTGAGCGTAAGCGCAACCGAAGCATCGGCCGTTGCATATAAGAGTACGAGCGGCAACGACACGCCGATGTATGCGAGCGCAAGCGTGTTTACCAGTGAGCCGATGTGATCCTTCCCCACTTTGATCGCCCGGGCATACAGCTGGGGAGCCGTAAGCGCAGGGTTTGCGTGCCTAAGCTCCTGCACGACCGATGCCTGTGTGATGGACACGTCATCAAGCACGCCCAAGATACCGATGATGATGCTCGCCAATAGCAAGCCTGCGAAATCAAGCGCGCCATTGGTCGAGAAATTGAGATAGACCGACGCGTCTGAACCGAAACCGGTAAGCTTCATGATGTCCACGAAAAACCACGCGATCAGGCAGGTAACGATCACCGCCGCGAATGTCCCTCCGAAAGCAATGGTCGAACGCGCATTGATGCCGTGAGTGAGGAACAGCACCAGCGCCAATATGCCTCCTGCGATCGCAATGCTTATCACAGCCGGGTCATATCCCGCGAGAATGGCCGGCACAAGCAGAAAGATGATCGCTGCGATACTAAGCCCCAAAGACAGCAGTGCCCGCACGCCCTGCATCCTCGCAAAAAAGATAAGAAGGCCGGCGAAGAGAACAACAAGCGCTCCCAACTGGAATTGCCGCTTGAAATCCTTGAATACAAAGTATTCGTCGCCCTGAATAGTCTTCAGATAGTTCAGATAGACAACATCGCCTTCCTCGAGTTTTACCAATTCATTTTCGAATACAACGGTCCTGCCGGTCTGGCCCCCGGAGGTTATCTTGGCCTCCAGTCGCTGCACGGTTGTGGTAGTATCCGTACCTTCGATCTGACGCACTTCTTCTGAAAGTATGCTGAGCACTTCCGCAGTGACGATCTCTTTCAGCTCCTGATACACCTCCTGCGCGACAGCTGGAGTACTCACGGCGAAGAACAGTGCCAGACATACGATGATGTGTTTCATGCGCTCAGTATAGGCGCTATCCGCATTTTCTGCACATTCCGTAGAGCGTCACCTCATGCGCTGTGATGGTCTTGAAGGATGCAGGAACTGCCGTCTGCGGAGGCGTGCATGTAATATGCACCATAACGCCGCACGAAGTGCAGACCGCATGGTGGTGATGTCCCAAGGACAGCGCATACTTGGGCAACTCCCCCAAGACACGTATCTCCTCAAGCAGCTCTTCCTCCAACAAGGTCCGGACAGTCCGGTAGACGCTCGCTTCATCAGTACCCGGAAGCGATCGAGACAATTCCCGAACAGACACCGGCTGTGCCTGCGCAGCAAGCCGTTCGATTATTTTCTTCCGGGCCTCCGTTATACGATACCCGTGCGTTTTCAGCGCAGAGATGATCTCATCCGTTGCGTTTTTCATATCGGCATGATACCTTATTGCAAATAATTTGCAATAATAATTTTTACATGTTTGGACCATTTATCGCTGCGGGCATTGTTTCCCTTCTTTCGCTTACCGGCATCTTCTTTTTCGGCAAAAAAGGACATCTCTCCGGTACGCACCGCTTTATCGTACCCGTCGCCATCGGCATGTTTCTCGGAATCATTTTTTTTGAGCTCATTCCAGAGACGCTCGAAGCGGCGAAACTGTACGGCAGCATCGCGATCGTGGCAGGCTTCCTGAGCTTTTATGTGCTCGCCCACTTCCTGCGCACGTATCACCACCACCACAATGACGCTGACGCGCATGATACGCACGATTCGAAAAGAAGCGCCGCCATGCTCCTGTGGGGAGACGCGGTGCACAATGTCGCAGACGGCGTGGTGATCGCCTCGGCATTCCTCATCCATCCGGCAGTGGGTATAGCGGTGACGATCGGCATCGCCCTCCACGAGATCCCGCAGGAGATCGCAGAATACGGTGTCCTGGTTCATGCCGGCTATCCCCGGAGAAAGGCGCTTTTCTATAATTTCATCACCTCGCTTTCGGTATTTGCGGGCATTGCCGTGAGCATGCTCTTCGCACAGTTCGGCGAATACCTCTGGGTGCTCACCGGACTCGCCGCAGGCAATCTTCTCTATATCGTCGCGTCAGATCTTATTCCCGAACTCCAGGAGGCAACACACAAAGACCATTTCATGCAGACATTTATCTCAACACTGGCAGGGCTTATCGTCATCACTGCACTCATCACCTACACCCATGAACTGTTCGACGGTGAAGATACGCACGCACTGCCCGAGTCTCAGGACACGCTATAGAAAAAGTTTCGCAAGGTAAAAGCCGAGACCTGCGCCGAGAAAGAAGAGAAAGAAGAGCGTAACGAGCAGTGATTCCTTATCCATGTATTTTATTGTATCGCATTTTTCTTCTGCAGCGCGCTCTCGACTTTTAACTAAAAAATGGGTATAACTATGCCCACTAAAGGAGCTTCTCCTTTACACATGGCGGCTATGGTGTAACGGTTAACACTGAGGTTTGTGGAGCCTTCGATTCGGGTTCGATTCCCGATAGCCGCCCCAGAACGGGACTTTCAGTCACGACACCGCGCTTCGCGCGGGCCTCGGCAACAAAACAATACAGCGAAAACGGCTCCTTGGAGCCGTTTTCGCATGGCACACAAGACAGCGCGCGAGCGCGCAGGCGGAGGTTCGAGCCAAAGATTTCTTTGGCTACAACCTTTTTCGCAAAAAGGGTGCCATCACGAGCAATTTTAGGCAGGTTTTCTGCCTCTTGTATCCACTCCCGCATCGGTTCGAGCCAACCAATCCGAGCGGTCTCCGTGGCGGCGGTTTTCTCTTGGAGCGACTTCTTTTCACTCAAGAGTTGTGCTTTCTTTTCCAGGTACACTTCGCGCCCTATGTCCTGCTCCAAGTACGAGTCTAAAAGTCGCTCTAGCTTCCGTTCAATCTCCCGCACTCGCTCCCGATCCGCCTGGAGCCGCTCGGCCACGTCGTGGGTCGAGGTTTTTTCATCTTGCGCGAGCAATCGTTCCAATTCCCTCGCCCACGGCGTGGGCAAAGAAACTGATTTGAGCAGGTCTGAAACTTGCAGGTCTATCTCTTCCTCCCGAACATAGGGTTCGTCGCATTTCAATTTCGATTTCTTGGTACAGCGATAGTACACATACTCATGCTCGTTTCCATTCTTCTGCTTCTTAACCCTATGTTCGGCGGTGATCATCATGCCGCACGTCCCGCACCGCATCAGCCCGCAAAATGCCTGCGGTTCATTCTTGGCTTTCTTGTGCGGACGACCGCGCTCTTGCATGACCTCCTGCACTTGGTCAAACAGTTTCTTTGTCACGATTGGCTGGTGTCTGCCTTCGTGCAATTCACCAGCGTAGGTGAACAATCCGGTATAAAACGGATTGGAGAGGATACAAGTAATTCTGGTTCGGTGGAGCTGTTTCCCGCCTCGCGCTCTAATACCTTCATGAGCCAAAAAGTTCGCGATGTCTTCCAAGCGGTGTTCTCCTGTCGCGTAACGTACAAATGCCGCTTTAATGGCTGGCGCCTTCTTTCTATCAACAACCACCGTCTTTGTCCTTGAGTCATTGATATACCCCATCGGCGCCAGCCCCGGATACTCGCCGCGGCGAACTTTTTGGCGCAGTCCGCGCTTGGTGTTTTCAGATAGCGAGTCAACGTAGTATTTGCTCTGCCCAAAGGCGATGCTCAACATAAATTTTCCCTGTGACGTGTTTTCAAACCAAAAAGTTGGAAATTTGAGCATCGTAATATGCCCGCAGTCGAGGAGATATACAACGCGCCCGCCATCGACTGAGTTGCGAGCCAAGCGATCCGGGTGCCACGAGATGATGCCCTGTGCCTCTTTTTTCTCCAACCGATTCAACATGTCGTTAAAGATTGGCCGGCCCGGCAGCTTGGCGCTTTGCTTCTCGATAAACTCCGCCTGTATCGCTAGACCCTCTTGCTTGGCAAAGGCGCGTAACTCCGCGAGCTGCGCTTCAATACTTAAAACTTGCTTGTCTTCCACGTCGGTAGACTTGCGGACATATAAAAAGAAGGTTGATGTCTCCATAAGCACAAGGAACTTAAAACTTTAATAGCCGCCCTAGGTGCAACCAACCAAAGAAGACTTTGATTGTCCTAGGACGGCTATTAGAAAAAGCCTTCTGTGTGGTTGGTTGCACCGACAGTATACCACGAACCAACCTTCTTTTCTTTGGGCAGACAAATACCTCCACCGAACCGGAATAAAAATTGCGAGTGATGATGAACCTCCGCCTGCGCGCTCGCGCGCTGTCTTGTGTGCCATGCGAAAACGGCTCCAAGGAGCCGTTTTCGCTGTATTGTTTTGTTGCCGAGGCCCGCGCGAAGCGCGGTGTCGTGACTGAAAGTCACGTTCTGGGGCATCTTTATGATCGGGCTCGAACCTATTTCAAAGCGAAGCTTTGAATGCGCT
>CAZKFF010000001.1:0-134405 GCA_964552045.1 uncultured Candidatus Saccharibacteria bacterium | reverse complement strand
CCGGTACAGCAGGAAACCTCGTCTTCTCTGCGAGTCCGACGTTTACGGGGACGGTGAATGCTGCTGCGTTTGCGTTGTCGGGCAGCTTAACTCTGGGAGGTGATGTTGGACTTTCACGCGGTGCAGCAAACCGGCTCGATCTCGCTTCGGGCGATACGTTCAATGTCGTTTCTGGGAACCTCCAAATAGGCGGCACAACGGCGATTGATTCCTCCCGCCGCTTCTTGGCTGCGACGGGGACTCTGAGCAGCCTGGCATATTCGTTCAACAATGCGACTACCAGTGGTTTGTATGTTGATGAAAATACTGGAGGGGATGAGCTTGTCATTGCCGTGAACGGGCAGTCGGCGCTTACCTTCAGGGGTGATATGTTCTCACCTGCAAGAGCATGGTTCGACGACGCTGCGGATATTAACGGGGTATTGATAGCAGGAGAGAAAGATAGTGTCGTCGTAGGTAGTTCTGATAGTGACAACTTCAGCTATGGAACATCTTCGGTATATGTCGGAGCCGGTACGATCGGATCTGCTACTGCCGGTTCATTTAGCAGCCAGGTCGGAGCATACGCTGGCGGTCTCAATGCGGGCGGGTCACACAACACGATATTTGGTACGTTCGCGAGCCTATTCAATGGAGGTTCATACAATAACAGTATCGGATTTTCCTCGAGTCCGATCAACGTTGGTTCGTACAATGACATCATTGGCTATCAGGCAGGTCTGAAGATGACATCCACCTCTTCAGTATTGGTCGGTGCGGAAGCGTTCTTTGGTGGAGTGACATTCTACGACCCGCAAGAACCCATTGATGTACTCGGCCTTCTTGGCAGTCAGTTCACCGCTGTCAACAACACCGCCATCGGCTACCGTGCAGGTTACAACGCACAGACCGGTGCAGACAACAACATCATTGTCGGCTATCAGGCCGCGGACAACCTCACCGTTGGTGCCAATAACATCGTTATCGGTTACGATGTCGATCTTCAAGATGATGCGGGCGACAACCAACTCAATATCGGCAATCTGCTCTTTGGTACCGGGATAGATGGCACAGGTACAACTCTTTCATCGGGCAGCATCGGCATCGGCACTTCAACGCCATCACAAAAACTCACCGTCGCTGGAGACGCATACATCACTGGCGCCCTCTACGACAACGCCAACAGCGCCGGAAGCAACGGTTACGTTTTGAAATCAACAGGAAGCGGCTTCCAGTGGGTAGCTACGAGCACGCTTGGCTTCGGCACAAGCAATTTCACCGCAGCAGATATCGACACCTCGGCAGAGCTTGCTGCAGTCCTCGGAGACGAGACTGGAAGCGGTGCTCTGGTCTTCGGCACGTCACCGATCCTCACCACACCGAACCTCGGTACGCCATCAGCAGTGACGCTCACCAACGCAACCGGCCTGCCGGTCTCCACTGGTATCTCAGGACTCGGCACCGGCATTGCCACCTTCTTGGCAACACCATCATCAGCGAACCTGGCATCTGCAGTGACGGGGGAGACAGGAACAGGAAACCTCGTCTTCTCTGCGAGTCCGACGTTTACGGGGACGGTGCAGGCGGCCTCAGCAAACCTCTCAGGTACGCTCACCTTCTCAGGAAGTTCGGGTCAGATCGTAAACTCAGGAAGTGCTTCAGGACAGCTCGATATCGATTTCCCGAATGCAACGAGTACGAGCCAGAACATACGCCTCTTCCGTGGTACAAACACAACAGGTAACCGTTTCTTTACCATATACAAAGGAGATGGGTCATCAACCGCTGTGTTGCAAGTGACGGCCACAAGCGGTGCGCTTACCATCAACGGACAAAGCAATGATGACAATCTCTTAAGGTTGCGGGGTATTTCCGCAGCGGGAGAACGAGCAACCATGCTCTTCCAGAATCACGACGGCACACAGACCTATGCAGGTATCTCAGCACATGACGAGAACGATCCTGCACACTTGCCTGCAAACCATATTTCCATCGAAACAGTAAAGGCTGACCTCACTACGACTATCACACGCCTGAGTGTGCTGTGGGGTCTTGACCAATCAGAAGTCCAGATCTCAAACGCCGATCTCAACCTTGACAGCAACCCGATCCTGAACATTGATAACACCACTTCTTATCTTTCAAGTACCACGTGGCAAATGTCCGGAGCAAATGGCACTGACGGATCAACCTTGCTGGTATCCAATACCGACAACAGTGCGGTAGATGCACCGGCGGTCATCGAAGCTCGGGTGGGTGGCAACACCACAACCGGCGACCCGCAGCTGCGGCTCTCGATGTCTGGCGGCAACACCTGGCATGTAGGAGTAGACAACAGCGACAATGATACGTTTGTTATCGGTACCTCAACGACAGTCGGTGCAGCAGGCACGAGCTTCCTGACCATTACCACCGCTGGGGTCGTCAACATTGCTAAGAACGGTGGAAGTCTATTGCTTGGTGATGGAACAAACAGTTCCGTCCACATGAGCGTTGCGGGAGGACGCACACTGTTTGGATACAACGGCGCAAATGCGGTTGTCCAGGGAGGTACAGGGAAGGGTATTCTCTTCAACGTCAACAACTCTTCGTTTGGTTCAGGCAATGCAGCGATCCTCACGTCTGGAGGAGACTTCGGCATCGGCACCACCACCCCGTCCCAGGAACTCACCGTCGCGGGAGACGCCCGCATCACCGGCGCACTCTACGACAACGCCAATAGCGCCGGAAGCAACGGCATGGTGCTGCAATCGGATGGCTCAGGATTCGCATGGGTGGCGACAAGTACGCTCGGTATTAGTGCAACACCAGCCGGAAGCAGCGGGCAGTTGCAGTTCAATAGTGGAGGTTCCTTTGCGGCAACATCGAGTCTGACCTGGTCAGAACTAGATTCTACTCTCAGTATTGGCGCGCTTGGCGCAGGCGGCCGTATCAACATGGGGGGACTTTCCAGTGTTGTCGCGGTGGATAGTTCGCAAAGTATCAGCGTAGGTGACGGTTCGAACGTTCTATCTCTGTATTCAGCCGCTGGCTCCTCGTTTGTTATGGGCGACGGATCGGGCGACTTTGCTCTCCACAGCCCTAATGCATTCAAGGTTACTGCACCTGGAGGGTTGACCGTGACTCCTGTTTCTGGAACATTCGTGATCAACAGTTCAGGCGATGTCGGCATTGGCACCTCTTCACCAGCTTCAAAGCTCGATGTGTGGGGCAACCTCCGTGTTGGCACCTCGTCGACACCGACACTGTTTGCAAATACAGGGAATAGACGAGTTGGTATTGGTACAACCGCTCTCGGATATGAATTGACCGTTCTTCCATCTGCTTCTGCAGGCGGTATTTCAGTGAGACAAAGCAACGATGGTGCTGATGCTGTGGTGCTTCACGGCTATGCAGGCAACGGATCAATCGAAGTCAAAGCAAGCGGAACGAACGTCGTTAAACTCGATGGAGGCAGCAACAGTTATTTCAATGGATACAACGTCGGCATCGGCACCACCACCCCGTCCCAGGAACTCACCGTCGCGGGAGACGCCCGCATCACCGGCGCACTCTACGACAACGCAAACAGCGCAGGCTCAAATGGGTATGTACTTCAATCAACCGGAACAGGATTCAACTGGGTTGCCACCTCAACACTCGGTATCACGGGTGGCATAACTTCAGCAGACATCGATACCTGTGCGGAACTTTCAGCCATCATGAGTGGCGAGACCGGTACATGTGGATCACTGGTACTCTCGGCGAGTCCGACATTTAGTGGTACTGTGACAGCAGCTAACTTCCGTGCAACGGCATCGTCAACTATCGGTGGTGGCACCGATACAACTGGTCTCACCGTCTTTGGAGGCGCGACCACGACAGGGCGAACGCTTCTTGAAGACTATGTAGGTATTGGAGTCGATTCCGGCATTATGGGTCAATCGATGGGTCTAGGAAAATTGCAGATAAACGACTCGTCATTTGCTGACATCTTCCTTTCCGCGCCATCAAGCCGAATAGCATTTGGAGATGGAGATAGTGTGGCAGAGGTCGAATATACGAGTGATGATCTTAATTTCACTGTATATAGCGCCGGCACTCCATATAAGCCACTTCGCTTGGTTGATGTTGGTGGAGCGATTCATGCGTACCTTACAGACAGTCCAGGTTTTGGACAGCGCACGTTTGTCGGTACCTCTACCGGTTCCTATATTGATGCAGATCTGACCGTCTTCGGCGCTGATACAGGCAACAGTCGCCTCGCCTCCGGTCTTTCTGTAAACGGAAACGCCGAAATTGCCGGAGGTTCTATCGTACAATTCGGCAGTCGTGACAATGCATCCAATAAATACGTGCTCAACATCACAGGCAATAATGGCGCCAACAAAATCTTCACCGCCCTCTCCTCAGGCAACGTCGGCATCGGCACCACTACTCCATCCCAAGAACTCACCGTCGCAGGAGACGCCCGCATCACCGGCGCACTCTACGACTCCACAAACAGCGCAGGAAGCAACGGCATGGTGCTGCAATCGGACGGCTCCGGCTTCGCATGGGTGGCGACTTCAACGCTTGGCATCTCCGGAGGCCTTACCTCTGCAGATATCGATACGTATGCAGAACTCGATGCGATCGTTGCGGATGTTACACTCACACATAACGGCCTTATCGACACCTCAGCGGAATTGCTTGCAATCGTGGGGGATGAGACTGGTACTGGACGCCTCGTCTT
This sequence comes from uncultured Candidatus Saccharibacteria bacterium, assembly GCA_964552045.1. Classification (GTDB taxonomy): domain Bacteria; phylum Patescibacteriota; class Minisyncoccia; order Phycocordibacterales; family UBA918; genus OLB19. Next base: position 129,712 of record CAZKFF010000001.1, on the reverse strand, counting down.
CTCAACGTCGCCTGCATTCTCCGGCACTGCAACCTTCTCAGCACTTACCGCTACCTCAACCCTCACGCTCTCAGGCAGTGCCGCGAATATCGCGCTCGGTTCCAACTGGCTTTCAGGAGATGGTGATGATGAGGGGATCGCCGTAGATTCAAACGGAAACGTGGGCATTGGCACTTCTACACCGTCATACCGATTCCAAGTTGAGGCAGGAGGCAGCGAGAACATTGCGCTCGGAAGCGTTGGGCTGGTCGCAAACTCTGTCTGGACCACCAACCTCGGCTTCATCAGCGAGCTCGGCGAGGCAAGGATCGCATCACGCTCGACAACCCCTCTGGTCTTCTTCACCGGGGGTACCGTCAACAGCATGGGCGAGGGGGTAGAACGCATGCGTATTACCAATGACGGTTATGTCGGCATCGGCACCTCGACGCCGATTGCAAAGTTGGATATCGGGAGCATAAGTGATCCCGGAGATATCGCCATCCATACCTCTAATACATTGAATACTCATTCATCATCTGCATACAATATTTATAACGAACTGGACCCTTCGGGTACATTCAATGGACCAGCAATTGCGTATGGAGTATACAACGACGGAATAGGTTCAGGAGCATATAAAACAGTATACGGCGTCTATAACGCACTTTCCTCTCTGAACAACACGCATGCAGCCTATGGCGTTTTCTCTGATCTCACCACGGCTATCAGTCCAACTGGTGGAACTGCATATGGTTTTTATGCAAGAAGCAGTGCAGGTTCAACAGGGGGCACGCAGTATGGTTATTACGGAAACTTTTCTGCAGGTACAGCCACAAAATATGGATTATACCTCACTGGCGAGTCTACGAATTATCTGTCAGGTAAACTCGGTATTGGTACCACTACACCTTCTGCACTGCTTGCGATGGGTAAGACCTCAGGTCTGACTGGTTCTGTCATCGCTGGTATCCATCAGTATTTCAATTTCACTAACTCTACTGCAAGCGCGGTCTACTACGGCGATAACTCATATATTGTGAACGCGCCAACGGCAACCTCGACACTGGTGGGCAAGATGCTCCGCATCGAAGACAGTACCGCCCTCGGGAACACGGTGCGCGGCCTGGAAGTGCAGGCGCACCGTGGCACCAATACACAGGGAGAGAACACCGGTATCTCCGGATTTGGCCGAACGTTCGGTCTGCGCGGCACCACCGAGGGTGACGCAGGCGGCACTTTCCAGCCGGCGGGCGTCTTTGCGCAGACGCGCGGCACCACGCAGGGTAATGCGATCCGCGCATACTCAGCATCGATCACTACAGAAGACCTCGTGAGCCTTTTCCAGGACACGTCAGCGTTTGCGGGCACGGGACTCGTGATGAACTTTGGCAATTCAGGCGGCTCGTTCTCGTCAACCACATCGAAGTTCGTCGATTTCCAAAACGCCGGCACTTCGAAGTTCATTGTCGGCGCGCACGGTATGACCACCATCGGCGACGGTACGACCAATAACAATGCGGGACTCCAGATCGGCTACGGAGGCATCTGTGTAGATAATGACGGCAGCTGTACAGCGTCAACAACCGGCCGCATCACGTCTGTTTCGTCATCAGTCGGCAACTCAGACTTGGCCGAAATGTACTTCTCGTCACAAGACCTGCAGCCGGGCGAGATCATCGCAACCGCAGGAATCCTCAGTATTGAAAAGGCAGACAGCACCAATGCAGGCAATATCATCGGAGTGGTCTCGACCAAACCGGGCCTCACGCTCGGATTCGATGACTCGTCGCTTATCTCCGGCCAGGAAGGATATCCAGTTGCACTTAAGGGACGTGTTCCGGTCAAGCTCTCAACAGAGAACGGACCGATCAACGCCGGAGACAAGATCATGCTCTCGTCTATTCCGGGAATCGGCATGAAAGCAACAGAGAGCGGCACTGTGGTCGGCGTTGCGCTTGAGGACTTCAACGGCGACTATGCCTACTCGGAGGGATTCATCGATCAGTTCGGCGATGACATCGCTGAACCTGACACCACGCCTGACTCTGTTGAGCAAGACGAGCGCATCAATGACGGCTGCTACTTCGGCGGCGGCGGCGCACTTGGTGAGAAAGAAGAGGAATGCACGCCGCGCGATGTTGAACGCTTCCAATCCGTTGAGTCGGCGATCTCTGATGAGCACGAAAACATGCAGCAGGCGCTTCGTAAACTTGCTCGCGAAGATGCTGCAGAGATGGAGACTGCAGACGGAGAAGAGGTGCGTGTGGGACAGGCGCTTATGTTTGTGAACTTGGGCTGGCAGCCTGCAAACACCGAAACGATCCTTGCGGAGCTGACTTCCACATCGACTAATCTCGTGCTTGACGGCGACGGTGAAGAGACACTCTGGAGCCGCATTAAGACGCTTGCGCAGGGATTCGTCGATGGCGTCCTCTCGATCACGGGCTTGCGTGCAGAGAATGTGTACGTCGAGAATCAGCTCTGCGTTGACGGCGTGTGTCTCACTGCCGATGATTTGCGCGCGCTTCTGCAGGAGGTTAATCGTCCAGAAGGCGGTTCGGGTTCAGGAGAACCGGTAGCACCGCCGCCGCAGGAAGCGCCCGCGTCCCCAGAGGGAAGCGGCGAAGCAGCGGCGCAGGAGGAAGAAGATACGCAGATAGAAAGCAGTACAGGGGAACAGGAACAGCCAGAAACACCGCCGCAGGAAGAACCAGAAACTGAAGAACCGCAACAGGAGCAACCGCAGGAACAAGAAACACCTACAGAAGAGATTGAACCGCCGCAGGAAGCATCTGAAGAAATCACAGAAGAAGAACAGGTACAGCCGGAAGAACCACAGGAAGAAGCGACAGCAGAAGCACCGGCCGAAGAAAGCCCGCAGGAAGAACCGCAACAGACCCCCACTGCATAACGCATAACGTATGAAAACTCATTTATTACAACAGAATACGCAGGCAAAGATGCATATATATGTGCTCCTGCTCAGCGCGCTGTTCTTTTTTGGAACGCATACAGCAGAAGCGGCAACCACTGGTGCAGTATTTCCGACCTCGGGTACAGGCGTTTCTGAATCACCGTGGTCAGACAATGACTGGGTCACCCCAACGAACATCTATGCAGATGATGGAGCCACCGCCAATGTGACAGCATCGCAGTACGATAGCGGAGACCAGACCACTGTACTTAAAGCGACCGGTTTTGACTTCAGCTCCATTCCGGATGGCTCGACCATCAATGGAATAACCGTACGTGTCAATGCATTCTACAGGTCAGGAAACGGGTCCGGCTCGCTCGATCTCTGCCAGCTGCTCAATGCTTCCGGGGCAAAAGTCGGCACAAATCTGTGCTCGACCCCAACGGCACTGACGACCACGAATTCCACCGTTATCACGAAAGGAGGTTCGTCCAATCTGTGGGGAAATACGCTGACAGCAAGCTGGATAAAAGATCCAGATTTCGGGATTGCGCTCGGCGTACTCGCTACCGCTGCAAATGCTGATGTCGACGTGGACTATGTCACTATTGAGGTCGACTATACGCTTCCTCCGCTGAGCTTATCGGGAACTCTGTATTCCGATGAAGGCAGTACGGCTATTACATCTGGAAAGACCATTAAGATCGCCATAGGTACAACCACTCCAGTGACTGTTGCGTCTGCGACAACAGACAGCAGTGGAGACTGGACCATAACACCAAACTCATCCGGCATTACCGCGGGCACGCCGGTGGTCACATGGGTCGATGGCGATCCGGCTACCAGAGCTGCCGTGATAACTACGCTCGCAGATGCCTCCAATGCTGTATCGGGATTGGATCTCTATAAGGATCATGTCATAGTCCGCAATGAGGACACCGATGCGGTGACCATCGACGACATGGCTATTTACGATGGGCTACAAGATAGTGATGTTCCATTCATAGCCAATGAAGTTGAAGGCATGCTCTTTATCGAAGAGGGACAGAAATTCTATGTGGGTGATGGAGACTCGTTCACTGGTGCCACCACCACAGTGTTCGGGGGAGACCTGGGAAACAACGGTACACTTGACCTGTCTTCCGGTGAAACGCAGATGCCGACAGACTCCACCATAAGCGGCGATGCTGTCGAAATGGGGAACCTGATAACTGGCTCCTCAACGGAACTGGTGATACACGATGGTACGCATTGGACTGCACGCAGCGCATCACAGGCCAATCTGTGGAAATCAGTCACCTATGGTGAAGGCCTGTTTGTTGCTTTGGCTGAAAGCGGCACCAACCGCGTCATGACCTCGCCCGACGGCATCACGTGGACGAACCGCACTGCTGCTGCAGCAAATACCTGGACACAAGTGACCTACGGGGAAGGTTTATTTGTGGCAGTGTCTGAAGACGGCACCAACCGCGTCATGACCTCACCCGACGGCATCACGTGGACGTCACGCAGTGCCGCTTCAGCGCAAGCCTGGTCCTCGATCAGTTATGGCGAGGGCAGATTTGTGGCGCTCTCATTCACGGGTACGGCAATGTATTCAGATGACGGCCTTTCGTGGGTTTCAGGAACGGCTTCCTCGGGGAATGGTATCTACTCTGTGACGTACGGCAATGGACAGTTTGTGGCTGTGGGTGACAATCGTGTCGAGACCTCGCCCGACGGCATCACATGGACGAATCAAACCGCAGCCGAACACAACTGGTGGAATAGCGTAGCCTACGGCGACGGCATGTATGTAGCGGTAGGCTCTCTCAACGAGGGTACCCATAGCGTCATGAGTTCTCCTGATGGCATCACGTGGACAGTCCGTACTGTTCCCGAAACCGGATCGTGGACAGCAGTGACGCATACAGGAGATTACTTCGTGGCTGTTGCAGTGGCAGATGTTAGTGATCAGGTCATGACCTCGCCCGACGGCATCACGTGGACGGCCGTTGATGATGCGAACGCAAGCTCGTGGGTATCCGTGGTCTACGGAGACGGATTGCTGGTTGCGGTTGCAGACTCCGGAACCAACCGCGTGATGACTGCAGACGGAGCGCGGCGTTTGTTGGTCTCAAGTTTTGAACATGACGGAGAGACATGGGCAACGCACAACGTCCCCACCTGGACATGGAGATCCATCGCCTACGGTAATGGACTGTTTGTGACAGTCGGAAGCGGCACGGGCGTTATGACTTCAACTGATGGCGAGAATTGGGTAGAGCACGACGATTCACTCCCTGACAACACGTGGGAATCCGTCACATTCGGAAATGATACGTTTGTCGCCGTCTCGAGCGACGGAACCGATCGGGCGGCATATTCGAGCGACGGCATTACATGGGATACGACGAGCGTCAGCCTGAGCGCGTGGAAATCCGTCGCCTATGGCAACGGCACCTTCGTCGCAGTCGCGGGCTCGGGGACCGATCGTGTCATGACCTCGCCCGACGGCATCACCTGGAGCATGAAGAGCGCTTCCCAGGCGAACACATGGAATAGTGTGGCATATGGGAACAACATCTTCGTCGCCGTCGCTCAGGATGGTACGAACCGCGTTATGACCTCACCTGACGGCACCACCTGGACGAATCGCACCGCTGCGTCGGCCCAACAATGGGTCGGACTCGGCTACGGCAACGGCCTCTTCGTGGCCACTTCATGGGGGGGAGACATCATGACCTCGCAAGACGGCACCACCTGGACCTCGCGCACGAAGCCGGACATCAGCAATGTTGTTGATGTGGCATACGGAGGTGGGGTCTATGTAGCGGTCTCAAGCTTCCATACGACAAACGACCGTATCATGACCTCACCCGACGGCATCACGTGGTCGCTTGCAACTACGCCTGTTGCAAATTCACTGAGTTCGGTCACCTTTGCGGAAGGGAAGTTCGTCGCGGTCTCGCTTGATGGTACTGATCGAGTCATGACCTCAGAGAGCGGTTCGTACGCCCTGACGACACAGACATTTTCAACAGATGCGGAAGTGAACGATCTTTCTATCACCGCAACCTCGACTGTCGTAGCTCCGTCCGTATTGACGATCAACGGAGACTACACCAATGACGGCGTATTTACCGCTGGCGATGGAACAGTGACTGTCGCGGTGGAGAACAATACAGTTGGCTACGATCTCTCAAGCGCTTCGTATGACGCGGTCTCGCTCGGCGTTACTGAAACCAATGCCTACGGAATGGATTTTAGCCGTGATGGGGAACATCTTTATGTGCTTGGCTATGATGCTGACAATATCCGCTGGTACACGCTGGGTACCCCGTGGGATATCAGCACCGCTTCATACCAGGGCGCATTCAATGTGGGTGGACTTGATGATTTTCCGAATGCGGTATACGTAAAGGACGACGGTACAAAAGTGTATTTCACTGGGGACTCAAGTGATGCGGTCGCAGAACTGTCGCTCTCCACCCCGTACGACATCACTACTGCAACCTATGTAGACGCGTTCTTCTTCACAGAAGAAACAAAACCTTTTGGTCTTGCATTCAACGCAGACGGAACACGCTTGTATATCGCTGGCGATAACAGCGACAGTATCCATGCATACACCCTTTCTCCGGCATGGGATGTATCAACTGCCGTATATGAAGAGAGTTTCTCTTTCTCGGCACAGGATACGAGTGTTTCAGGTATACATTTCAGTACTGACGGAACCAAACTCTTTTTCTTCGGGTGGCAGGATGTGTACGGATATACACTTTCTACGCCTTTTGATATCAGTACTGCAAGCTACACGAACAGCTTCTCGCCAATAGCACAGGTCAGTGGAGGATTGCAGGTGAAGTTCAGCGATGACGGCGTAAAGATGTTCATACTCGATATTGATGATGATGCGGTGTACCAGTACACGACAGGAACAGAAGGCACCGGAACGCCGGACACTGATAAGGTCTTTGCAGGGAATATGACGGGGGAGAACGCCTTCAATGTGTTCACAATCAGTGCAGAGGACAGCGACATCACCTTCGCGGACGACGCGGAGACCTCCGATCTCACCATCGGCGGTACGGCTGCACTGAATGCCCCGTCGGGAACGCTCACCGTCAACGGCAACCTCATCAATAACGGAACCTTTTCAAATGATGGCCTACTGGTGATCACGGGCAGCAGTACGGTGTCAGGAACACTCACTGGCTCATCTACACTCGGCAATGTGACCGCCACCTCATCGGGTGAATTCTTTAATAGTGCAGCCGTATGGCAAGAGGGAAGCGCATCAAAATCATCACAATGGAGCGCAATCACGTACGGTGGGGGAACCTTCGTAGCGGTCTCATGGGACGGAGATGTCATGTCATCTCCAGACGGGGTCACCTGGACTACGCGAACCCAGCCGGTTGGAGACTCATGGCAGTGGGTTACCTATGGAGACGGATTGTTTGTGGCAGTCGCCAGTACTGGATCGAATCGCGTCATGACCTCGCCTGACGGCATTACCTGGACCAGCCGTACCGCAGCTGCGATGAACAACTGGAGTAGCGTCACCTACGGCAATGGCCTCTTCGTAGCAGTGGCCTGCGGCGTGAATGCATCAAGCTGTAACACTACTGGCGGCGGATATCGCGTGATGGTCTCTGAAGATGGCATCATTTGGACGGGGGTGGTCGCGCCTGAGGCAAATCAATGGAAAAACGTGACCTATGGCAACGGCCTCTTCGTGGCGGTCGCGAGTACCGGTTCTGACCGCGTGATGACCTCACCCGATGGCATTACCTGGACCAGCCGCAGTGCGGCTAGCGCGAGCGGATGGCAGCGGGTTGTGTATGGAGAAGGGAGATTCGTTGCGGTCAGTGAGACCGATACCGCTATGTCCTCAGAGGACGGCATCACGTGGACTACGAGAATAACTCCGGGCAATTCCGATTGGTATGGACTTGCGTACGGCGGTGGATATTTTGCCGCACTGGGAGACCCGCTCACGGGCAGTACATACCTTATGATCTCGCCTGACGGCATCACGTGGACTGAGGTCACGACTCCCAATACGAACTTCTTCATTTCGATGACCTATGGTGAGGGGAAGTTTGTGTCGGCAAGTACGGATGGGACCAATCAGGTTCTCTACTCCAGCGACGGTACATACGGCAATACGATCAGTCTTAGTTCCACAGCATCCACAACTGATCTCACCATCGGCGGACAGACGACGCTTATCGCTCCGGCTGAATTGACGATCTCTGGCGACTATGCGAACACCGGCGTCTTCGCGCATCATAACGGTATCGTCAATTTCGACGGTTCAGGCATACAAGCGTTTTCGGGCGGCATGACCGGATCGAGCGCATTCAATGCAGTCTCTTTCTCCGGAAATGGCACTAAGACGTTCTCTGATAATGCCTCGACGAGCGACTTTACGATCGCTTCGGGCGCGACTGTGGAAGCGCCGGAGGTGCTCACCATAACCGGCGACTACACCAATAACGGCACCTTCGACAGCGGAAGCGGCCTCACCTATATTGTCGGGACCACCACAGCGTCAACAACAGCGATTGCCAGTTGGGACATCACCACCGCAACCTATGATGGTGTGGCGTACTCGGTGACCTCGCAGGAGTCGCAGGTGACAAGCCTCGCATTCAAGCCTGACGGCACGAAATTCTTCATCAACGGCTACAACAGCGATGCCGTTGCCGAATACTCGCTGTCTTCTGCATGGGATGTCACCACAGCGAGTTACGTCAATGAATTCTCAACTGCATCCCAGGATAGCTTTGTCGAAAAAGTCTCGTTCTCAAGCGACGGTACGAAGATGTTTGCGCTCGGTTCCGGCAATGACCGCGTCTTCCAGTACACACTGTCTTCTGCATGGGATGTCACCACAGCAAGCTACGACAGTGTCAGTTTTTCAGTAACGACGCAGGATGCAACACCATTCGGTATGACCTTCAAGCAGGATGGCACGCGCATGTACATCGGCGGTGATGCAAACAATCGGGTCTATTCGTATACGCTTTCAACCCCGTGGGATATCTCAAGTGCGAGCTACGACAGCAAGTCCTTCTCGGTCAATACACAGCAGACGAATATCCAGGATGTGGCCTTCAACGACGATGGAACGAAGATGTTCGTCAGCGGTTATCTCAACGACTATATCTCCCCATACACGCTTTCAACCCCGTGGGATGTCACCACGGCAGTATATGACGGAACTTCAATCTCGGTTACGAGTCAGGAGGACTTCCCTGATGGTTTTGAGTTCAAACCCGACGGTTCGAAGATGTATGTCCACGGAGAGTCTGCCTCGGATATTTTCCCGTACAGTCTTGATTACTCAGAAACCACAACCTACACGGGTACGACAACTCTCTCGGGCAACATGACGGGAAGCTCGGCATTCAACGATATTACCATTGATGCCCCGCAGCTGTTCGTACCGGACGGGGCGAACTGGACAGCACAAAATCAATCGGAGAACAGTACCTGGTCTGCGATAACCTACGGCAACGGCACATTTGTTGCGCTTGCATACACGGGCACCAACCGCGTCATGACCTCGCCTGACGGCATCACGTGGACCTCTCGTTCAGCATCGCAGGCGAACTCGTGGAATAGCCTGACCTATGGCGAAGGCCTGTTTGTTGCGGTTGCTGGCAACGGCACCAATCAGGTGATGACCTCACCTGACGGAGTCACGTGGACCAACAGGTCAGCAGCTGCGCAGAACGAATGGTACTCGGTAACGTATGGAGGAGGGCAGTTTGTTGCGATTGCCCACAACAATATCGATGGTACGGCCACCTGCAGCACCAGCTGCGTCATGACCTCGCCCGACGGCATCACGTGGACTGCACGTACTGCTGCGGCGGCAAACAAATGGGAGAGAGTGGTCTACGGAGAAGGCCTCTACGTGGCGATCGCATCGACGGGGACCGATCTGGTCATGACCTCGCCCGACGGCATCACGTGGACATCGCGCAATGTGCCGGGTAGTACATGGTACGGCTTGGGATACGGCGGTGGCACGTTTGTCGCGGTTGCCTATGATAATGTCATGACCTCAGAGGATGGCATCACATGGAGTATTGTATCGAGCGGATATGAAGCGAACAGCTGGCAGTCAGTCACGTACGGCGGCGGCCTCTTTGTTGCGGTCTCACCTGACGGCACAAACCAGATCATGACCTCTAGTGACAATGGAGCAAATTGGACACCTCGCGCATCGATAAATGTCAATAAATGGTGGGATATTGTTTACGGAGAAAATAAATTTGTCGCGATTGCACAGCAGACAAGCGCAGGAGCGACCTGTACCACAAACTGCGTCATGACTTCTGCAGACGGGGAGCTCCTCGGCGAAGTGGTGTTTGCCAACAATGCTTCGACCAGTGACTTGAGCATTACAGAGGACACGTATGTAACAGCACCGTCGCAGTTCTCGATTGCGGGTGATTATGAGAACAATGGGACCATAGACTGGGGGAACGGTACGACGACCATACATGGAGGCACACAAACCTTCAGTGGGAACCTGACCGGCAGCTCCAGCTTCGGTACGCTTGAGGTCGCTTCAGTGGATACGCCAGTGGTCGAAGGCGGACAAACATGGACAGTACGCACAGCCGCAGAAGCGAACCAGTGGCACTCAGTCACCTACGGCAACGGCCAGTTCGTCGCGGTAGCACTCACGGGCACCAACCGCGTCATGACCTCGCCCGACGGCATTACCTGGACTGCACGCACAGCCGCAGCAGCGAACCAGTGGCGATCAGTCACCTACGGCGATGGCTTATTTGTTGCTGTTTCTCAAGATGGCACCAACCGCGTCATGACCTCGCCCGACGGCATTACCTGGACTGTACGCACAGCCGCAGAAGCGAACCAGTGGCGATCAGTCACCTACGGCGACGACCTGTTTGTCGCTGTTTCTTCCGACGGCACCAACCGCGTCATGACCTCTCCTGACGGCATTACGTGGACGGCACGATCCGCAACGGAGGCGAACACATGGACTTCTGTAACCTACGGCGATGGCTTATTTGTCGCTGTTTCTCAAGATGGCACCAACCGCGTCATGACCTCTCCTGACGGCATCACCTGGACGGCACGTGCTGCTGAAGCAAGTTCATGGATTTCCGTGGTGCATGGCAATGGCACGTTCGTGGCCGTCGCGCAAGCCGGCACCAACCGAGTCATGAGCTCAGAGGACGGCATCACGTGGACCTCGCATTCGGCGACAGAAGCTTCCTTCTGGCATTCCGTTTCCTACGGCAACGGCCTGTTTGTTGCGGTATCTCTCGGTGGCACTGATCAAGTGATGACCTCGCCTGACGGAATCACGTGGACTGCTCGACAAGAAGGAGCAGCGAGTTCTTGGCGGTCAGTGACCTACGGCAACGGTACGTTTGTTGCGGTAGCGCAATCTGGTACCGATCTCGTGATGACTTCGCCCGGCAATACTGGCGGAGTTCCGGTCACCACCTTCACTGATCCGGTAGAGGCTGCAAAATTGGTAGCGATCACTCCCGGTATTACTCTGGAATTCCCTGCGGATGCGACCTCAACCTTCGCCTCTATACAGATAGACGGCGCAGAGAATGACGAGATCGTACTCCGTTCAACACAGGACGGAACCCAGTGGGGCCTCGATGCAGATACCCAGATATCCGTTACGTATGTCGATGTGATGGACTCAAACGCATGCGACAGCGCAAGCACCATCACTGCAGCCAGCTCGACCGACAGCGGCAATAACGACTGCTGGGACATCACAGCGCCAGCAGGTGGAGGCGGGGCGGGGACGATTTCCTCAGCATCGAACCAGATCTTTGGATACGGCCAGGCGACCACGTCTATTGCCGCCATTACCATAACCGACGCCGAGACCCCGACGATTACGGCAGCGAATGACCTTCGTATTACCATTGACACTACAAAGACAAATATGAAGTGGGATACGACCGATACCACTGCAGTCTTTGGAGGAACCGCCTCAGGCAAAGTCTCTAATCCTGTTTCGTATGAGGACAGCGGTGCCACACTCGTCGTACCCGTCTCGAATGACTTCTCAGGAGGGGATACCCTCACTATTTCGGGGCTTTCATTTACACAATTTAACGCACTTGCTGCGCCAACATCGACGCTGTCGTTTGTTGTTGATCAAGAGTCAGGTTCATACGATGTCTCAACTGCCATCTTCAATGGAATCTCCCTTTCTGTCTCTTCACAAGAAGACGCTCCTCGTGCAATGCTCTTCAACAACAACGGTACCACGCTCTATGTGATGGGTTCTACCGGTGATGACATCAATGCCTATACGCTCTCCACTCCGTATGACATCTCAACTGCCACCTTCGACGAGATCGCTCTCTCGGTCGCCGCACAGGAAATCAACCCCCGTTCAATGCTCTTCAATAACACCGGCACCGTTCTTTATGTGATGGGTACTTCTGGTCTCGACATCAATACCTATACGCTCTCCACTCCGTATGACATCTCAACGGCGACCTTCGACGAGATCGCGTTCTCGGTTTCGGCAGAGGGATCCTTCCCCTATGATATGGAATTCAACAACACCGGTACCGTCCTGTATGTTGTGCAAGCATCTGGTGGGGAGATCAATGCCTATACGCTCTCCACTCCGTACGACATCTCAACGGCGACCTTCGACGAGATCGCGTTCTCGGTCCTTTCAGAAGAAAACGCCCCCTCTGATATATTCTTCAACAACACCGGTACTGTATTGTATGTTGTGGGCTTAACAGGACAAGACATCAATGCCTATACGCTCTCCACTCCGTACGACATCTCAACGGCGACCTTCGACGAGATCGCGTTCTCGGTCGCCGCACAGGAATCTGCTCCTGCTGCGGCACTCTTCAACAACGACGGTACCACGCTCTATGTGATGGGTTATACGGGTGACGATATCAACGCTTATACACTTGATCCTGTGGCAGCTACTGGCGTTCATGATGATAAGACTGTGGCTATCTATGGTGCAGCAAACCTTGCAGATCACACCGCTGGTCAGATCGACAATGCATTCAGCTACCAGAACAAGAGCGACGAACCATTGTTTGCCTTTAATCTTGCACCTGTTGGAGAGAATGCAACGATCACGTCAGCTGTATTTACACTCTCCGGCATCCATCGTATCGATAGCAGTAATATTGGGGACTTTAAGCTCTACCGCGACAATAACAGCAACGGTACGGCAGACGCTTCTGACAACCAGATCGGCGGCACTGGCGTGTTAGCCATCACGGGACAATCAGGGACAATAACATTCTCAACATCATGGGATGCAACGACGACCAAAGACTATGTCCTTACGGGAGATGTCACGGGCGTACATACCAATGAGTATCTGACCATTGACCTCAATCGTAACGGTGTTACCGGCACGGGCGCGACGACTGAAGGAGTTGTTGTCCCGCTCGGAGGTGTGACCTCAGTGCAGCATATCCGCGGCGGCAATAAGGGCGGCGGCAGTCTCTTCAGCGCTGAAGTGGGAGACGATGCACCAGAAGGTGATGGTGACATCGGCGGCGGCGGCAACAACGGCGGCGGCGGAGTAGGGGAAGAGGATAATGGAGAGCAGATTGGCAACGAACCCGGCTTCAAAGCGCCGACCGCAACCGGAGAACTCTACAATGAGTGGACAAACGGCAGCAATGCGCTTACCTCCGACGACGTCTACGCAACGGCTGCATCGGCGGACCTTCGTCAGTCGTACAGTGTCTTCGGCTTCAATGTGCCGGCAGGGAATACGGTGACCGGTATCGAAGTGAAGCTTGAAGCGTCCGGTTCAACCGGGGCGGGAACGATTCAGGTGGCACTTTCCTGGAATGGCGACGAAAGTGTGACGGCGACAAAGGCAACATCCGTGCTCACGGGAAGCGACGCAGTCTATACGCTCGGCGGTGCGTCCGATACCTGGGGCCGCAGCTGGAGTCCAAGTGACCTCTCAGGCGGCAACTTCTTCGTCCGTGTCATTGACCAGCCGGATCAGAATACGGTCAAGGTCGATGCCATTCAGGTAAAGCCGTATACCCAGGCAGGCGGCGGCGGTGGCGGCGGCGGCGGCGAAATATAGCCCCACTCACTTTGGGAGTAATCCACATCCGCCCTTCCTTTTACAGCGCATGAGTTAGGGATGTGGCTTATACTATAGGGAGAGTTTAAGCGCAGATGCAGAATACCCACAGCGATGCTTATCATTGATTGTGCTGTCTGTAGGTGCGCTACATACTTTATGAGCCTTCTCTATACACGAGAGCCGCAAGAGCCCACACGCAACATCTTGGGTATAGTTCTCGTATGCTTCTTGTTGTTTCTGCTCCTGCTTTCTATTGTGATCGGTATCAAGATCGTCTGGAATCCTGCCGGGCCAGTACTCACGAACACGTATTCTGAAATGGATGAGGATACAGATCTTCCAGAAGAGTCTATGGAGCCACCGTCGGGTCAGATACTGCTTAACCTGCAGGAACCACATGCGAGTGGAACGATATTCGCTGTCTTCGACCTGGGTAAGTCAACTCTCGAACGTTCACTCTTCAATTACTTCATGCCAAGTGTGTCAAACGACAAACAGACCGCACTTGGGTCAGGTTTTCTCGTAAAGAGCGCCACGCCCGAAGTAGCTGTGTTCCGTACCCTTAAAGACACTCTCGGTGATGAGGTCTTGTATGCGTCCACAACAGCACAGAGACCTTTCTGGAATGTCCGGCAGGCACCAACAGGCGCGTCATACACTTTCGAAGTTCCGCCCGAGAAATCGACAGACACAAAAGCGTACTACTTGCCGAGCACTTGGAGCATATATCTGGTGCAGGATGTACAAGAACCGCAATTTATAGCGCACGGGTATAATGCGCGCTTCTCTCCGGATGGTTCGCAGATTGTTTATCTGGCGAATGACGGTGTGCATGCGTACTCCGTGACAAACAAACAGGACAGACTCGCTGTAGTTTTGGATGAAAATCTGGTTTCGACTGAACGCATGTTCGATATATCTCCGGATGGGAAAATGCTGGCTATGACCGATGCATTCGTGCAGACAGTATCGGTATCTGCCATCACCTCATGGGCTCCGTTCACGCTGGGAGAAAGCGAGGTTCATGATATACAGGCTTTCTGGCCGGTCTTTTCTCCGGACAGCCAATGGCTTGCGTTCGAACAGGTCGATTGGGCACCAGCATCAGGAGCGGAAGCAGAAAATAGGAGACTGACACTTTTGAACTTGCTTTCCGGAGTGGTGACTACCGTGACACCGCTCAATGCATTCCCGCAGTCGAGTATCATTGTAAGTGACTGGATCGAATAACCCCTGATCATATGAATAAATATTTACGTCCGTACGTTTACATTTGCTTCGCCCTCGTATTGCTATACGCGATGCCCATAATTGCTAACGCGCGGCTTACCGACGAGGATCAGCGGGCACTGGTCAATAGTGGCACGGCGGGCAATCCATCGGGTGCACTCTCTGATTCGGGCTGTCCGTCATGCAATGCGGGTGGTTTAACCGGAACAGATACAGGTTTCGGCGTTCCCTCGCCCATATCTGCGACACTTCCCAGTGGGTATTCGCAGAGTTCATATTACCGTCAGGGTTCATACTCGCAGAGTCCCTCAGAGGCCTCATATGGTGGCACACCGAGTGCCTGTTCTGGTCCAAACGACCCCTGTGGTTTGAATAATGATGATCCGACGCCGAATAATCCCACACCCCGCACACCGACGCCGCAATGTAAAAATGGATACGTCCTCTACCAAGGAACCTGTTATAAGGAGAGCTGGTGCGAACAGAAGACAGTAAAGCACCAATTATTCTTCTTCTCCTGGAGCACCACTGAGCTCGTGTGCGAAAAACCGAAGGATTGCAAACTTGATGGCGTCACGGTAAAGGACGGGAAATCGAGGAAATTCTACAAGGACCGGAATGTTGACTATGGAAAGACATGCGAATTCATAAAACGCACATGTGACGATGGCGATCTTTCCGGAAAGAACAAGTTCAAGTACTCCTCATGTACCATTGACCCGGCACCGACGCCGAAAACAACTCCAAAGACAACCCCGACACCAGCAACGCAGACGCCAGCGCAGCCTTCGTCGCCGACCCCGACGGTCAAAAGAGATTGTTCGGTCAATGGCGTCACTATAGCCGATGGTTCGACCCGCAAACTGTACGATGAAAATCTGGTTCCGGACGGCGAAACATGCAGCTCAATAAACCGTACCTGTACCGACGGTACACTTTCCGGCAGCAGCGCATATACCTACTTGTCTTGTGCGGTAGATAATCCATTGACGATGTCCAACATATCTATCAGTGCTGTGCCTGGACTTATCCGTTATGGAGGTGAGGTGACGGTCACTTGGGACGGAGGCAATGCGGAAAATTGTACCGTGAAAGGCCCTGGCATGTCTGTAACAGAGGTTAAAGGAGAGGGAACAGTGGTCGGCATCACTTCGGAATCAACGTACACGCTCGAATGCACACTTGGCTCCACAACGCGATCGGCTGAGGCAACGGTCAAGGTCTTGCCGACCTCGCAGGAGACATAATCCGTAGTAGGATTGGGCCACAAAATAAGGACACTTTATAAAGTGTCCTTATTTATTGCCTGCAAAGTAATCCACAGAAGAGCCAAAAAGAGAGGGAAGAGAGAGCAAATCCACCCTATAATTAAAGGAAGTTAATCATAAACACACAACAACGTATGACCCTTACACTTATCAGGCATTCAACCTTTGGCGCACTGGTTGCCGCAACGCTCGCGTCGCTGTTGGCGCTTGCTTCATTCTTCATGCTTGAGCCGCAGGTAGGACTGGCTCAGGCAACCGATACATTTGAAGTGACCCAGGAGATCACTGCTGAGATCGCCTTCATCGCAACATCAACTGATGTGGTTATGTCTCCAAACATTGCTGGTCTCACTGGAGGTCAATCAGACGGTTCGTATACGGTCCGCGTGAATACCAACAATACAGCCGGCTATAATATGACCATCGCATTTTCAAGCACGACTGCCATGACAAAGGATGGCGGCGGAGGATATATCTCAAACTACAATCCAACAGCTGTCGGCGTACCGGATTATGGTTTCGGCGCTGAGACGTATGCACAGTTTGGTTATACGGTCGCAGCCTCATCATCTTCTGATCTTGATCCTTCGTTCGCAGACAATGGCTCTGCATGTAATACTGGTTCCGGGGATACGGCAAACACATGTTGGCTCGATCCTGATGACGCAGCAGAAACGATCATTAGTCGAAGTACCGCAACACCGCTTTCAGGAGCAACAACCACAATCGGCTTCCGCGTTCTGGTGCCTTCCAATCCAAGTCCTGCAGTTTCAACCGGATTTTACACAGCAACTGCTACGTTGACCGCCACAACTAACTAGCATAAAATCATTCTAATGATGAATGGTCACTCCTTTAAGACAGCAACTACCGCCTCTGTGTGTGCGGTAGTTGTTGTTTTGTTTGCAGCCATGCTGCTCGGCGGCCTTCCGGCTTCTGCACAGGAAACAGCAACTGGCACAGACGCTATGGAAGGGGATCCTACCCAGGAGGCCGGAACCGTTCAAACTCCTGCCCAGGCCGGATACTCAACCGAAATGCTCACCTCTGCGTCGGACGAGGTTCCTGGTGACTTTGTGGTCGGACCGGGCAAGACTGAACTCACGGTCGCTCCCGGCTCATCTAAGACTGTTGAGATCATCGTCTCAAACAGAACAGGCGAGGAACGCGAGTTTGAACTGTTTGTTGAAGACGCAACCGGCTCCGATGATCCTCGGACACCTGTCGTGCTTCTCGGTGATGACAGGGGTCCCTATACGCTCAAAGACTATATACAGCTTCCGACCAAGAAGCTGACGCTTAAACACAATCAACGGGCTCGTATTCCAGTAACTGTTGCAGTCCCTCCAAATGCTGAACCGGGCGGACGCTACGGCAGTGTGCTTGTTACAACCGTTTCGAAGAAGGCCGACATTGCTGAAACGAATGGTGCCTCACCGTCTTCAGCTATCATTTCCCGTGTAGGAACGCTTTTTTTCTTGACCATTCCTGGAGAAACGGAGATAGCAGGAGAGTTGCACAGTTTTGCTACGGTACCCGATCAGCAGTTCTTCACTGAAGGCCCGATCAATTTTCAGATACTGTACGAGAACAAAGGAGACCTCCACCTGAATCCGTACGGAGAGATCAGGATTACGAACCTCTTCAATGAGGAGGTCGGCTTCGTTGAGCTTGATCCGTGGTTTGCATTGCCGAAATCGCTGCGTTCGCGGGAGATCTCCTGGAACCGTGAGCTGCTCATCGGCAAGTACACAGCAACTGCACACATCAACCGCGGGTATGATGACATTATCGATACGCAGACCATAACCTTCTGGGTGCTTCCGTGGAAGATCGTATTGCCGGTATTCCTCGGACTCTTCCTCGTCTTCTTCATAATTCGCTTCTTTGCACGAAATTTCGAGTTTAAACGAAAGTCTAAGTAACCTGTGCCATGTGGAGAGAATTATTCTCGCCATTATCTCAAGCAAGTATCGCTACACTTTTGGTCGTAGCCAGCCTTCATTGTGCCGGCGCGCAGGTGATGGAGAGCAGTAACTTTCAGATCCAGAGCGACAGCATCAACTTCAGTGGCGGGCTTTCCACTTCAACCAATTATGTCTTGGAATCCACTGCGGGAGAACTTGCAAGCGGTGTGTCCACGAGTACGAACTACGCATTGAAGGCGGGATATCAGCAGATGCAGGAGGTATACATCGCGCTCAGCGCGTCATCGGATATTGCGCTCTCTCCGTCGATTCCGGGTGTGTCAGGCGGCATAGCGAACGGATCGACCACTGTTACGGTCATCACCGACAGTCCTTCCGGCTATGCGCTTTCCATTGCCGCATCAGACAGTCCGGCTATGCAGAAAGGACCCGATGCGATCGCAGATTATGCACCGCAGGGCGATCCGGACTTCTCGTTCGAAACTGGCGCAGCTGACGCGCATTTGGGCTACACTCCCGAAGGCGCTGACGTTGTGCAGCGCTTTAAGGACAATGGGTCGTCCTGCAATACCGGCTCCGGAGAAACGCCATTTGCATGCTGGGACGGTCTTTCTACCGCACCTGAAATAATTGCGTCTCACGGAAGCGCCAATCATCCCACAGGCGCGACGACATCGATCCGCTTCCGTGTTGGGGTGGGGGGGTCGGTCATCCAGGCGCCCGGCTCGTATGTTGCCACAACAACAGTAACCGCACTGCCCTTATGATCTCCAGACTCTGCATACATGTGGCTGTATTTCTCTTCGTCTGCGTTTTTGCAGCGCAGGCACAGACGGACGAGTTCAATGTACGCATGCGTATAGTGGGGGACGCCAATCCGCCCACGACTCCGACAGGACTAAGCGCAACGCCGGTTGCTTCTTCGCAGATCGACCTTTCATGGAATGCCGCAACTGACGATACCGTGCTTGGCGGATACCAGGTCTTCCGTGATGCAATCCAGATTGCAACCACATCTTTGACCACCTATGCGGATACCGGCCTGACTGCGGACACCTTGTACAGCTATTTTGTGACCGCTTTCGATACATCCGAAAACTTCTCGTCATCGTCAGCGGCAGTTTCCACCACTACGTTGGACATACCTGCGCCTGTGTCTGACGATGGAGGCGGTGGAAGCGATCTGTACCTGATCCATTTTGATGTCATCCCGGATATCCGAACCGTACAGGTGGAATGGCAGACAAGAGGCTATGCACAGTTTGAACTGCGCTGGGGCAGGACCGCAGCATATGAACTCGGGTTCGTCTCAAACGAGCTCTTCAAGCATACCCACTCGACTGTAATCACCGATCTGGAGCCCGGTACGACCTATTCTTATCAGCTGCTCGGCTTTGACCGCGACGGGCGCAGGCACGCGCTTTCATCAGGAGAATTCAAAACACTTGAAGCACCCGACATAACGCCGCCGTCGAATGTCTCCGGTTTGCGCGCGGCTCTGTCTGGCAATGATGTGGAGCTTTCATGGGAGAACCCAAGCGATCCCGATTTCGCCTTTGTGCGCATTGTGCGGAGCCACTTGTTCTATCCGGATGATCCGTATGACGGGTTCATCGCGTATCAGGGAGATGCCGAAGTCTTTTCAGACAGCCGGGCACTTTCAAAATATGACGCGCAGTACTATACGGTATTTGCGTACGACACGCAGGGCAACATTTCCTCAGGCGCGGTGGTTGCCGCAGCGCAACAGGCCATTGCAACCAGCGGTGACACCGAGCATTATCCGGCATTCCCGCTGTCGTTTAGCGATATCGAAGTCATACAGAATGGCGCACAGGTTCAGGGCGGCACGCTTGATGCGAATGCACCGTTTCTTCTGCGCATAGCATATGAAAAGCTCCCGGAACATCTGAAGACCGTCCGCGTGACGTTCACGCATCCGGTGGATCAGAATCTCACGTTCTCGTTCCTCCTGCGCATCAACAAGGACAAGACAGACTATGAAGCACATATAGCACCGCTTCGCACAGCCGGAGTCTATCCGGTTGTCGTTACCGTGTTTGACCACAAGACTCAGAAGATGCAGCAGGTTGAAGGCTCGTACCGTTTCCTTGCAGGCGCACCATTATCGCCCACAGGCTTGTCGGGAAGTACGGAGCGGATTTTCTACACTACAGGGCCTTTCTTTTGGGCGATTGCCCTCGGGCTTCTGTTATTGCTTGTGTATGTGATCGTGCGTAAAAAGATGACTCGTCACACAGCCGTTGCTGCCCTGAAAGTACTGTGTATCGTGCTGTTCTGTACCGGTTTGCTCTGTGCATCTTTTGTCTTCATCGAGAGCAGTACTACCGGGGCTGCGGTCATCTCCGGCCTGCCCTTGTTCTTCGTGCACCCGTTCTTCCTGGCGTGCATCGCGCTGTGTTGCGTGGTTTTCATCCTCGCAGTGCTCGCAAAGCGGAAGTAGCGTGAGGATAATACCCCTGTATGAAGGAAGGATGATGGCGTATAGTTATATGCAGTTAGCAATATAATTTTCAATGATCCATGGCGAAAGTAGCAATCAACGGTTTTGGTCGCATCGGCCGCACGTTCTTCAGAATGGCGTTCGGTCATCCCGATTTTGAGATAGTGGCCATCAATGATCTCGGCTCGCTCGAAAGCCTGGCATATCTTTTGAAGTACGATACCGTCTACGGCCATGCGCAGATGAATATTGAAGTAAAGGAAGGAGCGCTTTTGATCGACGGCAAGAAGATCACCTTCCTGCAGGAAAAAGATCCGAAGGCGTTGCCATGGAATGATATGGGCATTGATGTGGTGGTCGAATCAACCGGATTTTTCACCAGCTATGAAGGCTCCAAGGCCCATCTCGATGCCGGCGCGAAGCGCGTGGTGATCTCTGGCCCGGTAAAGGACGACCCGTCTGCTGCGGGCGTAACCGGGGCTACTGTGCTCATGGGCGTCAATGACGCCATGCTCGCAACCTGCACCATAAGCTCCAATGCCTCCTGCACCACCAATGCAACCAGCCCGCTTATCGCAATCCTCAAGGAAGCGATCGGTATTGAAAAGGCAATACTCAACACCACCCATGCTTATACCGCGTCCCAGTCGCTTGTTGACGGTCCGAACAAGAAGGATCTCCGGGCAGGACGGGCAGCTGCTATGAATATCGTGCCGACATCTACCGGCGCTGCAAAAGCAACAACGCTTGCGCACACGGACCTGTCCAATAAGTTTGATGGCATTGCCATCCGCGTTCCAGTGGCGGTCGGTTCGATCGTGGACGTCACCTTCATCGCGTCCCGCAATACCAGTGTTGAAGAGGTCAATGAAGCGCTCAAAAAAGCCGCTGTAACCGATAACTGGAAGGATCTTTTTGCGGTGACGGACGAGCCGCTCGTGTCTTCCGATATCATCGGCGCACGATATGGCGCTATTGCTGACCTGGCCATGACCCGCGTGGTTGACGGCAACCTCGTGAAGGTACTTGCGTGGTACGACAACGAGTCAAGCTATACCCACACGCTTGTCACTCACGTGGCTGCAGTCTCACGATTCTTCAATGCAAAAACGGGCATGTGATCTTTTTCTATGGAGGATACAATTTATTTTGCTTCTGACCATGCCGGATTCGAACTCAAAGACAAGCTCATCGACTATGTCAGAGATGAGCTCGGGTATGAGGTTGTTGACTGCGGCGCATACGCGTACGATGCGGAGGATGACTTCACTGACTTTATAGCGAAAGCTGCGAGGGAAGTAAGTGCGCGGCCGCTTCAGACCAAGGCGATCATTCTCGGCGGCTCAGGGCAGGGGGAGGCCATGATGGCCAACCGGTTCCATGACGTCCGCGCTGCGGTCTATTACGGCGGAAGTGATGAGATCGTGAAGCTTTCACGGCAGCACAATGACGCAAATGTGCTGTCGCTCGGCGCACGATTCCTCGACCAGCAGACCGCCAAGAAGGCGGTGGCGCTCTGGCTCGCTTCTGCGCATGAGCCAAAAGAGAAATATGACCGCCGCATAGAGGAACTCGAGACGCTGAGCAGCGTGCACGCGCCGAATACATCCCTGGCTCTTGCGCCGTCGCTTCCTGCCTCATCCTTTGAGGAAATTACCACACTGCTTGATGCCCTTGCGGGAACGGCAGACGCGGTCCAGATAGATATCGTCGATGGAGTATTCGTGCCGCACACTTCGTGGCCATTTCTGGTGACCAATGCCGAGGCAGAATTGGGTAAGCTGCAGCGCTATACAAAACAATTTGATCTTGAGATCGACTGTATGTGCGTGCACCCCGAACGTTTTTTAGACCTGTGCGCATCCATGGGAGTCAAGCGCGTGGTCATACACTTCGGCAGCACAGAGGAATACACCGCATGCATCGCGCATGCGCGCGAGCATCGGTACTCAATCGGTATTGCGGTCACCAATGACATTCCGCATGCGGAGCTTGAGCCATATATCCCGGAGATAGACTTTGTGCAGGTGATGGGTATTGCGCATGTCGGCGTCCAAGGGGAGCCGTTCGACGAACGGACTATTGCGACTGTGTCCGCGCTCCGTACAGCGCATCCTTCTCTGGAGATCGCAGTCGACGGCGCGGTCAATGCGGACACTATCGTGCGTCTGCGCGACGCGGGAGTAAATCGTTTTGCTCCCGGTTCAGCGATCGCACGCGCAAAGGATCCTGCCGCCGCCTATAAACAGCTCGCACGCCTCATTGGTCTCTCCTAAGGATATACTAAAGGGTAGTTATGCATTATCTTTCCACTTCCGAGATAGAAGCGCTCGAATTGAAAGCGAACGAGATACGTCAGAGCGTAATAGAAATGCTGGTTGCGGCCGGCAGCGGCCATACTGCCGGTCCGCTTGATATGGCAGATATCTTCACGCTTTTGTATTTCAGCGTCATGCAGCATGACCCAAAGAACCCGGACTGGGAGGACCGCGACCGTCTCGTACTTTCAGCAGGACACATCTGTCCGGTACTGTATGCGACCATGGCGCACGCGGGCTATTTTCCCATTGAGGAGCTGCTGACACTGCGCAAATTCGGTTCGCGTCTGCAGGGGCATCCGCATCGGGAGTCGCTTCCGGGCCTCGAAACGAGTTCCGGACCTTTAGGCTCGGGCCTCTCGCAGGCGGTGGGCATGGCCATTGCGCAGCGCATGGACAATCCGTATACCTCCCGGTTCATCTATTGCATCTGCGGGGACGGCGAACTCAACGAAGGGCAGATATGGGAAGCGGCTATGCTTGCGGGGAAGGAGGGGCTTCATAATCTCGTGGTCATCATCGACCGCAACGGCATTCAGATAGACGGTTTTACCAAGGACGTAATGCCGCTCGAGCCGCTGCGGGAAAAATTTGAATCATTCAATTTCGATGTGCAGGAAGTGGACGGACACAATATCCGTGCGGTCAATGACGCCATCGGAAAAGCACAGGCGATCTATTCCCAGCCATCGGTTATCATCGCCAACACCATCCCTTCAAAAGGCGTGGATGTGTTCGAGCGCGACTTCAAATGGCACGGTAATCCTCCGGGCAAGGGACCGGAAGACCGGGTGCCGCGAAGTGAGCAGGCGAAAATAGCGCTCCAGCGGCTGCGCACGCTCGGAGGGACCATAATCCCATCAGACTCATAAGTATGTTTGCAGATCATCTCGACAAAAGAATATGCACCGATCAGGTAGAAAAAATACCGAACCGGGACGGATACGGCACAGGTCTGAAAGAGGCGGCAGAAAAGGATGCGCGCGTTGTCGCCTTATGCGCTGATCTCACAGAATCGACGCGCACCAATCTGTTTGCAGAGGCGTTCCCTGAGCGGTTTGTGCAGGTGGGTGTCGCCGAGCAGAACATGGCTTCGGTAGCTTCGGGCATGGCTGCCTGCGGGAAGATACCGTTTATCGCTTCATATGCGATGTTCTCTCCCGGACGAAGCTGGGAACAGGTGCGAACGACCATTGCTTACAACAACCGCAATGTGAAGATCATCGGCGCTCATGCCGGCGTCTCTGTGGGACCGGACGGAGCAACACATCAGGCGATAGAGGACATCGCACTCATGCGTGTAATGCCGAACATGGTGGTCATAGCCCCGTGCGATGTGCATGAGGCACAGAAGGCGGTGCTTGCCGCTGCGGAGTACGACGGGCCGGTGTATATTCGCATCGCCCGGGATAAATCTCCTGTGGTGACAACTGAGTCCTCGCCCTTTGAGATCGGCAAAGCATACACTTTTTTCCATAAGAACCCTGCTCACGAAAAAACAGTCGGGATAATCAGCACAGGGATTTTGGCGCACAATGCATTGTCTGCCGCGCAGCGACTCAATGAGGAGGGAATCGGCGCCTCTCTGCTCCACATGCCGACGGTCAAACCGCTCGATACGGCGGCGCTCGACCAATTCGGGGAAGCTCATGATCTTATTGTGACTGTCGAAGAGCATCAGGTTGCCGGAGGATTGGGCGGGGCTATTGCGGAGTACTACAGTGCGCATGCCCCCAAGCGGATCATCAGGGTCGGTGTTGAGGATCAGTTCGGGCAATCAGGCGATCCGGAAGAACTCATTGCTCATTACGGCATGGATACAGATTCCATTATTGCAGCGGTTAGGGCCGCCGTAGAGCGCTAAAAGGAAAAGGCCGAAAGCGAAGCTTTCGGCCTTTTCCTTTATGTATGCAGTCTAGTCAATCTCTTTGGCTGTGTATGTCGCAGGCGCATTTTGCAGGTACTGCAACAGCTGGTCTTTTGTCAGAAGCCCTTTTCGTGCGCCAATGTATTGGACCACCGACATGGAATTGATCGGTCCCCATGCGAGCGCCTCCTTTGGCGATAACCCGAGTGCTATTGCGGCAGTGAAGGTTGAGGAGAATGCGTCGCCTGCGCCAGTTCGGTCAACCGGATCCGCAGGATCGGGGTACATAGGCATATGCCACGCCTGGTCATTTTCATCAACCACATACGCACCACCGGGACCGTCGGTGATGACCGGAAGCTTCGGCCCGAGTTTCTTGAAGTCACGCAGCAGCGTGGGAATGTGCTGCTGTGTTGTCTTCAGTATGGTCTGCGCCTCTTCCTTGTTGCAGAAGAATATCTCGGTCTGCTCGTACACTTCCTGCAGCTTTTCAGCTCCGAGCTTGATCTGGAACGTGCCCGGTTGGAATACGAGCTTTGATTCCGGGTGTTCGCGCACAAACTTCGCTATCTCAAAATGGTGAGGCAGTCCGTGCTCGCCGATGGAAGAGAAATAAATGTACCGCGGCGGCTTTTCGAAATTGGGCAGCAGGTAGGGAAATTTCTCGTGCTTTATAAGGATCGTCCGTTCAGGCCCATAACGGAGAACGTAGTGATAATTGGTGGATTTGCCCTCATGGACCTTCACGTAATCGGTATGGACGCCTTCTTCGCGGAGCGTTTGCAGGCAGTCATTGCCGTACCGGTCATGCCCCACGCTTGAAATAAGGGCGGATTGCAGTCCGAGTCGCCGTGCTGAGACCGAGGCGTTCGAGGAATTTCCGACGGCGTTCACTACCGTCACGTTCTCATACGGTATCTTCTCCCCGAATTTCATCAGGAGGGTCTTCCTGCCGGTATCGAGGTCGATGGATACGTCGGCTTCATCCTTGGAAAGCTCAATAAATGCATCAATGACCAGGTCTCCGATCGCTACAAAATCATATGCTAAAGACATACAGACAGTATAGCAGCAGGGGCTAAACGAGCATTGAGCTTTCCCCAAATTGTGATATGGTATTCGCACTATGACAGTAAAATTAGAGGTTACGCAAAGGACTACTCGGGCTGAGGCGGTGCGCAATGCCGGCAATATTCCGGCGGTAGTGTATGGTCCAAAGCAGGAGCCGCTTTCGATTGCGGTTGATAAGGGTGTGTTTGAGAAGATGCTCAAAGAAGCAGGGGAATCGACGATCATCAATCTCGTGGGTCTCGGTGAAGACATTGAGGTGTTGGTGCATGACGTGTCGTTCAACCCGGCGAAGGGAGGAGTCGAACATGTGGACTTCTATGCTATTGAGAAAGGCAAGGAGATCACTGTGCACGTGCCGCTTGAGTTCGTCGGCGAAGCGCCGGCTACAAAAACCGGAGGCTCGCTCACAAAAGTACTTCACGAGATAGAGATCACCTGCAAGCCAAGCGCATTGCCGCAGCATATCGAAGTTGATATCAGCGGACTTGATACATTTGAGAAGCAGATCCATGTGAAGAACCTCGTTGTGCCGAATGGCATCAAAGTAGAGCATGACGGCGAAGAGGTTGTCGCACTCGTTCAGGAGGTGGAGGAGGAGCCGGAGCCAGAAGCAGTACCGGTTGATATGGACGCTGTGGAAGTCGAGGCGAAAGGAAAGTCCGAGGAGACGGAAGCAAAAGAATAAATGAGCATCCCACAAGAAAACACCCGCATGCGCGGGTGTTTTCTTGTCTGCAGATGCTATACTACAGGTATCATGCGAAGATACGTTGCTATTTTTCTGTGCGCTGCTTATTTGCTGCCGCAGGTGACTCTGGCGGAGACGGATGCAGAAAAGCGTGCACGCATCGAAGCGCAGCTGCAGCAGGTGGAGAAGCAGATGATCGTGCAGCAGCAGCTTGTTGAAGGCAAAAAGCAGGAGCGGCAGTCACTGGAGCGCGACCTCGGTATCCTTGATGCCGAGATAGAGAAAGCGCAGCTCGGCATTCAGGCGCGAGCGCTTGCTATATCGTCGCTCACTGACCAGATCGGCGACAAGGAAGAGCTGATCAGCATTCTCAATGAACGCCTGGAGAAGCAGCGCACGTCTCTTGCCGAACTTATACGCCAGACCGAAGCAGTCGATGATTACTCACTGGTGGAGGTGCTGCTCAGCAACCAGAGCTTTTCGGATTTTTTCACTGATGTTGAGAGCTTCCATGCGGTGAAGCATTCACTCAACGATTCGCTCCAGGCGCTCACCGAAATAAAAACCGATACGGAGACGCAGAAGATGTCGCTTGAGGAGAAGCAGACTGCTGAAGCACGCATGAAGCAGTTGCAGGAACTTGAAAAAAAGCAGATCGAGGCGAAAGAAGGACAGAAAGAACAGATTCTTCAAGTGACCAAAGGAGAAGAAAAGGCATATCAGGAACTGCTTGCTTCACAACAGAAAACTGCCGCACAGCTGCGCAATCAGCTCTTCCAGCTGCTCGGAGGAAGCGGCGCGATCCCATTCCCTGAGGCAGTAGCGCTCGCGCAATACGCGGGGACTCAAACGGGTGTCAGTCCGGCACTCATTCTCGCGGTTGTCGAGCAAGAGTCGAATTACGGCAGCAACACTGGCTCGTGCCAGGTGGGAGATATCCGCCAGGGCAAATCGGTCATGCATCCTGAACGTGATGCACCTATTTTCCTGGCAATTGCAGATGTACTCGGTTTTGAAGCATCCACACAGAACGTTTCCTGCCCGCTTATGCGTGCAGACGGCTCGCGTATCGGCTGGGGAGGCGCGATGGGTCCGCTGCAGTTCATTCCGTCTACTTGGGCGATCTATGGAGGTATTGTCAGCAATGGC
This sequence comes from uncultured Candidatus Saccharibacteria bacterium, assembly GCA_964552045.1. GTDB lineage: Bacteria > Patescibacteriota > Minisyncoccia > Phycocordibacterales > UBA918 > OLB19. Next base: position 101,732 of record CAZKFF010000001.1, on the reverse strand, counting down.
AGCGGGGGATATGTGTACTCAAAAGCGCAGGATGCCATCCGCAGTCTTACAGGAGGCTCCACCGCCTCCAATCCGTTCAATAAGCAGGATGCCTTTATGGCAGCGGCGCTTCTCTTGCGGGACAATGGCGCAACCGGCAGCTATGCAAGCGATCGGCTTGCGGCGCTGCGCTACTATGCAGGGTGGGGAGGCGCGTCACGGTCGGAGAACCAGTTTTACGGGGATCAGGTGATGGAACGAAAGGCACGGCTCGAAGGAGATATCCGCACACTTGACGCCGGATAGTGCTCTGTGCCTGCGTTCTTGTCAAAATACATTTATTTGTTATAGTACTGGCCATGAAAACAGACATTCACCCGGAAAAATACCGACTCGTGATCTTCCACGACAACTCAAGTGGAACCCGTTTTCTTGTTGGATCCACCATTGATACTGAAGCCACAGACAAGTGGGAGGACGGCAAGGAATATCCGATTGCGTATATCGACGTTTCAAGCGCCTCACATCCGTTCTACACCGGACAGGAAAAAGTGATGGATACTGCAGGACGTGTTGAACGGTTCAAGGCACGCGCATCGCTTGCTTCGCGCAAGAAGAAGGCGTAACGATACAAAGCGCACGCGCATCGTACGGTCAAAGACTTTTACGACACGCGGGCGCTTTTTGTTGTATGCTTATGTTTATTCACTATGGAGTTTGATCAGGAAAAATTAGCGGAATTCCGGGAGAATCACAAAACGCAATTCCTCGCGTCCCAGTTCGATGCGTACACGCAGAAGCTCGCAGACGCGCAAGCGCTCGCGGATTCTGATCCCGAGATGGCGGAACTCGCGAACGAAGAGATCGCAACGATTCAGCAGCAGCTGCAGAGCATGTTCGCCGAGATGGATGCGATCATCGAATCCTCAAAAGAGGAGGAGGCAAAGCCGTACGGTATCATCCTTGAGGTCCGCGCAGGAGCGGGAGGCGATGAGGCAGCTCTGTTCGCTTCAGAGCTCGCATCGATGTATCTGAAATACGCCGAGAAACGAGGATGGCAAAAGACAGTGAACTCCGAATCGTTCGCCCAAAGCGGCGGTTATAAGGAAGCGACATTCGAGATACTCCACCCCGATGCATATGATGCGCTCCGGTACGAAACGGGCGTCCATCGCGTTCAGCGTGTCCCGGTCACAGAAAAAGCCGGCCGCATCCATACATCGACCGCATCGGTTGCCATATTGCCGCTGCGCAAGAAGCCAACCATCGAGGTCAATGCCGGTGACATAGAGATGGAATTTTCCCGTTCTGGCGGCGCTGGCGGACAGAACGTCAATAAGGTTGAGACTGCTGTCCGGCTCATCCACAAGCCGACCGGCATCGATGTCCGCAGCCAGTCGGAACGGTCTCAGCTCAAGAATAAGGAAAAGGCGATGGCTATTCTGATCGCGAAACTTGAAGCCCTGCATGAGGAAGAAGAGGCGAAAACCCATGCGAGCACCCGCAAGAACCAGATCGGTACGGGCGACCGCTCTGAAAAGATCCGCACGTACAATTTCCCGCAAAACCGCATCACGGATCACCGGATCAAGGAATCGTGGCACTCAATTGAGAGTACGTTTGCAGGAGAGCTCGACGATATGCTCGAGGCGCTGCGTGATGCAGCCGCGCTTGAGGGTTGAAACGCGCCATATGGTGTGGTAGTATTGCCCCCGCTTGTACCGGGCACTTTCTTTGTTCCGGATACAATCTCCAGACACCTGAGAACTGTCAATAAGGCTCGTGCGGCACTGAAAAGCCACCTCGATGTATCCTTATGCACCAGTTTATTAGTTAACAAGGACAGTTTGGATCAGTAATCATTACGCATGTCAGAAAACAATTCATCGCTCATTGAACGACTTTTCAATGCCGGCGCACATTTTGGTTTTACCAAGAGCCGTCGCCACCCGACCATCACCCCGTATATTTTCGGCAACAAGCTCGGCACAGATATCATTGATCTGGAGCAGACTGCTGCGCTTATTGAAGACGCCAAGCAGATGCTCAAAGAGGCAGGAGAGCAGGGCAAGACTGTACTCTACGTCGGTACCAAAGACGAGGTGGCTTCGGTGGTGCGCGAATATGCTGCAAAGGCGGAGATGCCAGTTGTCGTAAACCGGTGGATCGGCGGGGTTCTTACGAACTTCAGCGAAATCCGCAAGCGGATCGAACGGTTCAAGGCACTCGTCTCTGAGCGCGAATCAGGAGAACTCGAACGCAAATACATCAAAAAAGAGCGCGTGGTCATCGGCCGCGAGATCAATAAGCTCGAATTCAACTTCGGCGGCATCCAGAAAATGGATCGTCTTCCGCACATTCTTTTGGTTGTAGATCCTCGTCATGACTTCATAGCGGTGCAGGAGGCAACAGATATGGGAATTCCTGTTGTAGCCATCATGAGCTCAGACTGCGACGCGTCCAAAGTAACGAAGCCGGTTGTGCTCAACGACGCGCTTACGTCAAGCGTTGCGCTTGCTTTGGATGAACTCACCTCAGCGTATCTTGAAGGACGCAAGAACTACACGCCTGCACCAGTGCGCACAACGCGCCCTGAGGTGCGCCGCGCACCCCGCCCAGCTGCTGACCGACGATAGCATTTCCCGGACAGAGGGGAATACTTACCAGTTTTAGTACATTTGTATCTATGGAGATCACATCAACACAAATAAAGGAGCTGCGCGACCAGACAGGCATATCGGTCATGCAGTGCAAGAAAGCGCTCGAGGAGGCAGCAGGAGATATGGAAAAGGCGCTTATCATTCTCAAGAAGAAGCGCAGCGAAGCAGCTGAGAAAAAGGCTGACCGCGAACTTGCGGCAGGTACGATCGGTTCCTATGTGCACAATACGAATGAGGTTGCCGCGATGGTCCTCCTTTCATGCGAGACGGACTTCGTCTCCAAGAACGAGGAGTTCATCGCTCTTGCACGCGAAATCGCAATGCACGTTGCTGCACTCAATCCGAAGTTCATCTCACGGGCAGAGGTTGACCAACAGGCACTCTCGAAGGCTAAAGAGGTCTTCGCTTCCGAGATCGCAGACAAGCCCGCAGACATGCAGGAGAAGATCCTCGAAGGAAAGCTCAATGCCTACTTCAAGGAGCAGATACTGCTTGAGCAGCCATTCATAAAAAATCCGGACACGACCATCGGTGAACTCATAACCGGCGCAGTTCAAAAGTTCGGCGAGAACGTGCAACTCACAGAGGTGCGCCGCCTATCTGTAAAATAGTATGGTAACTGCGCTCGCATACATGGGGACAAGTATTGCAGTGCTGTTGCTGCTGACCCTGCTGTATGTGGTAGAGGATATACAGGGCAGAAGGATCCTCCTTCCGCGTGTGCGTGAATCCTTTGACAGGGCGCTTGCGTTCATACAGCAGCACATACAGAAAGCGACCTCTTTCTTCACTCATGGATTCATGCGTCTTCTGCTCCATTACGGAGCGCACACGATCCTCAAGCGTCTGCTTACAGCACTGCGGGCGCTTGAAAGCAGGGTCGAAGAGCTCGTCCGAAAGAACAGGAAAGTGGCCAAAGATATACGCGAGTCGAAAACGAGGAATCACCTTGACGCTATTGCAGAACATAAGGAAGAAGTTGCGTTGAGCCAGGAGGAGAGAAAGGAGCGGTTATCACATTAGCGCACGTTGCAATTTTAAAAAAAGTTGCAATAATGGTGCGACTCAATTTCTGAGCGAGTATAAAAGCCTCAGAGCCACCTTAGCTCAGTTGGTAGAGCAACGGTTTTGTAAACCGTGGGTCGTCAGTTCAAGTCTGACAGGTGGCTCTGAGGCTTTTATGTTGCAAAGCCACCTGAGCGCAGTTGGTTGCGGTAAGGAAGTGCGGGACAGTTCCGAACGATTTTGTAAATATCTTTTCTTGGACGGCACTCGCAGTACATGTAAAAGTAAACTTTTCCATGTCTGCTCGCTTGTCCAAGTAAACCGTGGGTCGTCAGTTGACGTCTGACAGTCGAGCGAATGAGTGTCATACTGCAAGCTCGCCTGCAGAAATAACCGAGTGAACGAGAACTGTATCGGTGATACAGGTGCCTCTGAGGAATTTGCGTATTGCCGCCATAATAATCAGGGGAAACCGCACGCAGGAAAGTCAGTTTTAGGACGCGCACAACCACACATTCCTGTAAAAAAGCCACTTTTTTTATGCTAAAAAGGGCGTTATACTCACTTGATATTATTTATGGAGGATTCATCGCATCTGCTTCCGTATGCCCGGCGTTCTGACTTCAAAGTAGGGCGTGCTCCTGAACTGGTAGGGGAAGACCGTCGTTTTTACCGCTTCCTTGAGATAGTGCCTGGTTTTGCGTCCTGGACAACGCTCATCGGGGTCATTCTCATGTCTAACTATGCGCCGTTCGCCGCAGCGTATTTCATCATCGGTTTCGCCATCTACTGGGTCTTGAAGACCGCGTTCCTGTCATATCATCTCCGATACAACTGGAAGCGCCTCCGGTACCATCTTTCGCTCAACTGGCTGCAGATGATCGAGCGCTTTGAATACGGCCACCTCTATCAGATGGTGATCCTGCCTTTTTATGAAGAGCCGGAGGATATCGTCAATGCGACCATCGAGTCGCTCGCACAGGTGCAGTATGACAAGAAGAGCCTTATTGTCGTGCTCGCTGCGGAGGAGCGCGCGGGAGAGGGGGCACAGCAGGTTGCCCGCGCAATGCAAGAGAAGTGGGGGAGCACTTTCGGTTCGTTCTTGGTGACCACGCACCCGAAAGATGTGCCCGGAGAAATGGCCGGAAAAGGTTCGAACGCGTCCTATGCGGCGGAAGAGGCGCGCATCAAAATTCTTGACCCGCATGGCATACGGTACAACCATGTACTGGTGTCGATCTTCGATATTGATACCGTCCTGTATAGGGATTACTTCAATTGCCTCATTTGGCATTTCATGACTGCAGAGCGTCCGCTGAAGACCTCATTCCAGCCGGTACCTATCTTCAATAACAATATTTGGGAAGCTCCTGCGATCGCCCGGGTGGTTGCTATGTCATCGACATTCTGGGAAATGGTACAGCAGGAGCGGCCGGAACGCATGGCGACATTCTCCTCCCATTCGCTTTCATTCCAGGCGCTCTATGAGGTGGGGTACTGGCAGGTGAATATGGTCAACGAGGATTCCCGCATCTTTTGGAATCTCCTTATGGCAAACGACGGAGAATATGACGTGGTACCGCTTTCGTACCCTGTCTCTATGGATGCCAATGCAGCGCCGACCTTGTGGGGCACCATCAAGAATATTTACAGGCAGCATCGCCGCTGGACATACGGCGTAGAGAATTTTGCCTATATCATCTATCATTTCACGAAGAACAAGAACATATCCCTCAGGAAACGAATCACTGTCGGTCTGCAGCAGGCGGAGGGTTATTGGTCTTTAGTGACCAACCCCATCATGCTCTTCCTTCTCGGCTGGGCGCCAATCTTTCTCGGAACCCAGGAGTTCCATCAGACGGTGCTTTCCTATAATCTGCCGATCATGGTCCGCGACCTTCTCATTCTTGCCATGTTCGGTCTGGTGGTATCATCCATTATTTCGCTCACAATGCTGCCGCCGCGGCCGAAAGATAAAAGCCGCTTGCGTTACATTGTCCTTGCGGTACAGTGGGTACTTGTCCCGGCGACCATGATCGTCTTCAGCGCCATTCCCGGACTTGATGCGCAGACGCGCCTGATGCTCGGCAAATACATGGGCTTCTGGGTAACGCCGAAGACGCGTAAAAGCAACGTATGACACCAACAATCGAAATGAAGCCTCTGTCACAAAAGAAGCGCCGCTTCGTTTTTTTGCTCTCGCTTGCGCTGTTCTTGTTTGCTGTCCCGTTCTCTGTTTTTTATGCCATCGGGTACCGCTTCGATTTCTCAAGCGAGCTCACGAGCATCAAAAGTGTCGGTGGACTTTATGTCCGCAATGATATTGATGCAACCGAGATCTATGTCAATAACGAACCGGTACATGACATGCGCGTGTTCCAGCGGGCTGCGTATATCCAAAATCTTGAGGCGGGGGTGCACCGGCTTCATGTGCAGGGAAACAACGTGCAGACATGGGTGAAGAATCTGCCGGTCTATGCGCACTTTGTAACCGAGGTGGCGAGCTTCAACATGCCGAAGGTTCCTCAGATCAGGATCATTACACAGTGGAGCGACCCGCTTGACGGCCGTGGAGTGGTCTTTGATGCCGCTACAACAACGGCATTCGACTTTGCCTCGAGCACAACACAGCTGCGCTTGGCGTCCTCTACAGCAACGTCGAGCCTGGTGGTGAATCCGGAATATGCATATGTCGCAAGTCTTATCGCATCGTCAACCGAAATGCACCAGCTGCTCCATGGAGAGGAGATCGAACCGTTCCGCTTCGATACAGAGCACGCGACTTCGATACCGTACATTGATCTGCTGAACGCGACCACTACGCGCACATGGCGCGATGTGTCACTTTATGAACAGGATGGAGAAGTGTATGTCTCCTGGAACGGCAACCCTGAAGATGTCCCGTATTATTATTGCGTGGTCTACCAGGGAGAGAAGAAGACCACCGCACAGTACGGCAAGCATATCACTGAAGCGTTGCAGAAGCAGTTCAAAGGGATTGCAAATTTAAACGCGCTCATCGGTGAACGGGTCTGCCGCAATGATATCCGCATCGACCGGCTCGGCAAGAAAGTCCTGTGGTTCGACTTCTTTCCCGACAGCGTTGACCTGGTGCTTATGCATCTTGAGGACGGACTCTACGTTGTAGAGGTCGATGACCGTTCGTGGCAGAATACCCAGCTGTTGTATCCGGGTACGGATATTCATGTGGTGCAGGACGGAGGACGCATCTATGTGCAGGATGGGGAATACTATATTGAGGTGTTTACCGAAATTGCTTCACAATAATAATCTGTTAGTATGGCCACAATGCAGCACGGACACCAGCATCCGCTTTCAAAGATGATCTCGGAGATCAACAGTATTTTTTCTGAGATTGGTTTTGTGTTTGCGGAAGGTCCAGAGGCTGAAACTGAGCACTACAATTTTGACCAGCTCAATTTTCCCAAGGACCACCCGGCGCGCGACATGCAGGATACATTCTTCCTTTCTCCGGAGGATACACAGGAACCAATGGTCCTTCGTACGCATACCTCACCTGTACAGGCTCGCTACATGGAAGCACACAAACCGCCGATCCGTGTGATCGTGCCCGGCAAGGTGTTCCGCAATGAAGCGACCGATGCCACGCACGAAGCTCAATTTCATCAGCTCGAAGGTCTCTATGTCGACAGAGGGGTGCACATGGGGCACCTGAAGGGCACCATTGAATACTTCTTCTCAAAGTTCTTCGGGGGCGATGTTGAGGTGCGGTTCCGTCCGAGCTTTTTCCCGTTCGTCGAGCCGGGGGTTGAGGTTGACATGATGCTTAAGGGAAGCGACAGCAAACTTGCCAACCGCTGGATCGAGATCATGGGTGCCGGCATGGTGCATCCCAACGTGCTGCGCAACTGCGGCATTGATCCGAAAGAATATTCAGGATTTGCATTCGGTATGGGCATCGACCGCCTCGGAGTCATGAAATATGGAGTTGATGATGTACGTCATTTTTACTCCGGAGACCTGAGGTTCATCAATCAATTTTAAATATGAAAGTTGTACATGAGTGGCTTAAAGACTACGTCGGCCCGAACCTTCCCGACGTACAGAAACTTGAGGAGCTTCTGATGTTCCATGTGTTTGAGGTGGAAGAGATCCTAAAAGTTGGAGCACATGACGTCCTTGATGTGAAGGTGCTTCCTGACCGCGCCTCATACTGCCTTTCGCACCGCGGCATCGCGCGTGAGATCGCGAGCATCACGGGTGTTCCGCTTGCGCATGATCCGCTCCAGAGCACAGAGCGTCTTCCGGTGTTCGACCGTATTACGGTTGATATCAAGGACATGCACGCCTGCACCCGCTTCGGGGCTGCACTCATCGAGGGCATTGAAGTGAAAGAATCGCCGCAGTGGCTTAAGGATCGTCTGATCGCGCTGGGACAGCGCCCGATCAACAATATCGTGGACGCCACGAACTACGTCATGTATGCACTGGGGCAGCCGCTCCATGCGTATGATGCTGAGAAATTTCCGCAGGTTGACGGCATCTGGCAGTTCGAGGTCCGGTTTGCGCAGTTGGGGGAGGAGGTGAGCCTCATTGCTGAGGGAGGGAAAGAAGGCGACCGCATCGTTGTACTTGAAGGGACAGAGCTTCTGATCGTCGATAAAAGCGCAAACCGGCCTATCGGTCTTGCCGGGGTCAAAGGCGGAGCGTTTGCCGGTGTTGATGCGCATACCACACGCATCATCGTTGAAGCTGCGCATTTCGACCCGATCATCACCAGAAAAACTGCGCGCAGGCTTGGGATCGTCATTGACGCCTCGAAACGGTTTGAGAATGATCCCTCGCAGGAATTGATCCCGCACGCGTTGCGCGAAGTGGCCACCCTCATCCGGGAGATCGCAGGAGGCACATGCGTCGGTTCCATTGACGAAGAGGAAGTATCCAAGCCTGTGCATGCGGTTGACGTTGACCCTGCACGGGTAAATGCGCTCCTCGGGCTTTCATTGTCAGTAGATGAGATCATCGGCTTCATACAACGTACCGGCACGGCAGTTGAACAAAAGGAAGACGGGATGCTTTCTGTTGTGCCGCCATGGGAACGCAATGACCTGAACATCGAGGAGGACTTCACTGAGGAAGTAGGGCGGCTCTACGGCTACCACCATATACGATCCGAAGTGCCTCAGGCAGTGCCGCTTGCAGAGATAAATGCCCGGCATTATTACAGTGAACAGGTGCGCGGCATACTCACTGCCCTTGGGTTCTCAGAAGTCATCACTTCATCATTCAACAAAAAAGATGATGTACGCCTGCGCAATGCGCTTGCAAGCGACAAGTCGTACCTCCGATCGACGCTGCGAAAGAATATTGAAGCGGTGCTTCTGAAGAATGCGAATCTTGTTGATCTGCTCGGCACGCAAGATACGCGCGTGTTTGAGATAGGGACTGTTTTTCATAAAGCATCCAACACGATACGCGAGCACGTATCGTTGTGCGTAGGCGTTCGTTCCAGAGTGCAGGGATACACACCTGCTGATGATGCGCTTCTTGCATCGGTTATTGCTTCCCTCGAAGCGCAGTTGGGAACCAAAATGGGATGTACTGCACAGAAGGGAGTCGCTGAGTGCAATTTTACCGACGTGTTCACGAATCTTCCTGCGCCGACGGCGTATGAGCAGATCGCGTTCGCACAGGAGATCGTCTATAAGCCGTTCTCGGCTTTTCCTGCTGTGTCACGCGATATCGCACTGTGGGTGACTGAGGGAACAGACCCGGCAGCAGTCGAGGAGATCATCAATGCGTCAGCAGGACCGTTGCGTGTGCGGACGACCTTGGTTGACGTCTTCACCAAAGAGGGGAGGACATCGTATGCATTCCGGCTGGTGTTCCAGTCACATGAAAAGACGCTTACCGATGCTGAGGTCAACGGCGTCATGGAGAAGGTGTATGCAGTCGTCGCAGAACGAGGGTGGGAAGTGCGATAAGAAAAAGCGTCCGTTTTAATACATCAGTACCAAAACGGACGCCCGGACTGCATCTACTGTGCTACAGGTTTCTCCTCGTACTCATAGAGCGCTGGCGCCCTGTCCGCCTGCCTCAGCGTGCGCACGATCGCCTTTGCGTCCTCCTCTGAGGTGTGGAACGCGTCGTCTGGATCGCGCGACCATTCACCTGTCTGTGTCCTGTATTCACGGACAGCCTCCCCGTAATTGGGTGTCCGTATCACCATATTTGCGCCCATGCCGCGACCTCCTTGATGCGGTCTTACAGGATACCCAAAAACAGTGATTTTGCAATGGAATTAAGGCTCATTTTCCCACTTCCGCAAGAAGCATGAGAGCATGTTTTTTGCTATACTAAGAGGCACTATTTAAGAAAAAATTGAACTCATGCCTGTAAAAAAAGTAGCTGCACAGAAGGATGCCAAAAAAAAGAGCGGATATGATGCCTCTTCAATCTCCGTACTCGAAGGGCTGGAACCGGTGCGCAAACGTCCAGGAATGTACATCGGTACCACCGGTCTCGATGGCCTTCATCACCTGATCTGGGAAATATTCGACAACTCACGCGACGAGGCGATGGGTGGTTTTGCCAATCGTGTCGAAGTGGCGCTGCTGCCGGACAATTATATCCGCGTGGTTGACAACGGCCGCGGCATTCCTGTCGATATCCATAAGCAGACGAAGGTCTCCGCGCTTGAGACGATCATGACTACGCTCCATGCCGGCGGCAAGTTCGGCGGCGAAGGGACGGGCTACAAAGTTTCCGGCGGACTCCATGGCGTCGGCGCGTCGGTGGTGAATGCACTTTCAACACATATGCGCGTTGACGTGCACAAGGACGGCGGCCACTACATGCAGGAATACGCTATCGGCAAGGCAAAGGCGAAGGTCAAGAAATTGAGCGCGACGTCGTTCAATGGATCGATCGTCTTGTTCCAGGCCGATCCGGCGATCTTCCCTGAGATCAAGTATGACTGGAAGCGTATCGTCGGACATCTGCGCCAGCAGGCGTATCTCGTGAAAGGACTGCACATGACCGTGCTTGATGCACGCGAAAGCCAGGCGAGACTTGATGCCAACAGCATCGCTGAGGTCATCTACCTCGCCGACGAGCATCTTGAGGTTCCGAGCATGTCCTTCTACTTCGAGGGGGGGCTGAAATCACTTGTCGCGTTCAACAACCAGTATCAAAAGCCAGTCCACAAGAATATCTTCTACGTTGAGAAGAACAGCATGGAGGGTCCGGTCATGTCCGTTGAGGTCGCGCTGCAGTACGTCGATGACATTCAGTCGCGCATCTCCGCCTTTGCGAACAATATTTACAACCCTGAGCATGGAACGCACATAACGGGTTTTAAGACAGCCCTCACCCGCACGCTCAACAATTACGCAAAAAAGAACAATTTCTTCAAAGAGAAGGATAAGGACGCCGGCTTTACCGGAGACGATGTGCTCGAGGGGATCACTGCAGTTGTGTCAGTGAAAATGCCGGAGATCCAATTTGAAGGACAAACCAAAGGCAAACTTGGCAGCGTCGAAGCGCGCAGCGCCGTTGAGACCATTTTCGGAGAGGCGTTCACCGAATATCTTGAGGAGAATCCCGATGATGCCAAAGCGATCATCAACAAGGTGATTATCGCTGTGAAAGCGCGAAAGGCTGCAAAAGCGGCAAAAGATTCGGTATTGCGCAAGGGTGCGCTTGAGGGCATGTCGCTGCCGGGAAAACTTGCGGACTGTCAGACCAAGAGTGCAGAGGAATCCGAGCTCTTCATCGTGGAGGGAGACTCTGCGGGAGGTTCTGCGAAGATGGGCCGTGACCGGCGTACGCAGGCGATCCTGCCGTTGCGCGGCAAGATCCTCAATGTGGAACGCGCGCGCATTGATAAGATGCTCGTGTCCGAACAGATCAAGAACCTTGTCATTGCATTGGGGACGGCCATCGGCGACGTGTTCGATCTTTCGAAACTGCGTTACCACAAGATCATCATCGCAACTGATGCGGACGTGGACGGAGCGCATATCCGCACGCTTCTGTTGACACTTTTCTACCGCTATTTCCGTCCGCTCATTGAAGAAGGATATATCTATATCGCGCAACCTCCTCTGTACAAGATTCAGCAGGGCAAGATGACCTCATACGCATATTCCGACCAGGAAAAATTCGATATTGTCGGTGAAGAGGCGTCAGCGCTCGATGAGATTGCGCAGGACGAATCAACGGAGGAGGAAGCTGATGAGGAGCCTGAGGAAGAAGCCGCGAAGAAGGGCGGCACGAAGTTCCGCATTCAACGGTACAAAGGCCTCGGCGAAATGAATGCCGAAGAGCTCTGGGAGACTACGATGAATCCTGAGAACCGCATTCTCAGGCAGGTCACCATTGAAGATGCGCAGGAAGCTGACAAAGTATTTGATATACTGATGGGAACGGATGTGGAAAGCCGAAAGCTGTTCATCCAGTCAAACGCCCACACTGCAAACCTGGATATCTAATTCATGGGATTTGAAAGCCTTTTCTTTAAAAAAGATACGCCCCGCACCTCAAAGACAGCGGATAACGCTCATGAGCTGAATGCACAGGGTCTTCAAAGACGCCAGTTCTTAAAGGGAGCTGGTGCTTTGGCTGCAGCAAGCGCATTGGGTGTCTCAGGCGTGCACGGTGCTGAGGCGTCGCCGTTCTCGCCAGAAAACGCCGAGGATTTGGTGGGGTCGATCCGTGCATACGAAGCCCGACTGAAGCAATTGAAGATGGAACTCGCCCGGATCGATATAACTGAAGAGGAGATCTGGAGCATCCTTGAAGGAGAGGAAGGAATACCGGTCACCGACCGCTCTGTTCTGGAGGGTTCAGAGGTTGACCGTGAGGGTTTTTTCCGCGAGGGCGGATCATGGCCGTCGGTACAGATCAGGCATGAGGGAAAGGATCGCATTCCCCATATCCGCTTTGCGCATCAGCGCAATAATGAAGACATGTATCTTGCGGGATACAGTAACGGATTTTTTGTTAATGACGCACTCATCGCCAATAAGCACGTCATGGAGCATTCGTTCCGCTGTGAACTTCTGGGGGGAAGGGAGGATATCGGCGGGTGCGCGGTATCGGAGTTGGTCACCAACGAAGAAGGAAAAGAGGAGATAGACAAGGTACAGCTGCAGTGGGATAGGAGGAAAGCGTCAGAGGATATCAGCGGCAATCTCGTGCATATCCCCTCGATCCATGAACGGAGAGGCAGGGCAAGTGACGGGACCGACATCCTCTCCGGCGTCGTATTCAAGGTGACAGAAGGGTTGCTAACCACAGATGAAAAAGAGGCGCTGTTCGGAGCACGCGCGAGCAGAGAATACGAGGAAGCATTCTTGTCTTCGTATGCGTTCCTCACAAAGATGAACGATTCCAACGGTGACCAGAAGCAAAATGCCTACGACCTTGAGGGCATTTCCGGTTCGCCGGTGTTCCTTGACCGCGACTGTGCTGCTGGAGTGCGCATGCCTTCGGGCATCGAATGGGGTGCCATAGACCGGATGTCGCCAAGCGGGGAAAAGTACACCATCGTCCTTATTCATGGGCCGGAAGTGGTCGGCGCTATGCTCGATACGGTCAAGACGATCATCTCAATGGAACTCGATGAGGCTGAGGCTCCGCAAAAAAGAGCGCTTACCATAAAGGTGCAGATGGCACTCTACGAGTACGGGGACGAAAGCGTGGCAATTGACGGACTGTACGGCACCGGCACGCGACAAGCGGTATATGATTTTCAGCAGCGCGTCTTCAGCAAGGAAATGCTTGAGTCCGAGGTCATACCAGGGACAGTGGACCGGGCAACCTGGAATGCGCTTTTCCCCGAAGAGCAGGATCCCGACAAAAAGGTTTTGTGGTTTGGGCGCTAAAAAAGCCGCGGATCACTCCTGCGGCTTTTTTTAATGTTAGTCAGTGATCTTAACAGTGTGTGTAAAGTCATTGTTCGACTTCTTCACGTCATGCTTTGCGGTGACCTCGACGCTTACTTTTTCTGTACCATCATTGCTGAGTCCTTCAAATCCGAGGGTAATAACCGCACGTTCGTTCGGCTTCAAAGCCTTCTGGTCGTTTGATGAGTAGGTGATGTCGCCGGGAAGCTCTGCTTCATATTCCCAGTCTTCTGCAGTTTTGGTGCCGATGTTCTTGACCTCAAACTGCACTGCGCCCTGGTCATCAATATCAATGCTTGATTTCTTGATAAAGCCAAACTGTGAAAGCGTACCCGCACCAAGATAGGTGACCTGGAGGTCGATCGTTCCATTCGGATCAGACACCGGGATGGTGTAGATTATCTTTTTGGTGACAACAGGCGTGCCTGGAGTGTAACGCGGCGCTTTTGGAGCAGCTTCCGGCTTTGCTGCTTCCGGTGTAACTGTCTCTTCTTCCTCAGGCTCTTCCTGTACTAGGCCTGAAGTCGGTATGGTGGCATTGACGATAGTAACAGTGGATTTGCTTGAGAGAGCTGATCCTTCCTCATCGCTCGCGGTAAAGGTGATCGTATAGGGAACATCGACGAATCGTGATTTTTCCGATGAGATACGGATCTCAAGCGACGTTTCATGCTGCACATCAAGCGGCGTGTCACAGGCAAGTGCTTCAATAGTGCCCTCCTGATCGCGGATGTCCACCGAAACTCCGTCGATACATGAGTATGAGAACGTGTACGAACCGTTCTCCCGCATGTTTGTCCATGAGATGGTGAACGCCTCACCAGCATTGACCACGCTGTTCTCAGTTGCTACCTCGAGCTTCTCTTCGCGGTCGTAGTTGTATACGCTGTCAGCGAGCGAAGCCAAAGACGAGAATGCACTCGGTATGACGCTTACGATTTTCACCGCAAGCCACACAGCGAGAATGATGATCGCCAGAAAGCCCAGAATGGCTAGAACCTTCATGAGCGTCGTCTTCTTATCCTCTGATACCTGATTCATAAAAATTAAAAACTATTACTAACGTTATCGTACGCCGCCGCCTCAATGCAATTGCACAAAAGCCCCCATACACTGAGGGAAAAGGACGCAAAAGTAGTGAGAACGAGATCCAATTGCCGATTGGAATAGTACACATGAACCATATCATATTATGTAGCTAGTGTCAACCTTCACCTGAACAGGAAAGGGTTGACTTTTGACAAAAATAATGTATTATGTCGTGACTATTTTATGGACATACGTGAATTGTTTGAAGAGCTCTATGCTCAAATAAAGGTCAACCGTGCGCCATTTCTCGTGGTGTTCTTCATCGTCGTGCTCATGACGTACGGGCTTTTATTTGCGCTTGATTTTTATCCTGAGCCGCACAAAGCTGATGCCTCCACAGAAGATACAGATACGGAGATGATTGAAGAATCGGACACAGAGCCAGCAGAAGAACGCGTAGTTGCCGTGGTTGAAGAAGAACCGCACTCAGCGCTGCCGACAAGCATCATATTCGATTCACTGGGCAAAGAAGTGCCCGTACTCAACCCGGATTCCGATGAAGTTGCGGACCTTGATGCTGCACTTCTTTCCGGCGCTGTGCGCCATCCTGATTCAGCTGATCTTACGACCAAGGGCAATATGTTCATCCTCGGGCATTCGAGCTATCTGCCGACTGTCTTCAACAAGAATTTTCAGGCTTTCAACGGTATCCAGAATCTGGTCTGGGGAGACACGATCCGCGTCCGTTCTGCAGATGCGGAGTATATTTATCGCGTCCAGAATGTGTACAAGGCAAAAGCGAGTGAAGTCGCTGTGCCTGCAACTCCGGGGAAGGCAAAGCTGACGCTTGCAACCTGCAACAGTTTCGGCTCAAAAGACGACCGTTTCGTCGTTGAGGCGTCTCTTATTGAGACCAAAAAGCTCTAAAATTCACAAAAACCTCATTGCCGTGCCCTTATAATCAATGCTGAACGGAGCTCTTGACAAATTGTCATAAATGGGCTAAAGTGAAGTATTGCTCAGTTCTTTGGGGTATAGTATCTCGAAAGTACTTCTCTTCAATAATATCTATCTCATGCATACTGGAGACACAGGCGGTGAGCTTTCTTTTTGGAACCGATGGGTTGGTCTTCTTACAAGCAAGCTCTCCACGTGTATGTACGGAAGCTCGGTGAGCTTCCGTATTGCCACGACGGGAGGCTTCGCACATTGAACAGAAAGCGGCATGGTGCTGCTTTCACAACGAAGCGCTACGGAGGCGCATTTCAATGACCAAGTATGCTGCTGCCGTCCTTGCTGCTTCACTGCTGCTTGGCGGCTCGCTCGGGATCGCATCGCCGGCATTCGCTGACAACTGCGCCCAGAAGGTCGTGTGTCCGGTTGTGCCGGAAACGCACTACCATGGGCAGAGCGATGTGCACCCTACGATCAAGGTCACGGTCTGCTTCACAGACCGTGAGCACCGGATCATCACTCGTCCTGACGGAACCAACGAGTGGGTGGTGCACCTGCGTTACAAGCGCGGCACGTTCGAACGCATCGCGACGATGCAGAACGCGCAGTGCCGCGACCAGTTCGTCACATCCGGCACCAGGATCGCGGTCTATGTGACCTGTCCGGAGTACACCGGCTGGGTCTCGACTCCGGCGATCACGAAGGACGGCACCTATGTCATGGAACGGGTCGGCGGAGAGGAGTGGTCCTACTCGCCGGTCTGACGGTCTTCGGACGCAAGCACCCATGCTTGCGTCCGGAACCACTATCAATTTGGATGCGAGCAGTTGTGCGATGCACAACTATTGGCATCCGAAGAGATTCGGGCGGTATATTATTTACTACATGTATATGACAACATTAATCAACAAGACACTTATCGCTGCACTGGTATTTTTTGCAGTGTTCGGGATACTGAGCTATGTCGCCGGTTCTCCGCTTTTGCTGGGTACAGCAGAGGCTCAGACCAGCTGTGGCAGTTGTTACTCGCAAAGCGATTACTATTCTCAGAGCGATTACTATTCCCAGAGTTCTTATTACTCTCAGAGCGATTACTATTCTCAGAGCAGCTACTACTCGCAGGGAAGCTACTACTCCCAGAGTGATTACTATTCTCAGAGTTCCTACTACTCCCAGAGTTCTTATTACTCTCAAAGTTCGTACTATTCGCAGTCGTCATATGTATCGAATGCATCCTGTGATCTCTTTACCGCCTCTCCATCTTCGCTTCCGAATGGCGGCGGCGATGTGACCCTCACCTGGAAGACCACGAATGCAACGAAAGTCACCATTGATAATGGCGTTGGCGAAGTGAATGCTAACGGGACAAAGGTTGTCCATGTTACAGACGATACGACCTTCCAGCTCACCGCCGAAGGTACCGGTGATGACGATACCTGCAATGCTAAGGTAGTCGTGGATGAGCCGTCATATTCTCAAAGCAGTTACTACTCCCAGAGCAGTTACTATTCGCAGGGCTCATATAACAATTACAGCCAGAGTTCGTACTATTCACAGGGTTCATACGGAGGAGGCGGATCAAAGACGCCGAAGTGTGATCTCGACATCTCTGCGAAAAAAATAAAGAGGGGGAAAGAAATAACGCTAGAGTGGGAAACTACCAATGCGTACGACATCCTTCTGAAGGACAATCACGGCAATACGCTTGTTGATACCGATGATCTCTCAAGCAGGGATAAGAAGGACTTCCTTGACGGCGAGATCAAGCTGCGTCCAACAAAGGATACTACCTATACGCTCGAAGCGGAGCGAGGCAGCAAGGATAGAACCTGTAAAGTTGAAGTAGAAGTAGAGGGCGAGATCATCGTTCTTGAGACGCGCGATCAGAAGCCGGTTGTCGGAAGTATTTACCTGACGGAAGTTCCCTATACGGGATTTGAAGCCGGTCCAGTGCTCACTTTCATCTTCTACGGTCTCCTCACCCTCTGGGCACTCTTCGTAGCATACATTGTTGTCATAAAAAAAAAGGTTTCTTAGGCTTCAGATTCAGGGAGCCAGTGCACACCACGTACACTGATGTAAGCGTAGAGGGGGCATCCCCGGTCGCCGAAGCGTACCTTGATTCCGTCACACACGCTGCAGCGGGTCCGGTTGATCTGCCCACAGGAGCATTCGACTTCGATACGATGAGTCCTGCAAGCGAGGATGCCGCCCTTACCTCGCTTGAGAACCAGGCACATGCGCAAAAGGTACTCCTCTCAAGTGATGCGATGCGCTATTTCATCGGGAAGGTACCGTCAGAGGATGCGCGCGGTTCAGCACTCGATACTGTGCTCGCTCAAGCGCGGATATCGTTCCCAAGTGAAGACGGGTGGGTGGTCGTCAATCTCGCGCGTATGGAAACGCTGCTTTCAGAAATGGATACCGAAGAAGGAGAGATGACAGCAGATACGGCTATCGACCTTTCCCAGGAGCCGATAACATCGGGGTCACTCGCAGAGGCGATCCTTGCCGGAAATACGACCGCTTCATATACGATGATCAGTAATCGTCCTATGGTGGCGCTTGCGGATGCCACCACCGATCTTGATGCTCTCTACCGCTTCAAGAAAGGGGAAGACCCCGCCATTTCAGAGATGCTCAAAAAGGAAGGCTCCCGCCTTTCTGAGGAGCAGCTGCAGGAGATACTCAGGGCGCTCACTTCAGCGCTCGACGGGACGTATACTGACGAGGAGTATGCGGTAAAGATGGCGATCATGAAAGCGATAAAGATCATCGGATAACGTGCGTATCAATGTGATCATAGGAAAAGCCGAGCAGATATGCTCGGCTTCTTCGTGCGTCCTGGAACGATTCAGATGCGGACCAGTTTTTTCGCGTCGAACGATGTGAGGTCTTCGATGCGGCTGCCCACGAACGCCCACCGGCGCAGGCTTTTGCGCGAGACGCGCCTGACGGTCCCGTGCACCGCCGTGGTGACTGTGCCGCTGTCGTCGGTGCAGTAGACATGAAGCTGCATGCCGCCGAGCTCATTCTTCTCATGCGAGAAGCTTGGACCGGGCCTGCCCAAGTTCTGGCAGATGCTCGACAAGAGCCTTCGCGGGAGCTTGATCGCCGCATGCGAACCGTCATGTACGATACTGGAATGCTTCATGGGTTCCTCCCTCTGAGGTACGTGATGAAATATACTCTGCTGCGTACTGTGTGTTCTTTCTTAAAAATACAAGAACTCGGCAATTGCTGCAATTGCCGAGCTGTAGATTTCATTTTGGAATATTGCTATGAAAGAAGCTTTTCGCTCATTTCTGCAAGGAGGCGGTTGCCAAGCACTCCGAGTTCTACCTGTTCTGAGATTCCGTTACGCGACTCCAGAGTGACGTTTTTTGCTGCAACCTCCTTGTCGCCGATAACGATGAAGTAGGGAAGGCGCTCTTTCTTGGCATTGCGGATCTTCTTTCCCATGGACTCATTGGAATCATCAAAGGTCGCACGAATGCCGACTGCCCTCAGGCTATCGTACACCTGTTGCGCATATGCTCTATGCGTGTCGGCAACAGGGATGACTGCGATCTGTACTGGAGAAAGCCACAAGGGGAAATTGCCGCCCAAGTGTTCGATCAGCACCGCGCTGAAGCGTTCGATCGATCCCATGATGGCGCAGTGGATCATGACGATGCGTTCCTTCTGCCCTGCTTCATTGATGCAGGAAAGGTCGAAGCGCTCAGGCAAGTTCATATCAAGCTGTATGGTCGCAACCTGGTGTTCACGGCCGATGGAATCTTGTGCCATGAAATCGAGCTTGGGTCCATACATAGCTGCTTCTCCCTGCGCTTCGAAATAATCGGCCTTTCGCTCCTGTGCGATTTCACGGAGCGCATTTTCTGCATTGTCCCATATCTCCTTGGTGCCGAGATACTTTTCCATTTCCGTCGGTTCGTGGAAGGACAGGCGGACGCGGAGTTTGAATCCGAATGTCCCGTAGAAAGTATCGATGATATCCCAGATACGGAAGAATTCCTCGCGCACCTGAGTATGCCGGCAGAAGACGTGGCTATCGTCCTGCGTAATGGACAGAACGCGGGTAAGGCCGCCGAGCTCGCCTGACTGTTCGTCGCGGTACACCATAGTGGTTTCCGCATAGCGCTGCGGCATGTCACGGTAGCTGTGCGGCGTGCGGTTGAAGATCTGCGTATGGTGCGGGCAGTTCATCGGCTTTAAAGCATACTCCTTGCCCTCGCGCGTGGTGATGCGGAAGAGTTCATCGGCGAATTTCTCCCAGTGTCCTGATGTCTGGTAGAGGTCTTTTTTTGTGATATGGGGGATAGTGACCCGCTGATATCCGTGCTTGCTCCGCAGCTGCCAGATGTAGGTATCGAGCTCATGACGCACAACTGTGCCTTTAGGCGTCCACAGCGGCAGACCAGAGCCGACAAGCTCAGAGAAGGTGAACAGGTCGAGTTCCTTGCCGAGCTTGCGGTGGTCGCGTTTCTTTGCTTCCTCTAACTGTGTCTGGTACGCCTGGAGGTCTGCTGCCGTATCGAATGCGAGCCCGTACACGCGGGTGAGCATCGGATTCTTCTCGTCGCCCCGCCAGTACGCTCCCGCCACTTTGTCGAGTGTGAACGCATCAGCGTGTATATCCTTGTTCGGGTGCTGGCTGTGCCCTCCGCGGCACAGGTCGGTGAAGCCTCCGCAGGTGTACAACGTGATCGTTTCGCCTTTCTGCGCGATCTCTTCGATGAGTTCAATCTTATACGGATTCCCTGCAAAAAGAGCTGTGGCCTCTTCTTTTGCCACTTCTCTATGGGTGAATTCCGTCCATGAGTTGAGGAGCTTCTTCATACGCTTCTCAATCTCCTTGAGACCATCGTCGGTGAGGGCGGGGCCACCCGAAAAATCAATGTCGTAATAGAAGCCGGTATCGATCGCCGGACCAAGAGTCAGTTTTGCATGCGGATACTGCTCTACAACCGCTGCAGCCAGCAGGTGCGCGAGCGTATGGCGTTTGTTTTGAAGTTGTTCTGACATGTGTATTGCATTAAGTAATAAAAATAAATCGCCCAAGCGACTACACGATAGTTCGTGTGTTCGCTCGGACGATCTTCACTTTCGTGAGTACCGCGGTTCCACCGGGCTTCCATGCAGGTATACTGCATGGCACTTTGCTGTTCCAGATCAGATAACACGTGCATGCGCACTGGCGGTTGGTAGCCACCACAATCTCTGGGTCACTACATCCTAGCGTAAGGTCAGCTATTAAGTCAACTTCACTATCGAATCGTCTAGTAAGCCTGATTTGAGGATAGATAATAACGATTTAGTATTACGCTAGTACATTCGGTCTGAATTCCTTTAGTGAGCCAGCTTTCAATAGTTGCATATTGAACATTTGAGGAACTTGTACCATCGTTTTCATATCGAAGTCCAAAGTGTAGATGTGAACCTGTACTTGATCCAGTGTTACCTAAATAACCAAGCAAATCACCTTGTAAAACAGTATCGTTTATAGCGACTTCTGGAGGATATGCCAGATGTAAATACCTTGTTGTAAAGCCAGTATCGGCATCATAGTCAGTGTCATGATCCAACACCAAATAATAACCATTGGGCACATTCTCATTCGTACCTCGTTCAACTACCTTCCCATCTGCAGCAGCAAGAATTGGAACTGAAGTGGTACTTGTGCTTCCTATAGTGAAAGTCGTCTGTGGGTTGCCGCTCCCATCTTTGTTTAGATCGTCAAAGTCTATGGAGAAATAATTATTGTTGGTGTGAGATATAGTTTGTCCATCGTTTAGGCAACGATAGCCGCCAGTCTCGTTAGTAACTAACCATGAGAGATCTCCAGGTAGAGGAATCTTAAAATCGGGAATAGTAACCGGTGGAGTGAAATCAAATTGCAACATGGGCCGATCTTCTTCATCAGTTGTATATCTCGAAGAACGAAAAACACTAAATTTATTGTTGGTTAAATCTGGGTTTAGCATTAACCCATAATTCGAATAAGTACCATTCTTCCAGTTAGTATACAAACTCGATATGTTTATGCCCCAAGGGATATTGTATTCAGGTCTTCCGAGTTGCCCGACATAGCTTAATGAAGGTTGTGTAGTCCAGGTCATAGTGGGGGACCAGCTACTTGTTACTCTATATATATCCAGTGAGGTGGTAGTTGCACCAGCACCATCAAAATATGGCGTAAGCCAGAGGGTTGTTGTTGAAACATTTGTTGGGAGACCTTCAAGATCAAAGTTAAGATATGTACGGTATGTATCGCCCCAGCCACCGGTTCTCAGCTTCTCATCTTGGATAAATTTTTTTCCATAAAAAACGCTAGGTACCCAGCCGTCATATAGGTGCACACCGTTCGTTGTGGTCGTCGCGTAAGGAGTGGGTTGGTAGTAGACATTTTCTGCATGTGCGGATTGAGAAATAAATGTAACTAAAAGACTTAGGAGAAGAAAAATTTTAGAGTGGTTCATACACATTAATCGTAACACTTGGATCTTTTTATGCATGAGCTTCTCCAGTTTTGTCAATTAAATTCAATAGATGCATGATAAAATGCACCTATATGAAATCAAACAAAAAAATAATCGCATTACTCATCGCGATTGTTGTAATTGTTGCGGTTGCTTTCTCAGTTTCATCTGCATTTGGCTATGATCTTGTCCGTATGCTGCCATTTATATCTACTCCAGATGCAACTGTTCCAGAAAATCAAATGCAACCTGACTGCGACCTGACTGCAACAACAACACCATGCAGCGAACTTGAGGTGACACAAGAAGCAGCTGCACCGGTAGAGTCTGCAACCAAAAAGCAGCCTATCTCATACGGTCCTCTTACAGAAACATATACTGATGAACAGTATGGTTTTAGCTTCATGTATCCGAAAGAATTGGAAGTCAGCAAAGAAGGTGATGTTATTCTTCGAGATAGCAGCAATTCAAAAAAATATGCTGTGAAAATCTGTACGCCAAACACGCCATGTGGGGTCGGCTATTCAGAAATAACTTCGTTAAAAGATTTTGAAAAAGAAAGAACATCTCTAGCGGGGGAGAGTTCTAAATATGGCATTATTACTTTTAAAGAAATTCCCAAATATAGTGTTTATATCACTCTTGAAAATGGAGTAAATTTGCTAAAGCAAATCACTAGCCCGGCTCTGTTTGATGCAAAGGGAAATGATATAACTGAGAAGGAATGTGAGGAATGTGTGGGTGATACTTTAAAATATCATCTGTTTGTTAACGGTAGTGGCTTGACTATGTGGCACATAAGCGGAGATGTCTCGGTGACTGAAAAGATATTGAATTCTCTGAAATTTTAATACCATAGGTCAACTATTCAAAAAACCCGGCACCGTAGGTGCCGGGGTGAGATTTCAAGAACCTCCCGATCCGCGCTTTTTGACATCAATGAGTGTCGGCAACAGAACCAAAAGCGTTTCTATGACGTATGGGGTACTCAAGAGTTCGTTGAGCTTTTCACGGAGCTCCGTTGTTCTCCAAGTGAAGGAAGCCCTTCCTTAGAAGGTGTCTTTCCTTCAGCAATGATCTCTATACAGAAAACCTGTGCATAGAGAGCCTCAAGCTTCTCAAGTTCCGGCAATTGATGGGCGACCAGTTCCTCAATCTGTCTTATTACACCCTTCGAAACCATTCTTGGCCTCCGTGTTTCCCTGGTACTTTAGGCGGTTTCAGGTGTTGCGTCAACTGGAGAGGCTCCGAGGAGCTTGAGTTTATCAACGAGTATACTTGGCTCATCATTACGGATATTGAGCTTGCCTTTGACTGCAACACAGGAGCCGGGCGTAAGAAATTCGCGGTTTGCCTGGAATACCTCAGGAAATGCGACCATCTCAATGGTGTCATCGTGGTTCGATAGTTGAATGAAGGCCATACGGTCTCCTTTCTTTGTAAGCAGTTCGCGTACTGTCTCGATCATGCCGGCAGTGACTACCGGAATGCCATTGCGTCCGTCATTCTTTATCTGCTGTATGGTCGAGCGTTTGGAAAGCTCTTCTTTGAACCGATCAAGCGGATGCCCGGAGACATACACGCCCAAAAGCTCCTTTTCCCACAAAAGTTTCTGTTCAAGCGACACATCAGGAGCATCAGCAAGCACAAGCATATTGATGGCGGTGGTAAGTCCGCCGAAGAGCGAATCCTGGTTTGCTTCCTTTCCGGCAACGTGCTCCTTATTGAACGCAAGGAGCGTGTCGAGGTTCTCATACATCTTGCCGCGCACCTCAAAGCGGTCGAATGCTCCCGCCATAATGAGCGCCTCAAGTGATTTCTTGTTGAGATTTTTGTCATGGACGCGCGTCAGGAAGTCAGAGAGGGAAGCAAATGGTCCATTCTCTTTGCGTTCCGAAATGATCGCTTCTGCGATTCCGGCGCCAAAATTCTTGATGGTCGTCAGGCCGAAGCGTATCTTTTGCGTGTTGGGTATCACAGAGAAAGCTGCAAAGCTCTCGTTGATATCCGGCGGCAGCACCTCAATACCCATGCGTTCGCATTCGTGGATGATCTCGGCGATCTTCTCCGTATCTCCGGAGTCGGCAGTGAGTACCGCAGACATATACTCCTCGGGATAGTTCGCTTTCATGTACGCGGTCTGGTATGCAACCCGTCCGTAGCTGGCCGCATGTGCTTTGTTGAATCCATACGCGGCAAATGGCTCGATGAGCCTCCAGAGCTTGTCAGCAACAGAAGGAGAGAGCTTCCCGTATTCGAGAAAACCTTTCATGAGTTTCTCCTTTTCCGCCTCCATCACCTCGGGAATCTTCTTCCCCATGGCTTTGCGGAGCTTGTCGGCGTCGAGCCATGAATAACCGGCGAGCTCGATCGAGATCATCATGACGTCATCCTGATAGGTGATCACCCCGTACGAACGGTCGAGTATCTTCTGCAGGCGCGGGTCAAGATAGGTGATGAGGTTCGCGTTGTGCTTGCGCTCAATATACTGCGGGATCGATTCCATCGGGCCCGGACGATACAGGGCGACCATAGCGTTGATGTCATGAATCGATGACGGCTGCAGTTGCTTGAGGAATGCAGTCATGCCTGAGCCGTTGAGCTGGAACAGCCCCATCGTCTCCCCGGCGGCGAGCATCTTGAACGTCTTCGGATCATCAAGCGGGATGTCTTCGATATCGACATCAATATTGCGGATAGCCTTCACGCGTTTGACGGCGTCAGCCAGAATGGAGAGATTCTTGATGCCAAGGAAGTCGAACTTAAGGAGACCGACCCCGTCTTCGCCGACAGAGCGCATCTCATATTGTGTGATGTATTTGCCGGTTTTGGTATCGAGTTGTATAGGAACAAACTGGTCCAATGGCTCGGGTGCAATCACCACACCAGCTGCATGCACGCCCACGTGCCGTGCGCGCCCTTCGATCTTCTGTGCGAGGTCAAGCACATCGCGGGATTCGCTGTCTGCCTTGTAGAGTTTTTTCAGTTCCGGTTCGATCTCCAGAGCGCGTTTGATCGTCATCGGGAATCCCTGGCTTCCCATTGGAATGAGCTTTGCGATGCGGTCGCCAACCGAATAGGGATGGCCCAATGCGCGCGCAACATCGCGCACTGCCGCGCGAGCCATCATTGTTCCGAACGTGCCGATCTGGGCCACTTTATCTTCGCCGTACTTCTGCTTCGCGTATTCGATGATCTCATCGCGCCGATTATCGGCGTAGTCCATATCGACGTCAGGCGCTGAAGGACGCTCAGGGTTCAAGAAACGCTCAAAGGGGAGCTTATATTCAAGTGGATCTACGTTCGTGATGCCGAGCACGTACGTGGCATACGAACCGGCAACTGATCCGCGAATGGTGGTGAGGATCTTTCGTTCGCGCGCCTCACGCAGCAGGTCGCTTACAGTCAAAAAGTACTTCGCATAGCCTTTGTTCTTGATGACCTCAAGTTCGTAGTCGAGGCGCTCCTTGATGGCGGGGTCATTGATGTCATGTCCGCGCCAGGCGACTCCTTTGTATGCACGTTCACGAAGCTCCTCGTCTGCTTTTTTGCCGCTCTCAATGATGTAGTTGGGAAAGTACCACTTTGTACCGATCGGGATATCGACAAAACACTGTTCTGCAATACGTACGGTATTCTGCAGCGCTTCGGGGACGTCTGTGAAATATTCTTTTGCCTGCGTCTGCGTGATGAACGAGAAATCCTCGCTGCGCTCTTCGTGCGGGTCAACACTGCCGCCGTTCTGGATCTTGATCATCACCTCACGCGCGGTGGCGTCGTCTTTGTTGAGGTAATAGACATCGTGCGCTGCAACAAGCGGAATACGGGACCGTTCGCTCAACCCACGTATTTTCTCCTGCAGTTCCTGATGTTCGAGCATCTCGGGGTGGTGCGTGATCTCAAGATAGCAGTGATCGCCGAAGACACTCTTGTACCAATCCGCATCGGCCTGTGCTTTTTCGAGATCGTTGTTCTTCAAGTGCTGAGACGTCTCTCCGGCGAATGAAGGGATCAGACAGAACAGCCCGTTTGCATATGTTTGCAGCAGTTCGCGGTCCAGACGGGGGCGGTAGTAGAAGCCTTCAATGTTCGAGAGCGTGACCAGTTTGATGAGGTTCTTGTAGCCTGCGTCGTTCTCTGCGAGCAAAACCAGACGAGCGCGCGGTTTGTCGAGCGGCTCCTTATCAAAGCGTGTCCGCGGTGCGAGGAACGCATCAAGACCAATGATAGGCCTGATCTCCTCTTTGGCACACGCTTTATAGAAGTCGATGATGCCATACAGCGCTCCGGCGTCGGTCAATGCAAGTGCCTGCTGGTCGTCTTCCTTTGCCGCCTGTGCGAGCTCTTTGGGAGTCGGGATCGCATTAAGAAGGGAATAGTGCGAATGCACGTGCAGATGGACGAATTCGGACTCGATGGGCTTGGGGGACATGAATATGGCCATTATATCAAAAATCCTTGGTATAGTTATCTACATGCAAAAATGGCTCATTGGCATAGACGAGGCTGGGCGCGGCCCATTAGCGGGCCCGGTTGCTGTCGGCGTGGTCTGTGTCTCTCCGGACTTCAATTGGAGCCATATCCCGGGCGTTGATGATTCAAAAAAACTTACGCCTCAGAAGCGAGAAGAGATTTTTAGACAGGCGTGCGTACTGCAGCAGGAACGGAAACTTGCGTTTGCCGTGGCGATGGTCAGCGCGGCTTCCATTGATGCTATCGGCATCGTCCCGTCTGTCCGCAAAGCGATGCGGATCGCGCTCCATAAACTCAAAAGCGAGCTTCACTTTGAGGAAGCATTTTGCCAGGTGAAGCTCGATGGCTCGCTTCGAGCCCCGGAAGAGTTTTTGTACCAGGAAACCATCATCGGCGGCGACGCACAGGAGAAAGTGATCGGCCTCGCTTCGATCGCCGCCAAAGTGACCCGTGACCGACACATGTCCCGATTGTCCGCTCGTGCCGCATATGCTCCGTATTGCTTCGAGCAGCATAAGGGCTACGGCACCGCGCATCATCGGAAGCTCATCCTTACCCTCGGGGTTTCTGACGTGCACAGAAAAAGTTACTGTCAGAAATTGATAGGGAGCTGAATGTGTGGTACAGTATGGGAAGCCACATCAGGGGGTGTGGGAGGAACGCAAAAGAGCGTTTCAATTTTCTACAGAATCGAAGAGGTACAGTCTTGTCACAAGCAAAAAGTGATGGCACAAACACCATCAAGGAGGAGAGCCGGGAACAACTTGCCCAATACTGTGAGAACCACGGCATTGCGGCGGCTTGTCTCGTGATGTCGTGCAGTCAAGAAGATCTGGGTGTATACCGGAAACTTGCGCTCACGTCCAATCTTCCGGAGTTGCGCGAGCAGCAATTCCACGGGAAATAGCTTCCCGATTGTGCATCAAGCAGGGGGCGCCGACGCTTGGCGCCCTTTCTTATTGCCAAAAAAGCCTTTGTCTGCTATAGTTGCGCCCACTATGGTAATACGAATGCGACATACGCGGGCGCATACAAGCAACCGCCGATCACACCATGCGCTGAAGAACCCTACTTTGGCTGTGTGTTCAAACTGCGGTGCCCAGCACCGTCCTCATCACATGTGCCTGGAATGCGGCTTTTACAAAGGACGACAGGTAATGGACCTGAAGGCGCAAAAGGAAAAGCGTGATGCACGGATGCAGGCAAAACGCGAGGCGATCAGGGCGCAGAGCTCTTCAGACGCGGAAACTGTCTCGCAAGAACCGGCTGCACAGGAAACGAAATAACCTAATCCACAAAATTCCGGCCCCCGCCGGTTTTTTGTTTGAGAGGGGTGTTGTACACTGGTCTCAGTAGAAGTTAGTACATTTTTTATGGCAAATCGACATTTAAGCAGGTCTATCGTTCTTCAGACACTTTTTGAGTGGGATTTAAATGATATTGAAAAGAAGGGCGTAGCAGACGTTTTGGAACGCAACATATCCGAGTTTGCCCCGAACAAGACCGACGCACCGTTTATTGAGAAGCTTCTTGACGGCGTACTTGGCAAGCAGCCGGAACTCGACCAGGTGATCGAAAAGGCTGCTCCCGAGTGGCCCATTGACCGTATTTCACCGGTAGATAGAAATATATTGCGCTTGGGACTCTACGAGCTTCTTTTTGCTGACCGGAAAGAGGTGCCTGCGAAGGTCGCCATCAACGAAGCAATAGAACTTGCAAAACAGTTCGGCGGCGAGAACAGCAGCCGGTTCGTCAACGGCGTGCTCGGTGCAGTGTATAAGGAGATAGGCGAGCCGGGGAAGGATGAGACGGGCAAACGGCCGCGGAAGGATATTCCTTTTGAAAAGATGCCGATACAACGTCTGTCGGGTGCTGTGGTGTATTCGGAGTCTGATGGTGACATCTATCTGGCTCTGGTTCACGATATCTTCGGACACTGGACTCTCTCAAAGGGGAAGATCGAGGAGGGTGAAACAGTCGAGGCCGGCGCCATGCGTGAGATCAAAGAAGAGATCGGCGTCGATGTTATCCTCGAAGGTGAACTTGGCAAGAATGAATACGTGGCATCGCACCCAGAACTCGGCAAAGTGCGGAAGCAGGTCACGTATTTCCTCGCCCGAAGCGGATATACTGAGCTTACTTTGGAGAATAAAGGTGGCCTTGATGACGCGAAATGGTTCAAGGTTGCCGAGATACTCGATCTCAATTTCTATGAGGACATTCTGCCCATTGTGACCAAGGCGGTGACGATGCTTGTTGCAAACAATAGCAGGAAGTAGCGCATTTTTTAAAACGTGGTAGCGTTGAGCTACACAGAACTATGGCTCAAAAAGAAAGCGATGAACGGAACATTGAAGCTGACCTGCTCGCACTTGAACGCGTGCTCGGTTTTGTGTTCAATGACAAAATGCACCTGTTGACCGCCATAACACACCGTTCGTATCTCAATGAGCACCGCGATGCTAAGCAAGACCACAACGAACGGCTCGAATTCCTTGGGGATGCAGTGTTGGAGCTTGTGGTGACGGATTTCCTGTTCCGCAAGTATCCAGATAAGCCGGAAGGCGAGCTTACCGCCATCAGGTCGGCGCTTGTCAATACGGTCTCGCTTTCCAATGCCTCGACGAAGCTCGGCGTCAATGATTATCTCCTGATGTCCAAAGGCGAATCAAAGGATGTTGGAAGAGCACGGCAGTATATTCTGGCAAATGCATTCGAAGCATTCATTGGAGCTTTGTACGTGGATCAGGGGTACGGCATCGCCCAGAAATTCATCGCTGATCAGTTGTTCAGCAAAACTGATGAGATAGTGGAGAAGCGCCTGTGGCAAGATCCAAAAAGCAGGTTTCAGGAGCTGGCGCAGGAACACACAAACCTGACGCCGACCTATGCTACGCTCAGCCAGGAAGGACCAGACCATGACCGCGTATTCACTGTTGGCGTTTTTCTCGGGAAAGAAAAGGTAGGCGAAGGGAAGGGACGGGCGAAACAGGAGGCTGAACAGGAAGCAGCGCTGAAAGCGATCGAGCAGAAAGGCTGGTAAATTATGCAGCCTTGGGCCTGGTGGCTATCTCAGTTTTGCACAGTAAGTGCATGATAGGATTAAGGCATGCGACAGATTGCGAAGACAAAAGACGGGTTCACACTTGTTGAACTTGCGGTTGTGATCGCTCTCATCATGATCATACTCACCATCGTGCTTGCCTCGATGTCCCAGGCACGGCAGAAAACGCGCGAAGAAAAACGTGTCTCTGATCTGACCAATATCCAGTTCGCCCTCACGCTCTATAAGGAGAAATACAGGGATTACCCATCGTTCGATAATGGGGTTGAAATCGGGATGGGCGGTGATCTCGATGACGATATCCGGCTTTTCAACGGCAATATCTACAGTGATCCGAAGCGGGCAGCGGAGGGCACCCAATACAGCTACTGGTACGATTCTGATTTCACCTGTTCTGAATCCGGCCAGCATGTCATTTTTGCCCGCAACATGGAACTTTCAAAGAACGCGAACTTTGCAACTGTTTGTACAGATGCAAGTCCCGATGCGACCGTGGCAGGGTCAGGGTCGTACATTATCGTACTGAAGGACTGATATTCCCCCGGTCGCTCTTTTTTAGTGCTCTACGGATGATATTATTGTGCTAATGAGAAGAACAGGTTTTACACTTGTTGAAGTGATGACTGTTGTCGGCATCATCATTACTCTGGCAGTGCTTGCCTTCACTGTTTTCAGCAACGCACGGAAAGAAGCGCGTGATACAGCGCGGGTGAATGACCTTGAACAGCTCAAGCTCGGGGTTCGCCTCTACAAAGAAGCGAACGGTGAATACCCTGAATTCAGCGACGGGGTAGAGATAGGCGTAGGGGAGGCGATCGATGACGAACTTGCTCCGTTCTTGCCTGAAATAAACAAAGACCCACTCGGAGATAAAAGCAACTACGGATATTGGTATTTCTCTGATTTTGAATGCAATGGCGAAACCAGGGATGTCATCATTGTCCAGAACATGGAGTCTGAAGGGAACGGGAACTACACCGATGTATGCGGGGAAGAAGAGCTTAACCTTGAAGACGATTCGTTCCTGCCGGTTGCGTATGCGGGTTACGGCCAGAGCGGGTATTACTCACAGTCAGGATACTATCGGCAGAGCGGCTACTATGGTCAGAGCGGGTACTACAGCCAAAGTGGGTACTACTCGCAATCAGGCTACTACAGCCAAAGCGGGTACTACTCACAATCCGGGTACTATGCCCAGGGTTCGTACTATGTACAGAGTTCATACTACATGCAGTCTTCGTACTATATGCAGACCTCGTACTACACGCAGACTTCATATTATGCGCAGACCTCGTACTACATCCAGGGAAATTATTATGCGCAGACATCCTACTACACCCAGACGTCTTACTACACCCAGAGTTCCTATTACACGCAGGGAGCATACAATTGGATCAATGATGAGATCGACCTTGACGATGCGTATATCATCTTTGTCAATTAAGGTGGAGCGGACCAGCTGCAATGTATCTTAAACACCTCACAATCAGTGGTTTCAAATCATTTGCTAAGAAGAGCGAGCTTGAATTCAGTGCGCCCATAACTGCGATCGTGGGTCCAAATGGTTCTGGCAAGTCAAATGTCGCTGAAGCGTTTCGCTTTGTATTGGGTGAGCAATCCATAAAATCGATGCGCGGCAAGAGAGGTGAGGACCTCATATTCAACGGCTCGGACAGCGTCTCACGCGGCAACCGTGCGCAGGTCAGTGTGGTCCTCGACAACACACAAAGAGTGTTCCAGATGGATTTCGATGAGATCCTCATTGAACGTACGGTCAACCGCGACGGTACCAATGAGTATGCAATCAATAGCTCGAAGGTCCGCCTGAAAGACGTTCAGGAGCTGCTCGCTGCAGCAAATATTGGTTCAACAGGCCACCATATCATTTCCCAGGGTGAGGCGGACCGCATCCTTTCAGCTTCAAACCAGGAGCGCAGAGAAATGATCGAGGATGCTTTGGGGCTGAAGGTATATCAATACAAGAAGAACGAGGCAGAAAGGAAACTGGAGAAAACCCGTGAAAACGTTGGGCGGGTGCAGTCGCTGCGCCGCGAGGTCGCGCCACATCTGCAGTTTTTGGAGCGGCAATTGAAGAAGATAGAGCGTGCCTTGCAGCTGCGGCAGGAGTTGACGGCAGTGTATGCGGAATATCTCAAACGTGAGGACACGTATATAGCATTCCATCACGACAGGCTTACCGCACAGAAGGATGAGCCGACGCAGAAGCTCCACGCGCTTACCCAGGAACTGGGCAAAGCAAAGTCAGTGCTCGCTGCAAGCGAGAATGACGAGAAGAGCAAGACGCTGATGGACCTTGAAGAAAAGATATCGGCTGTGCGCAAGAAGCGCCAGGAACTGTTGCGCAAGAGCGGGACGGTGGAGGGACAGGTGCTCTTCCTGAAGCGCCGCATTACCCAGATGAAAGAGAAACATGCGCAGGAAGAGGTTGCTCCCGTTCCGGGCAGTGAATTCAAAAAAGTACTCGATGCGATCGAGGTGGCCGCACAGAAGGCGGCAGCAAGTGAAGACCTCCATTTTCTGCGTCGGTCGTTTGCCGATATGGTGCATATGTTGCGGAAACTGCTGCAGCATGCGTCCGGGTCTGCTGCCGGGAGCACCAAGGATGAGGAAAAGGAGCTTCAGGATCTGGAGGTGGAACAACAGGAATGCGAAAGCCGCATAGTCCATATTGAGAAAGAGGAGTCAGAACTGACCTCCGCATATGAAGAGATACGGCGGTCCATTGAGGCAGAGCAATCGGAGAGCCGGGATGCCGAGCGGGAAGTGTTCCGTATCATCGGAGAGCAGCGCGAATGCGAAAATCTCATCTCCCGCATTGATGCAGAATTGGGTGCGCTTGAACGTGACCGCAATGAATTCAAACGGGAACTGCAGGAGGCGGTGGCACTGATCGGCAGCGGCGCATCAAAATATTTCACTCTTGAGATAGAGAAGGATGGGAAGCCGGTCGGTACCAAAGAGATAGTCAGCGAAGATCGGCAGGTGCAGAAGGATCGCCGGCATGAGCTTGAGAAGCTCAAGATACGCCTTGAAGAGCTTGGCGGCGTTGATCAGGATGTCGAGAAGGAATACAAGGAAGTGAAAGGCCGTGATGAATTCCTGGTTCGGGAAATAGCCGATCTGGAAGCCTCCATCACAAAGCTCGAGGAACTCATCGCGGAACTCACTGCTTCGCTCAATAGCGAGTTTGTCGCCGGCATTGAAAAGATCGGAGCTGAGTTCAACCGGTTCTTCGCGCTGATGTTCGGGGGCGGTGAGGCAAAACTCCTCCGTGTGAAGCCGAAGATCCGCAAACAGAACGATGAACTTGAAGAAGGTGAGGAAGAAACGGCTCCAGCAGCGGGGGAAGAGGATGAGCTGGTACAGGAAGGGATCGAGCTTGACGTCAAACTTCCCAACAAGCGCGTGCGGGGCTTGGATATGCTTTCCGGAGGGGAGCGGGCACTTACTTCCATCGCGCTTATTTTCGCCATGAGCCAGGTCAACCCCCCTCTGTTCATCATTCTTGATGAGACCGATGCGGCACTTGATGAGGCAAATTCGCGGCGCTACGGCGACATGATCGAGGCGCTTGCGGAGAAGTCGCAGCTTATCCTCATTACGCACAACCGCGAGACCATGAGTCGCGCCGGCATACTCTACGGCGTTACTATGGGTGGCGACGGGGTCTCGAAACTGCTGTCGGTAAAGTTTGAGGAGGCGGTCACTGTCGCCAAATAAAGAAGAGCCTGCAAAACATACGGATGTTTTGCAGGCTCACGCAGGTTCATACGAGACGCCCACGTACTTGGGCAGTATCGCAATGAGCAGGCGCAGGTGCGAATGCCGCATGCGGATAGCGACCGTGGTCACTCCGCTCCTGCTTTTTTCGGTGACGATCAGCGGATACCGTTCGTTCACCAGCTCAAGAAACTCCCCGAGTTTGAATTTCCCATGGGTGACGAAGTGGACGGTGAAGTCCATTTCGGCATCGCTCGCACCCGGGCAAACAGTGTCGATGAGCATGACATATACTCCCTCTGTGAAAGAGCCGCTGCTGGTTTTCGTACAAAATACCTCGACTTTGATCCAGCCGAGGTTTCATTTTCTGAGAGGGGATTACCGGAGAGAAACGGAATCTCGGCTAGAACAAAGCGCACGCGTTGTCCACTTCGTGCGCATTAAACAGAGCACTGCCATATTCTTCAGATAGAGAGGAAGTGAATATGTTACGTTGTGCCCGGTAGTACCCATATACTTATTGTGACGCAGCAAATGGCCGTTCCTTACAGATGAGCTTGAGATATCTGTAGTGCGCAACAGCTTTAAGAAGTTGTCTATCAAGCACGAGCGATGAGTTCGAAATCGAGCTGTCGTTCTTCCAAGTCTGCCCGTACCAGCTTGATGCGCACTTCCTGTCCGAGTGAGTAGGTCTGTCCCGTCCTCTCTCCTTTGATGCGGTATTTGCCCGGGTCTATGACGAAATAGTCGCTGCGGAGGCTACCCAGGCGAACCATACCTTCTGCTTTGGATTCTTTTTCCTCGACATAAATACCCCAGTCAGTGACGCCAGTAACTACGCCGTCGAACTCCTGTCCGACCTTGTCGAGCATGTATTCAACCTGCTTGAACTTGATCGAATCGCGCTCTGCCTTCACTGCCTCGATTTCCCGCTTTGAAGACTTGATCGCGAGCTTTTCATACCGGAGCATCTCCTGCTTGCCGATCTGCGATCCATCGAGGTGTCGCCGCAGCATCCGGTGTGCCATCAGGTCGGGATAGCGGCGAATAGGAGAGGTGAAGTGGGTATAGTATTTGAATGCAAGTCCAAAATGTCCGATGTTCTTCGTTGAATAGACAGCCTTTGCCATCGAGCGGATAGTGGCTGTCTTGATGAGATTCTCTTCAGGCTTACCTTCGATGTCCTTCAGAAGCCGGTTGATCTCTTTTGCATGCACCTCTCCTTGTTTTGTTTCGAATTCGTAGCCGAGCGCATGGATGAACAGCGAGAGCTCCTCGATCTTATCGGGGTTCGGTACATCGTGGATGCGGTAAATGAATGCCGCATCGCGGCCCTTGTCTTTACAGAGCGTATAGATATGTTCTGAAACACGCTGATTGCACAGCAGCATGAAATCTTCGATCATGAGCATGGTTTCGGTGCGCACCTTTGCAACAACGGCGATCGGTTTACCGTGCTCATCGAGCTTGAATTTTACTTCCGGCTGATCAAAGGCTATAGCACCTTCCTGGTAGCGCCTTTTGCGCAGAATACGCCCAAGGGCCATCAGGGTAGAGAGCTCCGCAAGGAAGGGGCCATCCTGGGCATCGAGCACCCCTTGTGCTTCCTCATAGCTGAACCGTTTATTTGAATGGATGATGGTCTGTCCGTACCATTCACTGACAATGTGGGCGTCTGCATCCATTTCAAAGACTGCAGAGAATGCGAGGCGGTCTTCATCGGGCCGCAGTGAGCAGAGATCATTGGACAGCACCTCAGGAAGCATAGGGATGACCCGGTCTACCAGATAAATCGACGTTCCGCGCTCCTGAGCTTCTTTGTCGATGACATCCCCCTCGTGGACATAATGCGACACATCGGCTATGTGAATGCCCACCTCGTAATTCCCGTTTTGAAGCACATGGAAGGAGAGCGCATCGTCGAAGTCCTTTGCGTCCACCGGATCAATGGTCATTGTTGTCCGGTCTCGCATATCGCGGCGAAAAGGCTGTGGTCCCTTGCTCGCTTCAACAGCTTCCCTGAATATCTCTTCTTTTTTTGCATAGAGCTCCTGTCCAGCCTGTTGTATAGCCTCATTGAAGCTCTCGGAAAATCCGCCTGAGCGGATGATGGCCTGCATTTCTGTTTCATGGTCACCCGCTTTTCCAAGCGTCTCAGTTATCTCAGCGATGGGATCCTTCAGCGGATCGGTCCATTTGATTATCTTGGCCGCCACCTTCATGCCTTCGTCGTTACTGCTTGCCTCGCGCAGCTGCGGTTTGACATGGATACGGTAGTTATCGGGGGACAGATAGAACCTAGGGGCATCCTTTTCTTTCTTTACTGTGCCAATGAGTTCTTCATGTGCCGGCTCAACCACACGGACCACACGGCCTTCCTGTCGTTTGCCGGGCACTTTTTTAACCAATGCGACCTCGACAATGTCTCCATCCAGAGCGAAGGAGAGTGATTCGGGCGGAATGAGGACGTCCTCAGGCAGTCCCTCTACAGTCAAAAAGCCGGTACCTTTTGCCCGTACCATGATCGGCCCCTGATATGTTTGTTGCTGTGTCATACAAAGTGGAAGGAGTCTAGCACGTATGAGTATTATTTAGTATACCGTATTCGTGAAGAGGGCAGTGTGTTCCACAATGGCACTGCTATTTCTTTGGTCAATATTGGCTCTCGGAAAGCGTAAATTCTGACACACATAACATATGTCGCAGAATATGTCGCAGACGCCCTCAGTTCCTTGGCCCAGCGATTTACTCTCCTTGTAAAAAAGACGGGGCACAAATTCGCAATAGTCCATACTGGCCTTTGCTCATTTGACTTTTTGTGCAGTTTTGATACAGTTTCAGCCACTTATGTTAATGATGCGATTACAACGAGTCGGCCGCAAAAACGATCCTTCATATCGTATTGTGGTCACTGACAAGCGAACAGGTCCAAAAAGCAATAAGCACGTGGATCTTCTTGGTTCGTTCAGCCCGAAGCAAGGTACGTTCCAGATCAATGAGGAGAAAGCGAAGCACTGGCTCTCACAGGGAGTGCAACCATCGGTAACGCTCCACAATATGCTCGTAAGCAAGAAGGTGATTGATGGCAAGAAGATCAACCCTCTG
Source organism: uncultured Candidatus Saccharibacteria bacterium (assembly GCA_964552045.1). Taxonomy (GTDB): domain Bacteria; phylum Patescibacteriota; class Minisyncoccia; order Phycocordibacterales; family UBA918; genus OLB19. The sequence continues at coordinate 65,350 of CAZKFF010000001.1, read as the reverse complement.
CCGCGCAAGTCTCCGATTGTTGACGAGGAGGCTCTGAAGAAGGCGGAGGAGGAAAAGGCAGCAGCTGAGGCGGCTGCAGCACAAGCGGAGACTCCCGATACGGCGGAAACTCCTGATGAGGCAACAACAGAGGAGAAAACGGAAGAGACTGCTGCGTAAAGCCATTATTTTATCAACAGCGCCCGGTGCATTGCACCGGGCGCTGTTGACGTACATATATAATTCTTTGTACTATTGTTTGTGGCAACGTTACTGAAAGAGAAGTGACGGACGCTTATCAGTCATAAAGTTCTCAATACAAACGTACTATGCAAGAAGATCAGCAATTTCTAGAGACAGTAGTCAAGGCACTCGTAGACCATCCGGACAGCGTACACATTACCCGCACGGTAGACGAAATGGGCGTTCTGTTGACGCTTGATGTCCATGCAGAGGATATGGGAAAGATCATCGGACGCTCAGGCAATACTGCCAAAGCGATCCGCACATTGCTCCGCGTAGTGGGAATGAAGAACGAAGCACGCGTGAACCTCAAGATCAATGAGCCGGAAGGCGGCACCGGACCGCGCAGTGCGCTTTCACAGGATCAGGGAACAGATATGGGCGGAGCCAGTGATATGGCTGCAGAGCCGAAGTCACTCGACCAGGCAATTGACGACCTTAAGATATAAATTGGAATTTCCAGTTTTCAATCTGGTACAAAACCCGCCTGCGCGGGTTTTGTGTTAGTATACATTCATGCAGAAAGGCTTCGACTACACTGGTGTATCGGTCATAACTATGTGCCACAATGGGGAAGGAAAATATCTCATCTCGCAGCGCGGGCCTTTATGCAAAGATGAACAGGGTTGCTGGGAACCCGCTGGAGGAGGAAGTGTTGAACCGCATGAATCCCTTGAAGATGCGGTAAGACGGGAGATCAAAGAAGAGTGCGGCGCTTCAGCGTATGCGATCGAACTTATAGGCTTCCGGGAGGTGTTCCGAGAGATACAGGGAAAGAAATCGCACTGGATAGCGTTTGATTTTAAAGCGCGCATTGATCCCAGTGAAGTTGCTATTACCGAGCCGGGGAAATGTACAGAACAGCGCTGGTGTGCCATTGATGAGATCCCGCATCCGCAGCATTCCCAATTCCCATTCTTTTTAAATAAATATAAAGAATTATTTTAATATGCATTTTCATGTGATCACGCTGTTCCCAGAAGTCTGTAAAACCTATACAGACTCATCGGTTTTGGGCCGCGCGCAGAAAACCGACAAGGGTAAAGGGGCAAAGATACGCGGCAAAAAAATAGCAGTGTCGTATTACAACCCTCGAGACTTCTCAAAGAACAAGCATAAGAAGGTGGATGACAAACCGTATGGAGGGGGGCCGGGCATGGTCATGTACGCTGAACCGATATTGCGGGCCTGGGAAAAAGCCGTTGGACGCAGGAAAGACCACACGAAAATAAAGACCCTCATCATGTCTCCACGCGGGAAGAAATTTGACACAACTATGGCGAAGAAGTTGACAGAGAAGTACGAACACCTTGTCCTTATCTCAGGACGATATGAGGGGATCGACTCGCGCGTAAAAAAGATCCTCAAGGCTGAGGAGGTTTCAGTGGGAGACTCTGTGCTCACCGGTGGAGAGCTGCCGGCGCTGTGTATCATCGACAGCGTGTCCCGGCAGATCCCCGGGGTGTTGGGTACGTTCGAGTCGCGCGAAGAGGCACGGGTATCTAGCGGGGAAATGTATACCCGTCCTGAGCATTTTATGTACAAAGGGAAAAAATATCCTGTTCCGAAAGTATTTCTCTCAGGGCACCATGCACAGATAGAGAAATATCGGCAGGACAACAAGAACTGATGTGCTAGAATATGTACAGTTTAGATTTTCAGTAATTACACAGTTTAAATTCATATATCATGGACGATCAAGGAGATTCTATGGAGCCGACGACAGCTCCACAGGCAGAAGGAACACAGGACCAGAGCACTATGGACACACAAGCTGCTGCTACGGCAGCTGCAGCCTCTGCAGAAACTGCTCCCGCAGCAGAGACTGCACAGAACGATGAAGTCGGGGATCACAAGCTCTATGCGATATTGGGGTATATCCTGCCGTTCCTCTTCTTCTTGCCGCTTCTGCAGGAGTCATCAAAGAATAATGCATTTGCCCGTTTCCATGCGAACCAGCAGCTTATTTTGCTTATCGGCTGGGTGGCGCTCTACGTGGTCGGAAACATGCTTGTCATGATCCTCTACATGATGGGTGTATTCCTCCTGCCGCTTCTTAACCTCGCATTTTTGGTGCTCGCCATACTCGGCATCATCAACGCTGCGCAGGGTCAGATGAAGGAATTGCCGGTGATCGGCAAGATCAGATTGCTCAAGTAATTACTATATTTACTATTTACTATATATAGAAGAGCAAAAACCTGCAGCAATGCAGGTTTTTGTGTCGTGTACAACAAGACCCATTGACTGTTTTTGATAAATTCTGTACAATGCCGCCCACAACGCAAATCTAAGGAGTGAGTTACGATTGCTAGATGCAGGGTTGGGAAAAAGCGGTACAGCCGCTTCAAAGGAGGGAGTAAAAGCGACGTGAGAAAGTGCGGGAACACTTTCGCAAGAGACCGTTTTTACAAACATCAATCACGTACGTGATGCCATTAGTAACCGTGCAAAAATAAATACAAGAATGAACACGCACCGTGCGTGGTTTTTGTGTTTTGTATTGCCGAATAATCATTCGTAGTCATAGTTATGAATACCAAGCCAAAGGCAGAGGAGTACGCTTCTGTGGGAGCGATGCCCCAGAAGCGATTCAAGCTCGCGAAGGATCCGCTCGTTGACCTGCCGGACCTTATTGAGCCGCAGCGTGAATCGTTCAAGTGGTTCGTGGAGGAAGGACTCAAGCAGATCTTCCAGGAGTTTTCTCCTATCGCCGATTATTCTGACAAGAAGTTCGAACTCAAGTTCAAGAAATACGAACTCGGAAATCCGAAGTGCACGCCTGCATACGCTAAGGAGAATAAGCTCACGTACGATGCTCCGTTGCGTGCGACGGTGGTCCTGAAGAACAAGACATTTGAAAGCGAAAAGGACCAGGAGATCTTCATGACAGATATTCCAGTCATGACCGAACATGGCACATTCATCATCAATGGCGTGGAGCGTGTCATCGTACCGCAGCTCGCGCGTTCGTACGGTGTATTCTTCACTGCACAGGAACTGAAAGGCCGCACCTACTTCGGCGCCAAGATCATCCCGGCACGCGGCGCATGGGTTGAGATCGAGTCTGAGCATGATGGAGTCATCTACATCAAGATCGACCGCAAGAAGAAGATCCCGGTGACCTCACTCCTCCGGGTATTCGGATTGAGCGATGAAAAGGAGATGGTGAACCTCTTCAAGGACGTGGAGCGGGGGAGCGAATACATAAAGGCCACCCTTGCGAAGGATCCGTCGAAGACGGTTGAGGATGCATACATCGAGATATATAAGCGTCTCCGCGACGGGGACCTTGCGACCGTCGAGAATGCGCGCGAGTTCGTGAACTCGATCTTCTCGGCTGACCGTTACGATCTCTCAGAGATCGGACGGCATCATTTCAATGAGCGCAATGGACGTCCAACGGACAAGAAGGCCACAGACGAACGTACGATCACGCTTGAGGATTTGCGTCTGATCATCTCGAACATCATCAAGCTCAATCATGAGCCTGGAGCCCAGCCTGATGACATCGACCACCTCGGCTTCCGTCGTGTTCGCTACTTCGGCGAAATGCTCCAGCAGCGCGTCCGCGTCGGTATGACCCGCATGAAGCGAAATATCCAGGACCGCATGTCCACGATCGAGGCAGAGACATCGCTTCCAATGCAGATCATCAATCCGCGACCGCTCCAGGCTGCGATCAAGGAATTCTTCACTACCAACCAGCTCTCACAGTTCATGCCACAGCAGAACATCCTCGCAGAGCTCGAAGGACTCCGTACGCTCTCAGCACTTGGACCAGGCGGACTCACGCGCGAGCGCGCCGGCTTTGAGGTGCGCGACGTGCATCCAAGCCACTACGGACGACTCTGTCCGATCCATACGCCGGAAGGACCAAACATCGGTCTGATCCTGCGTCTTTCGATGTACGCACGCGTGAACCGCTTCGGTATCATCGAGACCCCGTATGTGAAGGTTGAAAAGGGCGTACTTACCGGAGAGGTGGTGTATCTCAATGCGCATGAAGAAGAAGGCTTTGTCATTGCCCATGCTGCGGTAGAGGTGGATGAAAAGGGGAAGATCAAGCCTGACATCGTCGAAGCACGACGAAACGGCGAGCCGCTCCTTGCTTCACGCAAGGAGGTCGACTACATGGATATTGCAACCAACCAGGCATTTTCTGTGGCAACCTCGATGATCCCGTTCCTCAATCACGACGACGCGAACCGTACGCTCATGGGTTCGAACATGCAGAAGCAGGCGACTCCGTGCATCGTGCCTGAGGCGCCAATTGTAGCAACAGGTATTGAAGGCATGGCCGCAAAGGACACCGGACGCGTTATCATCGCTGCAGAAGCAGGAGAGGTTGTCGAAGCTGATGCGCGACATATTGTGGTCAAGAATAAGGAAGGGAAGAAGCATGAGTATGAGCTCACCACATTCCAGCGTACCAACGACTTCTCGGCATTCTATCACCGGGCAGCAGTGACAGTCGGACAGAAGGTAAAGCGCGGCGATCTGCTTGCTGACACCTCATCGACAGACCAGGGACAGATGGCGGTCGGACAGAATGCGCTCGTCGCATTCATGAGCTGGAACGGCGCCAACTACGAAGACGCGATCATCATCTCTGAGCGTCTCGTTAAGAACAGCAAGTTTGCAACGATCCACCTCGATGAACTCGATGTCTCCGTACGTGACACGAAGCTTGGACCTGAAGTCACCACTCCAGACATTCCGAACGTGAGCGAACTGAAACTTCGCAACCTTGATGAGAACGGCATCATCCGCATCGGCGCTGAAGTTCGTCCCGGCGATATCCTCGTCGGTAAAGTAACGCCGAAGGGAGAAGCGCAGCTTACTCCAGAAGAGCGGCTTTTGCGTTCTATCTTCGGAGAGAAGGCGAAGGATGTAAAGGATTCTTCACTGCGCCTTGAGGCAGGAAAGCGCGGCCGCGTCATCGGCGTCAAGATATTCTCGCGCGAAAACGGCGACCAGCTCGAAAGCGGTGTCATCAAGAAGATCCATATCACGATCGCACAGGTGCGTAATGTCTCCGTGGGAGACAAGCTCGCAGGACGACACGGTAACAAGGGAGTCATCTCACGTATACTTCCTGAAGAAGATATGCCATACATGGAAGACGGACGTCCGGTGGATATCATTCTCACCCCGCTGGGAGTTCCGTCACGTATGAACCTCGGGCAGATCCTTGAGCTTCACCTCGGTATGGCAGCAAATACGCTCGGTTATCAGGCGATCGTGCCGCCATTTGCATCGGCAACTGAAGCCGAGATCAAGGCAGAGCTCGCAGAAGCAGGCATTCCGGAAGACGGAAAGATCCAGCTCCGCGACGGACGTACCGGTGAGGAGTTCGAGCAGCGTACAGCAGTGGGCTACATGTATATCCTCAAGCTCCATCACATGGTGGAGGACAAGATCCACATGCGATCTATCGGCCCCTACTCGCTTATTACCCAGCAGCCGCTCGGAGGTAAGGCACAGATCGGCGGTCAGCGATTCGGAGAAATGGAAGTATGGGCATTGCTCGGATATGGAGCGGCGTATACGCTTCGCGAAATGCTCACCATCAAGTCAGACGATATTGTTGGACGTTCAGCAGCATTCGATGCGATCGTGCGCGGCGAGAAGATCGCGCATCCGCACACGCCGGCTGCATTCAATGTGCTTGTTAATCAGCTCCGCGGACTCTCGCTTGATGTCGATCTGAAGCGGGAAGAGCATGAAGAACGAAATTATTAGTCCTCAATAGAAAGTAAAAAGTATGAATCCAAATACACAAAAACGAGGAACCCCCACTCAATTCAGCGAAGTGAGCCTCAAGCTCGCATCGCCTGACAAGATCCTTGAGTGGTCATATGGCGAGGTCACCAAGCCGGAGACCATCAACTACCGAACGCAGCGCCCTGAAAAGCACGGCCTGTTCGACGAGCGCATCTTTGGACCTGTTGAGGACTACGAATGTTCGTGTAAGAAGTACCGCGGCATCCGCTACAAGGGTATCGTCTGTGAGAAGTGCGGTGTTGAAGTCACTCGCGCTATCGTCCGTCGCGAACGCATGGGTCACATTGAGCTCTGCGTACCGGTCTCACACATCTGGTTCTTGCGCGGCGTGCCAAGCCGTATTGCATTGATCCTCGGCATCACCGCAGCTTCCGTCGAGAAGGTCATCTACTTTGCAGGATACATTGTCACGAAAGTTTCAGAAGAGGAGCGTGCACGTCTTCTGAAAGAGCTCGATACTGAGTACAAATCAAAGCTCAAGGAATTGCAGAACGAAGAAGCTCGCGAGGCACTGAAGACACGCATGACCGAGACAAAGAACGAGATCGAGAGTCTCACGCAGGGTACCGTTCTCGACGAGACCTCATTCCACAAGTTCTCAGTGAAATATTCGACGCTCTTTGAGGCGAAGATCGGTGCAGAGTCCATCTACGAGCTCTTCAAGAACATTGATCTCACTAAACTGAAGGAAGAACTTGAGGCCCAGCGCGAAAAGGCTGGCGTCGCTGACCGGGCAAAGCTCGATAAGCGGCTCAATCTCATACGCGGCATGATCCACTCAGGCGTTCGTCCTGAATGGATGTTCCTCAACCGTATTCCGGTCATCCCGCCAGCATTGCGTCCTATGGTCGCGCTTGAAGGAGGACGCCATGCGTCATCAGACCTCAACGATCTTTACCGCCGGGTGATCAACCGAAACAATCGCCTCAAGAAACTCATTGACATCATGGCGCCTGACGTTATTCTCCGAAACGAGAAGCGTATCCTCCAGGAAGCGGTTGACGCGCTTATCGACAACTCGATCCGCCACGGAAACACCGCGTACTCAGCGATGAGCCAGGCGCAGCGCCGTCCGCTGAAGTCGCTTTCTGATTATCTGAAGTCAAAGCAGGGATACTTCCGTCAGAACCTCCTTGGTAAGCGTGTGGACTATTCAGGCCGTTCAGTGATCGTCATCGGTCCAGACCTCGAGCTCGACCAGTGCGGTCTGCCGAAGCATATGGCGCTCGAGCTGTTCCGTCCGTTCGTGATCTCCAAGCTTCTCCGACAGGAACTTGCGTACAACATCCGCGGCGCTGGGCGTCTCATTGAGGACGGCGTGCCGGAAGTATGGGCGATCCTTGAGGAAGTGATCTCAAGTAAGCATGTACTCCTTAACCGTGCGCCGACACTCCACCGACAGGGTATCCAGGCATTCCGCCCGGTACTGATTGAAGGCAACGCCATCCAGGTGCATCCATTGGTATGTAAAGCATTCAATGCTGACTTCGACGGAGACCAGATGGCAGTGCATGTGCCGCTTTCAGACGAGGCGCAGATGGAAGCCCGGGAGATCATCTCAGCAAACAAGAACGTGCTCAAGCCGGGTTCAAGCGAGCCGGTGGTGTCTGAATCGCTCATGGATATGGCGCTCGGCTCATTCTGGATGACGAAGATAATCGAGGGAGCGAAAGGGGAAAACAAATTCTTCGCCTCACCAAACGATGCGATCAATGCGTATGACTATGGCATTGTTGACTTCCGTGCAAAGATAAAGGTACTCGCAACAAACACGCCAAAGTATGCGCAATTTGAAGGCCAGCTCTTTGAAACATCGGTTGGACGTCTCTTATTCAACAGCGTACTTCCGTCTGATCATGCATACATTAACCAGCTGGTGACCCAGCGGGATCTCTTCGGGGTCGTACTCGATCTTATCGACGATCAGGGAGTTGATGTGGTTCCATCTGTTGTAAACAAGATCAAGAAATTCGGTTTCAAATATGCAACTGTTTCCGGAACAACTTGGGGCATTGACGAAGTGATTGTGCCCAAGGAAAAGCAGCAGATCATCGCAGACGCACGCGAAGAAGAGCGTGCAATCATAGAGCATTTCGAGCAGGGACTTCTGTCCCGCGACGAACGACGCCGTATGATCATCGAGATCTGGCACCGTACCAAGAGTTCGCTCGAGGAGGTCATCCCTGACCGCATGAATCCGAATGGCTCTGCATATGACCTCTGGAAGTCAGGAGCACGAGGATCAATGCGGCAGATCGCACAGATGATCGGTATGAAGGGACTCATTGTCAACACGCGCGGTGAAACGCTCGAATTTCCGGTCATTTCTTCCATGAAGGAAGGTATGAGTCCGATCGAGTACTTCATCACCACGCACGGCTCCCGCAAGGGACTTGCGGACACCGCGCTCCAGACAGCGAAAGCAGGATACCTTACTCGACGTCTCTTCGTCGTTGCACAGGATGCGATCGTTACTGAGGCCGACTGCAAGACCAAGGAAGGAGTTTCTATCGGACGCCTCAGCGCATCAGGAATTCAGATCGCATTCTCGAAGGCGATCAAAGGCCGCGTGCTTGCCGCTGATGTTGTTGACCAGGATGGTACCATCTTGTTCAAGAAGGGTCACATGCTCACGCGGCGCGACGCGCTCGCTGTTGAAGGATCGACCGCAGCGTCGGTTGTCGTCCGTTCACCTATGACCTGCAATACACTGCGCGGTGTCTGCCAGCAGTGTTACGGAGTGGACCTCACCACCAATGCGCTCGTCGATATCGGCGAGGCTGTTGGTACGGTCGCTGCACAGGCGATCGGTGAACCAGGTACACAGCTCACGATGAACACAAAGCACGCCGGAGGTACCTCGGCAGTCGGCGGAGACGTGACGCAGGGTCTGCCCCGCGTAGAGGAGGTCTTTGAAAAGCGTCTTCCGAAGAACCCTGCAGTCATCTCCAAGACCGACGGTTTTGTAAGCGAGATCCGCACGGAAGGAAAAGAGAAGATCATCGTGGTGGTTCCTGCCAAGGATTCGAAGTATGCGCCGAAGAAGAGCGATATCATCGAATACGAGGCGAATTATCGACGAACCGTGATCGTCTCCAAGGGCGAGAATGTCAAAGCCGGACAGCTCCTCACGGACGGTTCCGCATACCTGCCGGACATGTTCAAATACGGTACGAAGGAACAGACGCAGGAATACATCATCTCTGAGATCAACAAGATCTATGAGCTCCAGGGTGTGACCATTGCGCGCAAGCATATTGAGCTCATCGTCAAGCAGATGATGAGCCGCGTAAAGATCACCAACTCCGGCGACAGCCACTTCACTCCGGGAGAGGTTGTCGAGGAGTGGATCTTTGTTGAGGCGAACAATGCATTGGCTGCCGAAGGAAAGGATCCGGCGAAGGCAAGCAAGCTCATCATGGGCATCACCGAGTCTTCGCTCTCAAGAAAGAGCTTCCTCTCCGCAGCGTCATTCCAGAACACAACCCGTGTTCTGATCAATGCGGCAGTGAAGGGAAGCAACGACAATCTTGCCGGATTGATGGAGAATGTGATCATCGGAAAGCTTATCCCTGCCGGTACCGGTTTCAAGGGATCACAGAAATCCCAGATGATCGAAGATGTCCAGAAAGAGGGATAGAATATAAGCCCAAAAGGCACCCTAAACAGCCCGGTACTCACTCCGGGCTGTTTATGTGTTTTTGGTGTAAAATAGCCGTACTATGGCGTCTGACTCAGTTGAACGTATCAAGGAACGATTGTCTATTGTCGACGTCGTGTCTCCGTATGTTGAGCTTCATCAGGCGGGGAAGAACTTCAAGGGAAAGTCTCCGTTCACCAATGAACGCACACCGTCGTTCTATGTCTCGCCCGATAGAGGTATGTACTACTGCTTTTCCTCAAGCCAAGGCGGGGATATTTTCACCTTCATACAGAAGATGGAGGGGGTTGATTTCAAGGAGGCGCTCCGCATTCTTGCGGCAAAGGCAGGGATCGAGCTCACCCCGGAGGATCCGCAGAAAAGATCGCAGCGCGAACGTCTGTTCGATGCGCTTGAAGAAGCGACCCGTTTCTTTGAGGAATGCCGCGAAAAGAATCCTGAAGTCCTGCAGTACCTTACTAACAGAGGAGTGTCTGCAGAAACCATTGCGAAATGGCGCATTGGATATGCGCCAGGTCCTCCGCAGCACGGCTGGAGAGAACTTAAAGAGCATATGGAACGCAAGGGCTTTACCAGACAGGAGCTTCTGAAAGTTGGCCTGATCAAAGGAGCAGACGCGGGGAAGGAACCCTATGACCTGTTCCGTGACCGGATTATGTTTCCAATCTGTGATGCAAACGGAAAGGTGGTTGCGTACTCGGGACGTATTCTGAGCAAAGACAGCGAAGCGCCGAAGTATGTCAATTCGCCCGAAACGGAACTGTTCAATAAATCAGAGATACTTTTTGGCTACGACAAGGCCAAACAGGGTATTCGTCACCTTGATTTCTCGCTCGTTGTTGAGGGTCAATTCGATGTTGTACTTTCGCATCAGGCAGGCTACACCAACGCTGTGGCTGTCTCCGGTACAGCTTTAACGCCGCACCACGTCATGCTCCTCCAGCGTCTTTCCAACCGGGTTGTGCTCGCGCTCGATGCGGATAGGGCAGGGGTAGCTGCAGTAAAGCGGGCCGCCGACATCATGCTGCCGCGCGGCATCGACATCAAGGTTGCCAATATGATCGGCGGCAAAGACCCTGCTGATATGGTGCGTGAGGATATAGCAAAGTTCCGCAAGATCGTCGGTGGGGCGAAACCGGTGGTCGAGTATCTGCTTGATGTGCTCGAAACCGAAAAGAAGAATGAACGCAGCTATAAGCTCCGCGTGCGCGAAGAAGTACTGCCTTTCGTTGCGAAGATCGCCAATAAAATGGACCAGGATCATTTCGAGGGAGTGATCGCAGAACGCACGGGAACAAGCAAGGATGCGATACAGTACGAGGTGGAACGGCTGACCGAACAGTCGGAGAAACCGTTAGGCGTCCACGTGCCGGAGACGAAGGTAGCCGGAGAGACATCCGGTCCGAAAGAGGCGCAGGGGCGCAGTGAAGAATTGAAAAAATATCTCGTGGTGCTGCATACGGTATTGGCAGGCCAACGCAAGGAAAGGCTTGCGGATGCATTTTTTGATGTTACCGGCGAGAAGATCGGTATTGAGAACTATGCCCTGCAGCCGGAAGAGGTCAGTCCGATCTCATTCACTATTGAATCATATGTTGGTTCGGTATCGGCCAAACAGCTCTCAGAAGAAATAAGCGACAAACTCAATGAGCTCTCCCGGCATGTGGCACGGCAGAAGGTTCAGGACCTCAAGGAGGAGCTCAAACAGGCAGAAATGGTCGAGGATGAGAAGCACGTTGCCCGCTGTCTGTCTGAAATATCAGAGGTGCAGCGGACACTCTCTTCCAGAATATTCGGCGTTCAGCATTTTCTAGGGGACTAGATTTTTTAAAGATTTACTGTATAGTTGTCCCATTATGGCTGCAAAAAAGGCAACCAAAAAAACAACGAAAAAAGCGACCAAAAAAGTCGTTAAAAAGGCAACAAAAAAAGTGGCTAAGAAAGCAGTAAAAACCCCTGCAAAAGCCAAAAACATAAAGCCAAAGAAAAGTGCGAAGAAGACTGCTCTAAAGAAACCTGCGAAGAAGGCACCCGCAAAGAAAGCTGCAACAAAGAAAGCCCCGGCGAAAAAGAGCGTGCCGCTGAAATTAAGCAAGAACCAAAAGATACTTGAGGCAAAGGCCGGAGAATTGATGCGTCTGGGCAGAGAGCGCGGCTACGTCACGTTCGACGAGATCCTGAAGTATTTCCCGCAGATAGAAAAGGATGTTCCGTTCCTCGACGAAATGTACGAGCGTTTTGGTGTTGCCGGCATTGATGTTCTGCAAAGCGGCGGCATGCTCGGAGAAGATCCCAGCGTGGAGCTGCTCGAACGCAAGAATTCATACAAACGCAATGAAAGCGGCTATGACTCCATTCAGATGTATCTGCGAGAGATCGGACAGTATCCGCTTTTGACCGCGCTTGAAGAGCGTACGCTTGCCAAGCGCATTGTCGAGGGCGACGAAGAAGCGCGCAATTTGCTTGCGCGCGCAAACCTGCGTCTGGTAGTCTCTATCGCGAAGAAATATGTAGGTCGCTCACCGGACCTTACGCTGCTCGACCTCATCCAAGAGGGAAATCTCGGTCTCTTCAAGGCAGTTGATAAGTTTGACCATACCAAGGGATTCAAATTCTCGACGTACGCTACTTGGTGGATCCGTCAGGCGATCACCCGTGCACTCGCTGACCAGTCGCGGACCATCCGCATTCCGGTACACATGGTCGAGACTATGGCGAAATACAAGCAGGTATCACGCCGGCTCTCGCAGGACCTCGGACGCGATCCGATGCCAGAAGAGATCGCAACTGAAATGGGGGTTGAAGTCGATAAGATCTATCAGATCGAGAAGATCAGTCAGGACACCATTTCACTTGAGCTGCCGATCGGTGATGATGATGACCGCTCACGACTCTCTGACTTCATCGCTGACGACAAGATAACTTCGCCTGACCAGGAAGTCGCACACAGCATTCTTACTGATCAGATCCAGGAGATCCTCGATTCGCTTTCGGAAAAGGAACGTAAAATCCTGGAGATGCGTCACGGTCTGCTGGACGGGACGTACCATACGCTCGAGGAAGTGGGGAAAGAGTTTGGTGTTACCCGCGAGCGTATCCGTCAGATCGAAGCGAAGGCATTGGAAAAGATACGGCAGCACGAGAAAGCGAGACGTTTGAAATCATACTAAGAACAAAAGTTATACTTCTTACAGAAGCTGTACACCTTTTGGACAGATTCTTACTTCGGATCGAATCTGACACAAAAGGTCTTGCAGAAGCTGCAAGTATTCGCTTCTTCACAAAAAGGCCGAGGACTCTGTTCTCGGCTCTTTTTGTGGTGCTACAATATCTCCATATGCACAGAACGGTTCTTCTCGGATTCTCCGCGCTTGTATACTACGCGCTCGGAACGTATGCGCTCTACAGCTTTGAAGCCGGACTCCTGCTCACGTCACTCGTGCTGTTCGGCCTGCCGTCATATTTCTTGGCGCGGTTCTCTGCCGCACCACCTGCAGTTGTGTTTGCGGTGATCGTTTTTGGTGCGGGTATGGGACTATTGCTCGAGGGCATTGCCCATATATACGGTATCTGGTATACCCTTGGCGTTGATGAGCTGCGGATCTTCGGGTTGGTCCCTGTAGAGATCATTCTTTCTTCGGTCCTGCAGACGCTCTTCCTTGCACTGCTGTATGAGCTCATTTTCGATGATGGCCGGTATACGACCTCAAGCGCTCGCGTGCGCTTTGTTGCCTTTGGAGTATTCACTGCGGGCATACTCGGACTCATCGCGCTCCACCACTATCTCCTCCATGGGATATTTTTCACGCATTCCTACTTGTGGATCATCGGCATATGTATCGCGTCGAGCATTGCTGCTCTTGCTGTTCACCGTTCACTTTCCGTGCGGTTCTTTGAGAAGTTGTTTTCATTTTGCCTTATCGCCTGGGTACCGCTTCTGTGCGGCGTGGTACTGGCCGTAGGGAATACGCATAAGGTCTTTGCATATGTACATGACTACCTTTTCACCTTTACGCTTTTTGGGGAGGTGGTTCCCGTTGAGGAACTATTGCTCGCTCTGGTCCTGCCGTTGTTTGTGGCTACCGTGTACGAACTCTACCTTGATGATGCGGCGTAGCAGATGAAAAACGCCGGGTTTGCGGCGCATTTTTTGCGTCCAGGTTATTTTCTGGGTACCCACACTCAATGCTTGTGCCCTGGCTAAAATAGGTATATCATCCTCGATTGCTATCAGTTCTTAATCCAAGGGAGAGCCAGCATGTTTATGGAAAACTACAACAATAGAGTCATTGAGGGGGATATTGTCAAGTTCATTATGGACCGCAATGAGGCGCAGAGCGCAGCATTCGTCAATCCTGATGCACAACTGAAACGTCGCCTGTACCGTGCACAGCATCCGACAGAGATTCTCGTCCTGAAGTGCATGGATGGTCGGCTTAACATTTCCCTGTACACGGAAACCCCGCCGGGCATTCTGCAGCCGTTCCGGAACATCGGCGGCAAATTCGACTATGGATGGCCCTTTTTCCAGGAACTCATTCGGGACGGTGTGAACTTTCCGATCGCCAAAGGGCGTGAAGTCCTGGTGATGAGCTCCTATCATTTCTCGAAAGGGGATCATCATCGCGGCTGCGCCGGATTCGAGTACGATACAGACGCTGCACAAGCCGAGGCGTTCAAGCTGCAGGAGCAGTTCAATCGTGCTGTGGGTAGTGCCGACATCAAAGGTCCAGCTGCATATGCGATCGCTATCGGTATCGAGACCGACGAGGAATCGCTCATCTTCCACGGCGAAGGCGGAAAAGAGCTGCGCGTGGCTGAGCTCGACAGCTCCATAACGGACATTGATATCCGGGTTTTGCTCGACGAGTTGTATCCGAACATGAGCACTCGCATGCTGATGGACCTCATCCCGCTCGTTGAGGGAAACATCCGGCATGTACAGAAGGTTCGGAACTCCGGTAAGAAGCCTATGGACTTTGAGCACCGTGAGCAGGTGATCGCTGTCGGGCGCGGCTTCGACTGGCTGCACATGCCGAATACGGCGCTCATCATCGGTCCGTATTCGCTGGCGTGGCCTGACAATGTCAGGGTCGCCGGGTCCATCGTCCAGGGCAACCTGAACGCTGGGCGGATCCCAAAGGAGCCTGGCGTCCTGCTCTTGATCGCGGCGCTTCATCGTCACGAAGAAGGCGCCTTCGGAGCAGCGCTCAAGAAGGAGAAGGTGCGCTACATGCTCGACCAGTCGCTTCAGGCGCTCCAGGAGGGTGTGCCGGAGCTTATGCCGCATATCCGTACGATAGCAGGCGTGGTAAGCGCTGATACGCGCAAACTCGAATTGCTCGACTAACGTACAACAAAACCAAAGGGTCCGCCTCGGCGGGCCTTTTCTTTTTGGTCTATAATAAGTCTCATGCACGAAACGGCATTCAACGAAGCCTACGGGAAGCTCAATGCTGAGCAAAAAAAGGCGGTGGATACAATAGAAGGGCCGGTCATGGTCATTGCCGGTCCTGGTACCGGGAAGACCCAGATACTGACGCTCCGCATAGCCAAGATACTGATGGAGACGGATATACAGCCGGAAAATATCCTCGCGCTTACATTCACGGAGTCAGGCGCGTCGGCTATGCGCGAGCGTCTCGCAAAATACGCAGGGGCACAGGCCTACCGGGTAAGGATCGCCACATTCCACGGCTTCTGTCAGCAGCTTATAACTGACTATCCCGATGCATATGCGCGCATTATCGGCGGCCGTCCGGCAAGCGAGCTTGAGAAGATAGATATTATTGAGCACATCTTGCAATCGGACGGATTTCGTCTGCTCCGCCCGCTCGGTGATCCTTCCTATTATGTCACTGCGCTACTGCGGATACTCTCCGCACTGAAGCAGGAGAACGTCGACCCAGACGGTTTGGCGTCGATCATCGGCGCACAGGAGCATGTCCTTTTGGGTATGGAAAAGATGCATACCAAAGGTCCGCATAAGGGAAAGGTCCGTGGCGACTATCAGAAGAAGGAGAAGAGCATTGCAAAGAATAAGGAATTGCTTCTGGTCTATCGGGCATATGAAGCGCTACTGCAGGAACGCCGTCTCTTTGATTTCGAAGATATGATCGTTGAGAGTATCCGCTCGCTGCAGCAGCATGAAGATATGCTTTTGGATCTACAGGAACAGTACCAGTACATCCTTGCGGATGAGCACCAGGATGTGAACGGCAGCCAGAATCGTATTCTCGAACTGCTCAGTTCTTACCACGCCAGTCCGAATGTGTTCGTAGTGGGGGATGAAAAACAGGCGATCTACCGGTTTCAGGGAGCTTCGCTTGAGAATTTCCTTTACTTTGAGGATTCCTTTACCGGTACAGCCACCATCGCTTTGACGCATAATTACCGCTCAGGGCAGGCCATACTTGACGCTGCTTTCAGTCTTATCACTGCCGGTGAGAGTCCTGCTTCTGATCTGCGTATTCCGCTTCAGGCTCAACCTGGAGCAAAGGGAGCAGTATACAACGCGTCGTTCTCCCACCAGACTGTCGAAGATACGTGGGTGGCTGATGCGATCGAGAAGCATATTGCAGAGGGCGTGCACAGCGAAGAGATAGCCGTCATTGTACGGACCAACAGAGAGGTGGAGCAGTTTGCGTCGCTTTTGCGGAAAAGAGGCATTGCGGTTGAGGCAACTGCTGATGGGGACATTTTGCAGCACCCGTTGACCACGTCTGTGTTCAATCTCATCGGGGCTGCTGTATCCCACGATTCAGAACGGCAGCTGTTCACGCTCCTCCATGGGGCATACTGGGGGATCGCCCCTGATGATCTTTTGAAAGTATTGTCTGCACGCAGCTTTTCTGTACCGCTCTGGAGTCTCATTGCAGATCGGGAACTTTTGGAAGAGGCACGGGTGTCCGAGCCCGAAAAATTCCTGCGCATCGCCTCGGTGCTCGAAGAAGCGCGCAGGCGTGAAGTGGTGCAGAGTCCTTCCCGCGTATTGGAATATCTGCTGCAGGAAAGCGGGCTGCTGCAGATGGCGCTCTCTTCGGACGCTGTCGAGAATGGGAAGGTCATACGCCGTCTCTATGATGAGTTCGATATACTCTCGCTGCAGAAGCAGACGACTACACTGAAAGATGTGTATGATTCGCTCTGCGCATACATGCAGTACAGACTTCCTCTCAATGCTCCCTACCTTGCATTGCATACGCATGCAGTGCAGGTTCTTACGGCACATAAATCAAAAGGGCTCGAATTCGCGCATGTGTTTGTTCCGCATCTCCACGATGCCAACTGGGGCGGCTCAGCGCACCGGAACAATTTCGATGTACCACTGACCCGTCACATTGATGCGGATATGTTCGATCAGTATGACGATGAGCGCCGGCTCTTGTTTGTGGCGATGACGCGTGCTAAAGAGACGCTTACCCTTTCGCATGCGCAAAAAAACAGCGACGGCAAATCGCTCATCGCCTCACGGCTGCTGGGTGAGATCGCTCCAAAACAGGTGACGGTTTTGAACACTGAAGCTGCTGAGGACGCATTCGATCCTGTGGCGTCGCTTTGCACTGTTCCGGCTGCAGCTGAGATCGATGCAGCGTTTCTTGCCTACATGCTGCGGGAACGGGGACTTTCTGCTACAGCACTGAACAATTATCTGCAAAGCCCCTGGAACTATCTGTACCGGAATGTACTGCGTATTCCTGAGGTGCGTGCAATGCCACTGCTATTTGGAACGGTGATCCATGGGGTTATGCAGAAAGTAACCGCGCATCATACAAAGCATGGGGAGCTTCCCGGCGACCCGTACATCAAGCAGTGGCTTGAGTCCGCACTGTCGAAATTGCCCCTCTCACAGGAAGAGTATGCGCAGCTCCACGAAAAAGGCATGCGGAGCCTCTTTCCGTATATCGGCGCAATGTATTCGTCTCTTCCCGAAACAGTCAAAGAGGAATTTTCCATCAGCGTTGTTTTGCAGACGGGTATCGCTGCATTTCCCGAGCTTACGCTCACCGGCACGCTCGACCGGCTGGATATCGATGCGCAGGGAAGAGTACTGCGTGTGGTGGATTATAAGACCGGCAAACCAAAGACCCGCAATGCCATTGAAGGGAAGACCCAGGCAGGCAACGGGGAATACAAACGTCAGCTCACTTTTTACGCACTCCTGCTTTCGCTGTACGGCGACGAGCGCTACGCATGCAGAACCGGTGTGCTCTCATTCATAGAACCAGATGCAAAGGGAGTGATCCACGAAGAGGTGTTCGAGATAACTGACGAAGATATACAGGCATTGCGTGAGGAGATCCTGCGCGTTACAACAGAGATCATACATGGTGAATTTCTTGCAATCCCCTGCGATGAGAAGGTCTGTGACTACTGTACATATGCCGCGCTCTTGCAGCGCAGGCAATGACAAAGCCCGGCGCCTTTGGCGCCGGGCTTTGTCATTCGGCATTATTCCTGAGTCCCGCCTTCGATCTGTTCGATGAGCGTATCAAGGATTTTGCTTACTGTCGCATACGGCTGTGCGCCGCTTATAACGCCCTGCTGTCCGCCGACGAGCACAAGCGTATACGGCGTACCTTTGCCGCCGGCTTTAACCGCATCGGCGAAGTCAGCCTCTACCCGCGCTTTGGTGCGACCCTCGGCAACGCAGGCGTCGAAGGCTGTGCCGCTCACCCCGGCGGTTGTTGCAAATTCGGTCAGACGTGCGGTATTGGTCGGTTCATTAGCTGCCCGTTCGCCAAACACCAGATCGGTGAATTTCCAGAACGCATCGTTGCCGCCGAGCTCAGCTAC
Source organism: uncultured Candidatus Saccharibacteria bacterium (assembly GCA_964552045.1). Lineage (GTDB taxonomy): Bacteria > Patescibacteriota > Minisyncoccia > Phycocordibacterales > UBA918 > OLB19. The sequence goes on along the minus strand of CAZKFF010000001.1, from coordinate 46,884 downwards.
ACATTCAGACGCTTGCGCGATATACGGCGCGCTCGGGTGAAGCTGTTCGAGCGGGAAGTGACGGTACACCCATGCCACCTTTCCGTCCGTACCGTACGCGTTCATGATCTGACGCATGGTTTCATGGAAGTTCTTGCAGAACGGGCATTCATAGTCTGAGTATTCAACCATGACAATGGGTGCATTGGGATTGCCGCGCACATGATCTGTCTCATCAACGGCGCGTATCTCACCTGTTGTCGGCTCCTCAGTATCCAAAAGCGTGCCGTCATTGTCTGCGGGTGAAACAAAAGGAAGCGCGTTGCCATTGAAGAATACAGCTGCTGCTACCAGGGCAAATCCGAACACGATCGAGACGGGAATGGCAAGAGAATTGCGCGTCGGTTTTGCTGCGGCAATCGGAGGGGTCTGTGGTTCTACAGCTTCCTGTGGAGTGCGTTCATCCATAATATGTTGATGTGTTTAGTGTATATGCCTGCAGTATACCACAATTGTACAGGATGCTCCTTGGAAAATGCCTCTATATAAGGCTACAATACAGGTATGACAACGATAGAGGCACTCTTCCTGGGTATCGTCCAAGGTCTGACCGAATTTTTGCCCGTTTCATCAACAGGACACCTGATTCTCGCCCGTACGGTTTTTGGTCTCAATGACGCGCAGGGGCTTGCAGTGGATGCAGTCCTGCAGCTTGCAACTGTTGCTGCTGTATTCGTGTATTTCTTTCCCGACATCTGGCTTTTGACGCAGACAGGGCTACGAAAATTGGGGAGACTGCCGGTGAATAAGAAAGAAGAGACACTGCTGTACGCGCTTATGATAGCAACCATTCCCGCAGTGATCTTCGGACTGTTGCTTGAATCGGTCATGGAATCCACCTTCCGTTCGCCGCTTCTTGTTGCAGGCGTTTTGGTCGCCGGTTCACTGTTCTTCATCTATGCGGAATATAAATACCAGACCACCGTCCGCACCAACGAGGTAACCGTACTCTCGGGCTTCAAGATCGGACTGTTTCAGGTGCTCGCGCTCATTCCCGGAATGTCCCGTTCAGGTGCAACCATAGCGGGCGGTATGCTCATGGGGTTGTCACGCCCAGAAGCTGCGCGCTTCGCGTTCTTGCTGGCATTGCCGGTAATCACCGGTGCAGGTCTGAAAAAACTGCTCGAGTTGATCGTTTCTGATGCTCCCATTGCGTGGGGTCCGGTCTTCATCGGTTCAGTCACTGCATTCATTACCGGGCTTCTTGCAATTCATTTTCTGCTCGGCTTCGTCCGCACGCACACGCTCTGGCCATTCATCTGGTATCGTATCATTCTCGCAGGATTCGTAGTGTTCGTCTTCTTCTTCGGTTGATCAAAAGGGGAGGGAGTGCGTAAGCGTCGCATCTTCCTTGACGCTCCATGAAGAGGTATCCAAAGGTATCTCTCGTTTGCGGTACCCGTCCTTGAAGAGCACATGGCCGTGGGCTAAGGCATAATCGAAGACCTTTTTGGTGACACGAACATCCTGTTCACAGTATTTTTTGATCTCATTAATCTTACCTTCGCGCCACCAGCGCACAGCCTGGAGCCCGTCTGCGCTCTTCTTCGCACCTATGGTCGCCTGCGCAACAGAATCAAGTCGCAACCGTCGGCCAAGGGACTCACGTATTGATTCGAGAATATCAATGCTTTTGATGTGGGTCAGATCGCCCGGATAATATTTATTGAGCAACGGAATATCGAAATGATTGCTGTTGTATCCCACAAGCGCATCCGCCTTTTCTATGATCGGCCACAGCGTGTGAAGTTCGTCTACGCTTACGGTCGTGTATGTATCCTCAACAGAGTCGTACATGCTCGCTACTGAGATATCAAGCGAAGTCACATCGGTTGAGCCGACGTCCTGGAATATATTCTGTGTTTCAAGATCAAAGACTACGTAGCGCATCATGCAGCAATATTAGCAATAAGTTCTGCAAGTGTACCAGAGAATTCAGTTTTCTCCCCGAGGTTTTTCACCGTAAAGATGTGCGACTGCATCTCATCATCACCGAGCACGAGCGCATACGTGACAAATGCTTCCGCAGCATCACTTATTTTCTTGCCGATCTTCTTGCCTGAAATATCAACAGATGCAGAGATGCCTGCTGAGCGGAATTCCTGGGCGAGGCGCTGACCTTCCAGATTGAGCCGAGCGTCGGTCGGGATGATAGCCAACAGCGGAGCAGTGATGTGCGAGGTCAGCAGGTTGTGCGTCTCCAGAAAATCCCGCATGGTGACGTCGCCCATTCCAAAACCGATGCCGCAGATCGGCTCGGAGCTGAACAGTCCCGTGAGATCATCGTAGCGTCCGCCGCCAAGAAGTGATCGCTTATTCTCTCCGGATACATCGAAGATCTCAAAGATAGTACCCGTATAGTATGTAAATCCGCGTACGGTCGAAGGTGAGATCCTGACATTTTCTATGCCGAGTTCACGCAGTCCTGCGCGCACCCGAGCAAGATTGCTGTCCTCCGCAATTTGCTCAGGCAGTACGAAGGGTCTGCCGGCGATCTTTTGCGCTTCTTCGTCGAAGTTGTCGATCTTTTCTTTGCGGTCAAGGAGTGCGAGCATCCGCTGTTTCTCTTCCACAGTGAATCCGTAATCGCTGAATATCGCATCAAGCCAGCTACGGTCATTGAGACGTATTTCAAACATGTCGGGCTCTGCGCCGAAATTCAAGAGCATCTGCGAAGCGAGCGCGATCAGTTCGACGTCTGCCGTGTAATCGTCTGCACCGAACATGTCGCAGTTGAGCTGGTAGTGTTCGCGCAACCGACCGCGCTGTGGGCGCTCATAACGGAACAGGTTCGGGATCGAATACCATCGTACCGGAAAGGAAAGATCCCGGCGGCGTTGAGCGATCATGCGCGCGACTGTTGGAGTCATTTCAGGTCTGAGCGTAACTTCACGGCCACCGCGATCGATAAAGGTATATGTCTGCTCATTGACTATTTCATCGCTTGTCTTGCTGCGGTAGAGCTCAGCGGGTTCGAGGATCGAAGCGTCATACCGCTCATAACCGAACGATTCTGCTGTGTGCGACCATACAGAAAAAATGTACTGCAGTACAGCCATATCTTCAGGGTAAAAGTCACGGACACCCTTGTAGGGCTCCGTGGGGAGTTTTTCTTTGCTCATATGAAGATTGTAGGGGAGGCTGTGCGTTTCTGCAAATACTGACAGGTACTATGCGGCTCAGAAAACGGCTCAGTTGGGTGTTCTTTGCCTCGGAGCCGCGTTTCGTGTTATATACGGGCTCTTGCTGATTACTTGACAAAATGTTCTAAATAGTATATAGTAGTCTTCAAGATCAATAGCTGATCGAGAACTTTACAGGAGGGACAGATGTCCAAAGTCACTGTTGCCGCACTTGCGGTTCTGATGCTCAGCATTGCACCGGCGGCCATTGCTGATGAGATCGTCATCGACGACCTCTTCGTCGATGAGCCCATCGTGCTGCAGATCGCGGAGGGCGAGCAGGTGTACTGCGCCGACGCCGGCCTGAAGAAGGTCGGCGAAGACGAGTACGTCTTCACTCTGGAGGAAACTCCGGAGAACGAGGATCTCTGCGTCGCTCCCGACTTCACTGTGTGGTGAAGTATGCGAGCACATTGTAGGCAAGGGCGATGCGCACATGCTTTCTTTCGAAAGCTCAGCGCATCGCTCTTTTTGCTTCATACGGGCTTCATAGAGAGGTATTGACAAACACTGATTTACAATTTACAGTTCAGTCAGGTCTATCCAGTTATTTACAAAACGCCATGGAGGCGGACATGCATACACTTCTTCGCACGGCTGCATGCCTTGCGGTATTCTTCGCTCCCGCCGTCGTTTCGTACGCTGCGGCGCAGGAGGCCACTCACGAAGCTTCCGGCTGCAATGCACGGTTTGACGGTGAATATGGCACGCTCAGCTACGCTGAAGACGGGAGTGTGACCGAAACAACGCAGGGCGACTTCAAGCTCTGGGTCTGTAAGGGTCTCTACTTCACCTTCGACGACGGAGCTGCCGTGGAGGTGGCGCAGGTCTTCGATTCTCAGGAACAGTTCGACTGGTTCGTCTCGGACCTCAACTACATCGTGTCGAGCTTCATTCCTGTCGCTGACGAGATCGCCGGCAACACGGAAACCACATTCACCCTTCCTCCGAGCAGGAAGGATCTGGATCACCGGCCGGCGCATCTCCTTATCCGCGCGGTTGACATGGCCCCTGCGGGCATCGCGCTGCGGTCTGTGGGCGACGACACACTCCGGTTCTTCTACTTCGAAGACATGACCGGTCCCGCGTTCAAAGCGGGCGGCTAGGTGCGCGAGCGGCGGTGCACAGCATTTCCTTTAAGGAAATGCTGTGCACCGCCTTTTTGCTGTATGCAGCGCCGCACCTCTTTGATACGACGCGTGCCGTATAATGGACCCATGCGGATACGTCCATTACCTGCCTTCACCTTAAGCGGCCTGTTTTTTGCGGTCTCGTTCGTCTACTCTGCCTGCTTCTGGTGTTTCATACCTGGTCTTTTCTTTTTCTTATATGGCGTGCGCCTTGAGCGGTCGCCTATGCGGCTGTTCCTCTACGGGACGCTTGCTGGGACGTTGCATTACGGCGGATCATTCTTTTGGGTATGGAGCACCTTTCCCATACAGTGGTTGGCAGAGGCTCCGGTTGTTATCCAGCTTGCAGCCATCGGTGTCTATTGGGTGCTCACCTCAAGCGCCATGGGCATAAGTGGGGGAGTATTCGCAGTCATTACCCGGGCGTGCATGTTGAACGTTCCGAGAACGCTGTTGTTTGTCCCGCTGTTGTGGGTGGCAACTGAGATATTCAGATCATTCCTGTTTTCTGTGTATGCATTCGGCCCGGGAAGTTTTTTGAACATGGGATTCAGCTATGGCTATCTGGGTTATCTGCTCGCAGAGGAGCCACACATGCTGCAGCTTGCTGCAATTGCGGGGGTATATGGTCTTTCATATATTGCTGCACTCATCGGTACGTGCACGTTCATCTTGTGTGTACACAGCAGACGCACGCAGGCTGCAACCGTCGTGATTACGACGGTTGCAGTTGCCGCGTCTATGCTCCTTCCTGTTGTCACTGTTCATGAACACGCAACCCTTGGAAGGGAAGTGATCGCGATTGAGACCTATTTCAGCCATCGGTTTGAATCGCAGGAAGGTGCGGCACAGGTCAAGCATGAGGAATTGAAGAAGGCGGTCGGGAGCGCACTCCGCAACGGACCCGATACGATCATTTTGTCGGAAGACGCACAGCTCGAAAGCGCATTCACTGATACAGAGGCACTGCTTTTGTGGGCGCACGCGCAGACGCAGAAGACAGATACCGTCATCGTCGACAGCGGCCCGGCGGTTGATGACCGCGGCGTGGATGTTCTTCGTGCACATATGTACGATCTCCGGGATAATGCGGCTTATTTTTTCGACAAGCGCTATCTGGTCCCGCAGGGTGAATATCTGTCATATATGTACCGGTTCCTGCTCTCGTTCTTCTTAAGCGACGAAGAGATGGCACACGTGGAGGATTTCACCCGTTTTGAGCCCGGAACAGTACATGATGAGGCTTCATATCCGCAGCATCTGCCGGGTATATTGTTCTGCTTCGAGACCATGGTGCCGTACGGCGTGCGCATGGCGCAACACTATCGATATCCTGATTTCATCGCCCATCCGATCTCTCATTCGTGGTTCACAGACCCCTTTTCGCTTGAGTACCAGCTTGATGCGATGCTGAAGGTGAGTGCTGTCTGGAATGATGTTCCCATTGTGAGTGCAGGAAGTATGACTGAGAGTAAATTGTTCCTGCCAGACGGGAAGATGTATCTCGGAGAGGTTCTGGAAGAAGACCTCTACTGGAAAGTGCGAAGGTTCTCCTTTTAAACGGCCGGCGTTTTTTCTATGAGTGCATCGGACGCTTTGAGTATGAGCGCTTTTATCTCCTGCGGCTTCGGCATATACACTGCGGTGAAATCGTCATCATGTCCGCTCGCTGTCTCTGCGTGTATGGTCCCATAATCAAGAAGCGTGGCGATGATGCCGTTTATTTCGACATGTATATCCTGCAACCGCTCCAGACGGAAGCTCGCCGTCTGACGTCTGAAAAGTGCGATCTGGTCGACCTTGATGATGCGCCGATTCGTGATGGTCCATATGTCCAGATAATAGTCGGTCCAGATCATGGCGAGCATCATCCAAAGCAGCAAAAGCCAGAATGCGTAGAGGAAAAACAGATGCGGCGTATAGGACGCGAGCAGAGCGGAGACAGCGGGATAGGAATGCAAAAGCAGCGGGACGAAAACGGGCATGAGCATAAGTACAAAGATAACCATGACCTGCTTGAATACATAGAACCAATGACGCCTGATGAGCGCAATGACCGCTTCGTCTTCTTCCAGCTGGATTTTTTCAAATATCATATTTTTACAGGACACTCAGACTGAACGCCATAGTCAGGAAAAGCGGCGCGCTCACCAGGAGGTAGATGGCCAAAGAAATTGTCGCGGTTGTTCTGCTGCTGCCGTAGGTGAACCAGTGGTAGGCGATGAAGAGCGAATACAAAACAAAGATGAGCGTGATGAGATAGAAAAGCGCCTGCAGTCCGGTAGATAAAAATGCATCAAGTGCCATACGTGTTCCTTCTATTGTGCCACAGCAACTGTGCTGTAGCGAGAGACGCCGTACTGGTCGCTGTGTGTAACAGCGACCAGACCGTTTTTACGGGCAAGTATGGCGATCGCTGCAGACTGTTCGGGTTCATGCTCGATAAAGAGGGTGCCGGTTGCGGCAAGATAATGCGGCGTGTGTGTGAGGATGCGTGCAATGATATCTGTCCCGTTTTTGCCGCCGTAGAGAGCCAGCTTCGGCTCATGATCCCTGACACTTTGGGCGACACGTTCGCTTCCCTCAGGTATATAGGGAGGATTCGAAAGAATGTAATCGTACGGCGGGAGTGCTGCTTCGAACAGATTTCCGCCCATAACGTCCGTATGTGACTCATCTATGCCATTGCTCCTGATATTCTTTCTGATCGTGTCGTGGTGTATCCGGTCGATTTCAGCAAAGTGCACCATTGCCTGAGGAATGTGATGAGCGACAGCCACACCAATACAGCCGGAGCCGGCGCACAGGTCGAGCACTTTCGGCGCTTGTATGCCGGATTGCCGTATATCGTCCACTGCCAGCGATACCCAATATTCTGTTTCGGCGCGAGGAATAAGCGGCCGGGAATCAAGATAAATGGTTGTATTGAGGAATGGAATGCTTCCGATGATATACGCGAGCGGTTCGCCCTGCTGCAGGCGTTTGAAGGCGGCAAAAAAACCGGAGGTTTTTTTGCCGCCGTACGCCTCCAGAAGCCACCGCTCTTCTTGCGTCATAAAACGCATGGTAAACTTACGCCATGCAAAACGCAACACCGATGCTCGAGATCAAAAATCTGACGAAGAGATACGGCGATAAGGTTGCCGTTGACGATCTTTCTCTGACTATACCACGCGGAACGTTCTACGGACTGCTCGGTCCGAATGGTGCAGGGAAATCGACGACCATCCACTGCATCACCGGCATTGCCCAGCCGACTTCCGGATCAATTCTCGTTGATGGGACCGATGTAGTGAAGGAATATAAAAAAGCTCGTACAAAGGTAGGTCTCTCTCCGCAGGAGTTCAATGTTGACATCTTCTCAACCCCAGCGCAGCTGATGGACTACATGGCAGGTTATTATGGTACGCCTAAAGCGCAGCGCGACGCAAAGGTCAATGAGCTGATCGCGCAGTTCGATCTGGAGGAGCATCGCAATGTGAAGTTCCAGAAGCTCTCGGGCGGACTCAAGCGCCGCGTCATGCTCGGCCGGGCCCTGGTGCATACGCCTGATCTGCTTATTCTCGATGAGCCGACTGCCGGGGTCGATGTCGAACAGCGCCGCCAGCTATGGCGTTATCTGCAGGAGATGAACGAAAGCGGCAAGACGATCATCCTTACGTCGCATTATCTTGAGGAGGTGCAGCATCTGTGCGAGTACATCGGCATCATCAACCATGGAAAAATCGTCGCGGAGGGCACGAAGGAATCGTTCCTTGAGGGAGGGAAGAGCCTCGAAGAACGGTATTTGGAGATTACTGGTTCATCGAATGCGAAATAATATGAACGGAATAAATTGGATCGGTCTCGGAACATTCGTGCGCAGGGAAATAACCCGCACCTTCCGCGTGGTCATTCAGACGCTTGCTGCTCCGGTGATATCTGCAGGGCTCTATATATTCATATTTGGCAGCGTCATCGGATCGGCTATTGATGAGATAAACGGCGTACCGTATATCACGTTCGTCTTTCCGGGCATTCTGATGCTTTCCATTATCAACGCGTCGTTTGCGAGTGCCTCCTCAGCGCTCTACTTCATGCGTTTTTCGCGCGGTATTGAAGAGATCCTTATTGCACCGTTCTCATACATAGAAATGATATTCGGATTCGTGTTCGCCGCAGTCATCCGCGCGCTTATGGTCGCATTTCTCATCATTGTAGTGGGACTCCTCTTCGGCGCGGTGACACTCAATGACCCTCTGGAGTTCGTGTTCTACATCTCAGCAGTTGCAGCGATCTTCGCGATGCTCGGCATGCTGGTTGCGCTGTGGGCAGAAGGCTTCGAACAGCTGCAGATGCTCAATACATTCATCATCACGCCGTTCACCTATCTTGGCGGCATTTTCTATTCACTTACCATGCTCCCTGAACTTGCACGGACCATTACACTCCTCAATCCATTCTTCTATTTCATAAACGGCATACGCAAGAGCATGATCGATGTCAGCGAAGCCGATCCACTGATCGGATTGGCGGTCATCCTCACGCTTCTGTTCGGATTGGGTACGTTAGTGGTGTATCTTTTCAAGATCGGGTGGAAGATCAGGGCATAGTTGCTCACATTACGACGCTTTTTCCACAACAGGACGCGTTACACTAGAGATATGGCTGATCATCAAAAACTGTACGATACTGCGCAGGCTCTCGTATCAAAAGGAAAGGGTATCTTGGCAGCGGACCAGAGTCCCACATCAATGAACAGGCAGCTGAAGGCTGTGGGCGTTCCGGAAGAAGCGGAGATGCGGCGGAAGTACCGCCAGCTTCTGTTCACCACTATGGGCATTGAGCAGTATGTCACCGGTGTCATCATGCATGACGGCACCATCCGCAATCATACTGATGACGGAGTGGTGTTCGCCGACCTTTTGATCGCGAAGGGCATCATCCCCATCATCAAGGTGGATAAGGGCACTGTACCGCACACCAATTTTCCCGGGGAAGTGGTGACCCAAGGGCTCGATGATCTGAGCAAACGCCTGGCTGATTACTACAATATGGGTGCGCGCGCAGCTAAATGGAGGGCGGTCATTACTATCGGCGCATCGACCCCCACCATCGAGAATATCCGGGCTGATGCGTTTTCACTCGCACGGTATGCCGCGCTCTGTCAGGAAGCGGGTATCGTTCCCATGGTCGAACCTGAGGTGCTGCATGCAGGAAGCCACGATCTGCGCAGAGCCGAGGCGGTCACTACACAGACACTCCAGATCGTGTTCGACGCCCTCGATGAACAAAAAGTCGATTGCAGGGGCCTTATCCTCAAAAGCAGCATGGTCCTCGCCGGAAGCGAACATCCGGACCAGACTGCTCCTGCGGAAGTGGCCGAAGCCACGTTGCGCACCTTCAAGAACGCTGTGCCGGAGAATGTCGGCGGCATTGTATTCCTCTCCGGTGGCCAGACTCCCGAACGTGCGACAGCGAACCTCGACGCGATCGCAGAACAGGAGAACAAGCGAGATGATCTGCCATGGGAGTTTGCATTCTCGTATTCACGCGGCATTGAGGAGCCGGTTTTGAAGACCTGGCAGGGCAAGGAAGAGAACATTCCTGCAGCGCAGGAGGCACTACTGAAGCGACTGCGCCTCAATAGCCTTGCGGATACCGGAGCGTACGAATCGGCAATGGAACACGAATAAAGAAAAAGATCGCCTGTAGGCGATCTTTTTCTTTATTTCTTCTGCGTGTACACGGTATGCTTCTTTGCGACCGGATTGTACTTCTTAGCCTCGTACTTCTTGCTCGGGTCTTTCTTGACCTTGTTGTTGTAGGTTGTGTAGTAGACATGGTTTTTGCCGACGCCGTTCTCGTCGCCCTTGGTAACCATTCGTATGAGTCGTTCTTGTGACATAGTGGGGCAATAGTAGCAGAGAGATTGTACGACGTCAATACAGTATATAACTCAATAAACCGCTCAGTGTAACGTGATAATATGAGGTAACACTGCAGTATTCCCTCGCGCTTTCTGTACATTTCATACCACCCGCAGTGTACTTCTTCCGTACATGAAAGTCCTTACTTTTGGCTGGGATTACCCGCCTCATACCACCGGAGGACTTGGCATAGCCTGCCAGGGTCTTTCTCGTGAGCTCGCCCGCGGAGGCATCGAGGTCATTTTCGTATTGCCGCGTTCGCAGCCGGTGCATGGCGATGGCAGATTCATCTTCGCTGATGTAGAAAAGATGATCAAGTATCGGGAAGTTCCTTCCGGTTTGGTGCCGTATGCGGGATCGCAGACGCTTATCGATGTCTACGACGAATATGGCAAGCGGAGGTTGTATTCACGGACGATCCTTGAGGAGGTCCACGCATTCGCGCACAAGGCGGCGCAGATAGCGCTCGAAGAGGAGTTCGACATCATCCATGCGCACGATTGGACGGCGTATCTTGCGGGAGTCGCGGCGAAGAAAGCAACCGGCAAACCGCTCGTGCTCCACGTCCATGCAACCGCATTCGACCAGGCAGCAAGCGACAATATCGATCCTGAGGTTTTCAAGATCGAAAAAGAGGCGTTTGCCCTTGCTGACTGCATTGTGACGGTGAGCAACTTCACCAGGAATATCATCATTGAGAAGCACGATGCCGATCCGCAGAAGGTAGAGGTCGTGCACAATGGCTGCGATGTCAATGAGCCGCTCCGCCACGAACCGGCACTGCAGGAACTGAAAGCGCAGGGCAAGAAGATCGTGCTCTACCATGGGCGCATCACTATCCAGAAGGGAGTGGACTATTTCGTTGAGGCGGCTCGCAAGGTTGTGGATGCCGACCCAAATGTGGTGTTCGTCATTTCAGGCAAGGGAGACATGACCGCGCAGATCATGCATAAGGTGGGCGCTTTGGGGCTGTCAGACAACGTCATCTTCGCTGGAGCGTTGTGGTACGAGGAGCGCGACCGGATGTATCAGAGCGTCGATCTCGTAGTCATGCCGTCGGTATCCGAACCGTTCGGACTTGTGCCGCTTGAAGCGATCCAGCACGGCGCGCCGTCGCTTATCTCCAAACAGTCAGGAGTCTCTGAGGTCGTATCCCATGTGCTCAAGGTCGATTTCTGGGACGTCGAGGAAATGGCAAACAAGATACTTGCCTCGCTCCGGTATCCGGTCATGAAGGATCAGCTGGTGCGCGAAGGAAAACACGAGATCAAGAAGCTTTCGTGGGAACATGCTGCGTCAAAGGTTATCTCTTTGTACCGGCGTTTGGTAGAATTGCTTACATAGCCATGCTTACTGTCTGTCCGTATTTTCATGTGCACCAGCCATATCGCGTCAAGCGCTATCGGGTATTCGATATTGGCAATGATAATCAGTACTTCAACGACGGGAGCGAGAGCGATCTCAATAACAGGAAGATCGTGGAGAAGGTCGCAGAAAAATCGTACCGCCCGATGAACCGCGTGCTGAAACAGCTCTTGGGAGAGCATGACCAGTTCCGGTTTGCTTTGTCATTCTCAGGGACTGTGCTTGATCAGTTCGAAGCATATGCGCCCGATGTCCTCGAAAGCTTCCAAGAACTGGTGGCGACCGGACGCGTCGAGATCCTCGCTGACACCTATCATCACTCGCTTGCGTTCTTCTACTCGGTGCCGGAGTTCGAGCGGCAGGTCGCGCAGCACGCGAAGCGCGTCCATGAGCTGTTCGGCTATACCCCGCGGGTGTTCCGCAACACAGAACTGTCGTACCGCAACGACCTTGCGCAATGGTGCGATGATCATGGCTACCTCGGCATCATGGCCGAAGGGTGGGATCCGGTTCTGGGATGGCGGAGCCCGAACTATGTGTACAAACCGGTCGGATGCAGCAGGATCAAAGTGCTCCTGAAGAATTACAAACTCTCGGACGATGTTGCGTTCCGTTTCGGCAATAAGCAGTGGGCAAGCTATCCGCTCTCGGCTGAAACCTATGCGCAGTGGATCCATGCGCATCATGGAGACGGGAACACCATTAATCTCTTCATGGATTATGAGACCTTCGGCGAGCATCAGTGGGAGGACACTGGCATCTTCAATTTTATGAAAGCACTGCCTGCGCTTCTGACGCGTCATCCGGACACATCCTTCATGACCCCGTCTGAGACCATCGCAACCTACGATGCAGTCGGAGAGATAGATGTGCCGAACATACTCACCTGGGCCGACACCGACCGCGACCTCACTGCATGGACCGGCAACGATATTCAGAAGGATGCGATACGTGCCATCTATGCGCTTGAGAAAGACGTGCTCTATACGGAAGACAAGGAACTCATTGAGACGTGGCGCAAGCTGCAGACCTCCGATCATTTCTATTATATGTGCACGAAGTGGTCCAACGACGGAGATGTGCACGCATACTTCTCTCCGTACCAATCCCCATATGATGCATATATTGCTTTCATGAACGCGCTGTGTGATTTACAATTAAGGGTACAACATGCAGTAGAAGCGAAGCGACTCACTGAGGTACAGAGGGAACGTGTTGTGGAGGAGGTATATGAACAGACGTTTGCAGACCAGCTGAAAGATTGGTTTGGCAAGACGGTTGATTTTGTCGCCTCTGTATTGGCCATTTATTCGCATAAACTAAGCAATGCCTATGCCTACGTCTTCAATCAAGACCAAACCAAAAAAAGCGGCAAAAAAGATCGCCGCTAAGAAAGCAACCTCGAAACGGACTTCCGAACGGAAAGCCCCGGCAACAAAAACTCCATCAAAGAAGAGTGAGTTTCGTGCGATGGTGTGCGCCATTGATGGGGAGTGTTTCTGGTCGCGCGACGGACAGATCCTCCGCAATCTCGCGGATTTACAGCTCGCGTTCGGTTCGATGGATGACGAGATATTCCTCCATCATGTCACGAAAGAGAAGAACGATTTTGCGGATTGGGTCGAACATGTGCTGGGCGATGCACACTGCGCGCAGGCGCTGCGCACCGCGAAGAAGAAAGAGCGTGCCCAGAAGATCGTTGAGATGCACTTGCGTAACTATATTGTGTCATAGTCCATGGCCCGCGCTGTCACGTTAGGAAATGGAAACATGCTTGTCGGCCTCGATTACCGCGGCCAGGTGCGTGATTTCTATTTCCCGTTTGTCGGGCACAGCAATCATGTGAGCGGCGCGTCAGGAAACTTTGTGCATCGTATCGGTGTCTATGTTGACGGAGCACTTTTCTGGCTTGATGATCCGTCATGGGAGATCGTTGTCGGTTCGGACGCGGAGACGGTGGTGGGCAGCCTGCATGCGGTCAATAACACCATCGGCGTGACGCTTTCAAGCGCCGACGCGGTCCATAACGAAAAGGATGTCTTCATACGGTCGTTCACACTTGGCAATGAGCGTGATGAGAAGCGGGAGATAAAGGTCTTCTTCTCCCAGCAGTTCCGTATCTCCGAATCGCGCAGGGGAGATACGGGTTTTTATGATCCGCGCGTCCGGGCCTTAGTGCACTACAAAGGCCACTGTAGCTTCCTCGTCAATGCATTCCATGAAGGGAAGCAGTTCACTGACTACAACATCGGCCTGTTCGGTATAGAAGGAAAGGATGGCACGTTCCACGATGCTCAGGACGGCATCCTGGAGAAAAATCCGATTGAACACGGCTCGGTTGATTCTGTCATCGGCATCACCTGCGAGATGGACGCGCTTTCGCATACCGAGATTGATTACTGGATCGTGTGCGGACAGACCATCGCTGACGTACACGACCTCAATACGCAAGTGCTTGAGGAGTCTCCCGATCAGCTGCTTCTTTCAACAAAGAATTACTGGAAGGCATGGGTTGATAAGGAGGATCGTGATTTGTCGCTTTTGTCCCCGGAACTGCAGACGCTCTTCAAGCGATCGCTTACCACCATCCGGGTGCATACTGACAACCGCGGAGCGATTATTGCGTCGAGCGATACGGATATGCTTCATCATGGACGCGATACGTACAGCTACGTGTGGCCGCGTGACGGTGCTTTTGTTGCACACGCGCTCGACCGTATGGGGTACACCGACGTCACCGCGCGCTTCTTCACCTTTGTCTGCGACCGCCTTGAGCGTGACGGATATCTCATGCACAAATACCGCGCCGACGGCACCCTTGGCAGTTCATGGCACCCGTGGATGCACAATGGCGTCCCGCAGCTGCCAATCCAGGAGGATGAGACCGCATTGCCGCTCTATATGCTCTGGCGCCACTATGAGCTCACCAAAAATATCGAATTCATCGAATCGCTCTACAATCCGTTCATTGAAAAGGCTGCCGATTTCCTGTGCGAATTCATTGAGGCAGAGTATGGCCTGCCGCGGAATTCCTACGATCTCTGGGAAGAGAAATTTGGCATCTCCACCTACACCGCTTCATGCGTTTACGGGGGTCTGGTCGCTGCCGCGCATTTCGCAAATCTGCTCGGGAAGGACGAATCGGCTCGCACATACAGCGCAGTTGCGCAGCGCATGCAGAGCGCGATCCTTGAGCACCTCTACAGTAGCGATATTAAGATGTTCATCAAGCACATACACGCATCGGAGTCCGAAGATCCGACATACGACATGACCGTTGACCTCAGCAGTTTCTTTGGCCCGCTGTATTTCGGGGTAGTGGATGCTGATGACCCACGCATCAAGGACGCATTCAAGACCGTGGAAGAGAAACTCCGCGTGCACGCGCAGAGCGAAGGCTACGTGCGATATGAACGGGACAATTACTATACGATGCAGGATGCGGGGAGCCCTAATCCATGGGTGATCACCACCCTATGGGTGGCACAATACCATATCCTTACTGCAAAGAAATTGAGCGACCTCAAGCGCCCGTACGAGATACTGCAGTGGACCTGCGCGCACGCAACCAAGGGAGGAGTGCTTCCCGAGCAGATACATCCGCACACGGGTGAGCATCTCTCAACGGCGCCGCTTATCTGGAGCCATGCAGAGCTGGTGGTCACCGTTGACGACTATATCAGCAAGTACAAGCAACTGCAGAGCCTCGGAAAGCATTGAGGTCTGACGCTTAGTATTTTGTGCGCCACACACCCCAGTTAAAGGGGAGTTTTGTGTAGACGCCTATCTGCGTCCGGTGTATGGAATATGCGAGGCCCGTGGTGCCGAGCGTTTTTGCGATCACTCCTGCAAGTGTGCGCATATAGGTGCCGGAAGAACAGACGCAGCGAAGCTTCGCTACGGTGAACTGCTGATCTGACTGTGCATGCATCAGGAATTGCTTCCAGGAGTCGCGCACTTCAGCACGGCGGAAGTCATTGCCTAATGCCTTGCGGGTATCGGTCACCTTCGGGATAGTTTCGATTTTTTGTGTGGAGTAGTCATACACTTCCTGTGTGGTTTTGGTCTGTATATCCCGAAGTTCGAGCTTATATATGTGCGAATGCTTTGTGGGGATAGTTACCTCATTGATGCGGCCTTCAACTTTCCAGGTGTGGAGGGGCTTTCCTTTTACCGTCTTTGCAGAGAAGTGCGGATAGGGCAGTTCAACCTCTCCTTCAAGCTCACGCAGGACACTGATGATGTCTGCACGAGCGACAATGCTTTTGCTGCTGTGCTCCAACAGCCCGAGCACATCGCCTGAGTCAGAACTGACGCCGAACAGAATCTCAAATTCATATTCCTTGTCGAGATTGTGGTATTTTTCCTGCACCTTACACTCTTCTCCGAGCAATATCAAAAGCTTCCCCGATGCCATCGGGTCAAGCCTGCCTGCATATGCCATGGGAACATCTGCAAACTCTGAATGCGCAGCTCTGTAGTCCTCCAAACAAGAGAGGGGTGTCTCGCCGACTCGTTTATCAAGCACAATATATGGCTTCATATTGAGCAACATTAGCATAATTTGAGTTGGTTTGAGTCCTCTTTGAAGTGAGAGCTAGAAAAGGAGGGTGATGAAGTTGATCTGATCAACTGGGATACGGGAGAGAAATTCGTACAGGCGAAGCTCGTGTCAGTACGGGAAAAGAAAATGGGGGAGGTGACGACTGAAGATTTTGACGGCCATGAGAAGTACGAGAGCGAAGAAGATATGTATGCACATTACCGGCAGTACTATGGAGACAGGGTAAGGGCTGATACGCCAGTGAAGATCATTCGTTTTGAACTCATATAAGAATAAAAGGCTCGGGATCCTTGCAGATCTCCAAGCCTTTGAATTGTTGCCACACCCTGAGGCATAAAAGCCTCAGTCGGGATTGGTCTCGGCGTAGTCGGCGTCGGGATCCTTCATGCTGATCCAGACGAGGACATTGATGCCGCTCGTATTGTTGCCCCCAAACCGCAGAAGCTGGCTGAGGCCGAGCTTGATCCCTTCGGCGAGTTTCTTGCGCACCGTGGGGGTCCGGTTCGGCTTCATGAGCATGGTCACGTCGACGAACACCACGGTGACGTCCGAGTGGCACTCGTTCGTACGAGCCCAGAAGTCGCTTTGTTTGAGGTCGAGCTCCTTGCCGACAGACGCGAAAGCCGACTCGACCGCAGAGTCGATGAGCAATGCCATGACACCTGCGGTATCCTTGCCCGTCTTCTTGGCGATGATCGCCACGGTTTCCTTGGAAAGTTCAATGCGAAGATCAGGCACTATAGCCTCCTGTGATGGGTAAATAGTGTGTTTATATAATAGCATGAAAATAATAAAAGTCAATAAATGCTTGCTATGTTACATCCTGACCATGACGTTGCATCACACAATGGTAGACTGTGACTATGATAGAAAAACCGCCAACATTTGAAAACGCGTCCGAGAAAGTTCCTTCAGAGGATGAAATTGCCGCGGTGTTTGAGGAACTTGTTGAAGGGAAAGAATACGAAGAGATACGGAAGAAAGAAGATGAGAAAGGGGTATACCTGTGGGAGATCAGACTGAAAGAACAGGACAGTGATGGAGGAACAACTGAATATTCCTATGGAAGGGAAGGCAGCTATCCTGAGAACAGAAGCATGGAAACAGCGGTGCATGTGACTTTCTTCGGCAGTGACGGCATTCCTGTGGGCGGTCATTCGGTCGCTAAGTACCATAATGGAGAGTGGTTGCGAATTGACTGATTCTGAAGGATTTATTTGATCGTAGACTTTTGAACATTCCTGTTGTAGTGTGGCGGCAGTTCCTTGATTCCTTGGGAGACTTCCGATGCATGAATATCTTGTTGTTTTGCCGATAGAAGACATGCTCGCCGGCTCAGCGTATGGGCCAAACGAGTCGCTGCCGCTCCACTGCACGCTCATGCAGTGGTTCACGTTGGGAGAAAAAGCCGATCCGGACTCTCTTGCAGATGAACTCGCGTCGCTTGCGGCGGCTGTGTGCGAGGGCTATATCGCACTCGCCTCCGGCGATCCCGCACTGTTCGGTCCGGAAAATGATGTGCCGGTTCATGTGCTTGTGCGCGACAGCGTACTCGATCTGCTGCATACGCGGCTATTGTGCAGCATTGTCGAGAAGGGTGGCGCCGTGAAGAACCTGAAGTGGACAGGGGCCGGCTTCCGTCCGCATGTATCAACGGTGAACGGAAGAACTTTCGGACCCGGTGCACAGCACCGTGCACAGAGCCTTGTTCTCCTCCAACGCGACGCGAAGAAGAACCAGAAAGTTCTGGGCAGCTATCCCTTCGGCACGATGCAGTCCTAAGACCGATCCTTAGGCCCGCAGACAACATTGTCTGCGGGCCTTATTTTTTTATCTTGGCACAGCGCCACAAGCACCGGGCGTCCAGAGAGCTCTGCTATACTTTTCATATCATGTATGTTATCCGATATATCATCTCAGCTTTGAAACGCTCGTTCGTAATTGCGTCCCTCCTATGTACCGCAGCCGCTGCCTTTGTTGGGCTACAGGTTTTCACCGCTCAAAGCGCAGCAGTGCTTACTTTAGAGACTGAAACGATCCCGATATTACCGCCGCATGATCACACGGTGGGGGTGGATTCTATCAGCGACGACGGCCATCATGTCAATGTACGCTCGGGCGAATACCGCGCTCCGCACGATATGTGGGTAGTGGGGATGCGCTATGAGGTACACGGCGCTCCTGCGCTCACGCTTCATCACGGGACGATATTCAGGCTTGATGAGCGTGATCAGGAGTGTCCCGAAGAGAGCCCTCGTCCGCTGGTCTCTGTGTCTCAAGACCAGCAGCATAGTCCTGAATCACATTTCCCCGATGGATTTGGTGTATTTATCCCAAAAGGCACTCCGCTTCTGCTCGATGCGATGTTCCATAATCCGCAGCCGCCGCTTGGTCCGGGTGAGACGTATACGGATGTCTCACTGCAGTTCGATCTGCTTCAAGCAGAAGGGGACACGTCGGCATTGAAACCGCTCTCGTATCATCTGTTGCGACTGTCTGATACTCCCTGTAGAGAGCTGTCGCACACATTTACTGTTCCTCCGCACACAGAGTCGTATATATTCGGGGGTACCACTGAAGCGAACGACGCTTCGCGTCTGCGTGTAGAAGAGCCCTCGCGCATCGTCTACTGGGGTGCACACCTGCACGGCTGGGAAGGAGGGAAGTCGCTTACGGTCAAGAAGAACGGAGAGGTCATTGAGGTTTTTGAAACGAAACGTTCAGCAGATGACGCATATCGCTTTGATACGCCGCATGGAGTTCGGAATATAGAGTTAAAGCCCGGCGATGTGATCTCAACCGAAGCGCTGTATGAAAATATGACCTCTGATCCATTGCGCGGTGCTATGGGGCATCTCGGACTCTACATGGCAGAACAATAAATATGACCCCGGAGGTTGATACCTCCGGGGTCAAAAGGTCATGCTGATTTACTGCATTTGCAGATATGAAGCACCGCGGGCATACCAGCCGGAACGGCTTCTGGTCGAGTAGAGGCCATGGACCTTGCCGCGCGGTGAATCGCGCGTGTAACCCTCGAAGAGCCACGAGTCTCCCGACCCGTCTTCCTGCGCGACCATCGTGATAGCCACATCAAGATTCTCGGTATCCCGGTCACTGATGCGGCCATTGGAGATCTTGAATCGCACCTTGGTGCGCGGGACCTTGTTGCCCTCGAAGAGAGAAACGAGCAATTCGAACTTGCCCGGTCCGTCGGATATATGGACTGTGTTGGGTGCAGGCATGGTGCATATCCTCATGCGGCTTCTTATCCAGGGCAGAAGCGGTACCCTCCTACTGGCGCGCCAGCGACCTGTCCATACGGACAGGAATTCCAGGCCAACTTTACAATATAAAGCTGCTTTGTCAATTAAGAGAAGAATGCGTTGAGCAGCAAAAGGCAGACAAACAGCAGAATAGCTCCGATGATCGCTTTCATATACCTGAAGTATACCAAGCATTCTATGGAAAAGGGCTTCCTGCGCATGCGCAGGAAGCCCTGGATGGTTGCTCAATGGTCACAAATACCCTTGAGCGGTGCGGCTAGAGTGTTTGCACGCGTACACGCGCAGTGCCGGGCCCGATGAGCCCAAGCTTCTCACCCCCTGCCTTCGAGACGTCGACGCAACGTCCCTTATGGTACGGCCCGCGATCTTGTACAACGGCGATGATGGCCTTTCCGTTGTCGAGATTGGTGATGCGGACCTTTGTGCCGAACGGGAGTGTCTTGTGGGCGACCACTGACGCATCGTTCTGGTTGAACCGGTTTCCATTGGCCATGGTATTGCCATTGAAGCCGGGGCCATACCAGCTTGCTCTGCAGGTCTCAGCGGCGGACGCAACACCAGTTACGCCGAAAGACACTGCAGTCGCAAGCAGGACTGCACGAAGAACACGATGTACTTTCATATAGGAGGTACCCTGTTGTGAGAATGTAGTTACTGTGGGCTGCTGCACATACACGCAACAAATTGCCTCCTCCCGTGCGCTAAGACGCATCAACCCAGGATTTCTTACACCCGATCCATGAAAGTACGATGAAAAGAACATATGGCTCTGTTACAAAAGCGCGGACCCCTTCGGGTTCGCGCTTTTGTTTATTCCTGTACAAATGTCAGAGCCTTGCCTTTGGCACTGCCGCGGCCAGTGCGGCCGATGCGGTGCACATAATCCTCAAAGGTATTCGGCAGGTCATAATTGATGACGTGCGTGACCCCGTCCACGTGGATGCCGCGCGCGGCAACGTCAGTTGCCACAAGCACTTTTGCATTGCCGCTCTTGAACTTCTTGAGCGCTGTCTGGCGTTGGCCATGTGATTTGTTGCCATGGATCGATTCCGAACGGATGCCGGCGCGCGACAGTTCATTGCTGAGCTTCTCAACGCTGTGCTTCATCGCCCCGAAGATAAGCACGCGCTTGCATTCATCACTGTTCAAAAGCTCGACCAACGTTTCGAATTTGTTGTGGTTTCCGTACCGTACGACATCCTGCTGTATGCTGTTGGTCACGTCTTTCTTCTTCACCGATACCGTCACCGGCTCATGAAGGAAGTCAAGCACAAGCTTTTCGATCTCTTTTGACATGGTCGCTGAAAAGAAAAGCGTTTCGTGATTGGTGGGAATGTCTTCAAGGATCTTACGCATATCATGAATGAACCCCATGTCGAGCATTCGGTCAGCTTCATCAAGGACTACCGTACGGATGTGCTGCGGACGAATATTACCGCGTTCGATAAGGTCGAGTACGCGACCTGGCGTCCCGATGATGAAATGGTTCTTCCTGCGCAATCCTTGTATCTGCGGCCGGATACTCGTACCTCCGACACAAATGGTAGAGAAGAGTTTGAAGCCAGAAGAAAGCTTGCGCAGCTCATCTTCGATCTGGATGGCGAGTTCCCGTGTCGGTGCAAGAATCAGTGTCTGTCGGCCATATTCTTTGAGGGTTTTCTGAATGAGTGGGATCAGAAATGCAGCCGTCTTTCCGGTTCCTGTCTCAGCGAGACCAATAACGTCTTTTCCATCAAGAATGATCGGAATGATCTGGTCCTGGATGGGGGTCGGAACGGTCATTCCGCCTGAGGTGATGGTATATGCGAACTTCTTGTCGAGCCCGAAATCGGTGAACTTATGCTTTGCTTCGTATGCCACCTCTTTCTGATCTACCGGATTCTTGTTGATGAACTGCGAGGGATCGAATGTCGGCATTTTGCGTCCTCCCCGACGACGGTCGCTGTTATCGCGGTGCGAACTCCAGGAGCGGCTCGAACCGCCATGAAACGTTCTCTTTGGTCGTGATGATCTGTGATGTGAGGGTGCATGTGAGGGGCGTGTATGACTAAAAGAGCGGGAATGCCCGCCGCGTGCGCCTGTTTGACGGGGATGTGAGCTCGAATTGCCGCTCCGACCCTGTCGGTTATATGTTGTATTCATTGGGTTTAGGTTTGTGTTAAAGCCGAAAACGGCTTGGGCTGTGCAGGTAAATAAATCAAACGCCAAGACTGGTCCGTCTGCATCTCAAGAGCCCCACACGAGTTTCTTAAGTTGCGTACAACATAACACACACTTCATATACTGTCAAAATTGCTCACGGCAATCATAGAAAACCTCATCAAAATTTGTGATGCGTCCATTTGCATCGACGAGTATACGCTCTTTCTTGTACAAAGCGCGGCGATTTTTTTCATGCGCGGGGTCGAGCCAGACCCTGCCGTTTGCGTAGACTATGCGGTGGAAGGGAATAGCGCGAACATTCGGCGATTTTGAGAGTATGCTCGTTATGCTGCGTGCTGCCATACCAGTGCCACCTGCAGCTCTGGCAAGTGCGCCGTATGTGGTGACGCGGCCTTCGGGAATGGACAGTGCCAGCTCCCACACTCTGCTGCTGAAACTACCCTGCACAGGATTCATATCTCACACGTTAAACCGCAGGTCTCAAACGGAGGCTCTCCACGCTCGGGACAGTTTCCGGAGTATATGCACGCTTCATCAGTGATCTCTGCCTGGAGCCGGCGTATATCGGCCGACTGAGGATCGCCGTAATACAAAAGGAGACGATCTTCCTCCTGGGTAATATACGTTGAAGGACTATCAGCAACCATGCCATTTACAAACAATAGCAGCGCATTGGTATCGTCGGTGCAGTATTCCGCTCCCGTGTCCGTAGTGACACACGAATCGGTCAGCGTAAACCCGAGCGACGCCATGAATGTGCCGAGCGTGGTGCCGTCCGCATGCCGGTGGATCAGCGTATCGACTCCGTCGTGGAAATGTACATCAGGATGCTTCACACTTTCTGCGCTCGACTGGTACTTCTCTGCGGTGAGATCGACCCTCTCTCCGAGTATATAAAAAGAAAAATCGGCATGGACATGCACTGCCTGTGTAGCAACAGGGAAGAACCGCTCTCTGAGCGTATCCCCATAGTGATAGAGTCCATAGGCTGCGCAGAGCAGCAGAAGGCCGATCGTGGCAGCCATGTATTTTGTGTTTTCAGAGAATTTCATAGGTATGCATCACGTTGCGCACTACGCAACAGAACAGCGCGCGTTGCTGTGTAAGAGATTGTAGTTCAAGGCGTCATATTTGTATATATGACTTTAGTTAAACGTTTGTTATTTCACGCGCTCGTAACCGCAATCGGATTGCTTATCATCTTCAACTCATTCCCCATCTTTGCGTTTGCCGCCGAGTATGAGGATCTCGAGGTTTCCGGTTGGATCCCATACTGGGCTGACTCCAAAGGGGTCAAGGATGCGACGAAGCACATTGATGATCTCGACATGGTATTCCCGTTTGCATACACTCTCCAAAGCGACGGCAGCATCAAGGACTTGGCAGGGCTTTCCGACAGCGAATGGAGGAAATTCATCAAGCTTGCCCGCAAGAACCACGTGGAGGTAATTCCGACGGTCATGACAAGCGACGGCGGCAGCGTGCACGCGAACTTAAGCTATAAGAGCCTCCGCAAAAAGCACATTGATGCGATCATGGATGAGGTGGAGGAGCACGACTTTGACGGCATTGATATCGACTATGAGGAGAAGCTCTCCTCCACAAAAGACCACTTCTCACAATTCCTAAAGGAGTTGAAGGACGAGCTCGAGGATGAGGATAAGATGCTCACGTGTACCGTAGAGGCTCGCACGCCGCCGTCCTCGCTCTATACGAATGTACCCGAGGTTTTAGAGTATGCCAATGACTATGAAGCGATCGGGGAATACTGCGATCGGGTTGAGATCATGGCGTACGATCAGCAGCGTGCTGACCTGCACCTCAATGAGTCTAAGTCAGGCGAACCGTACTTCCCGGTATCGGACGCTGACTGGGTGGAGAAGGTCATCAAGCTTGCGCTTGAGGACATTCCTGAGGACAAGATACTGCTTGGGATTCCGACATACGGGTATCATTACGAAATTGCTGTTGCGCCCAATTGGTATAGCAATTACAAGCGCATCGGCGCACTGAATATCCCTGACATTCTTGATATCGCTGAGGAATATGACGTCGAACCAGGACGCAATAAAGCGGGGGAGCTCAGCTACACGTATTTCCCTGAGTCGTCGATTTACAAGGTGCTCAACGCGTTGCCGACTCCGGAGGGAACACGGCAGGGCAATGAGGCTGCAGCAAAAGCGCTGCTGTTTGCGAACGCAACCGGGATGACCGTGCCGGTGCGATACGTGGGCTACAGTGATGACGGTGCCATAGAGGAGAAGATGGCGCTTGCAGAGGAATATGGGCTCCGGGGCGTTGCGATCTTCAAAATCGACGGAGAAGAGGATTCGGGCCTGTGGAAGCTCATAGATTAAAATAACTGATAAAGGCGCCGCAGTTTGCGGCGCCTTTTTGCAGGTCTTACGATGCGAGCTTCACGCGCACCGGCAAACCGACAAGTTTCTCCAAACGGAGTTCCCAAAGATCGTCAGCGAGCTCCCGGTAGAAGATGAGCATGTCCTCTTCGCGCACGCCAAGCTCCGACGCATAGTACTGCATGCGCGAGTAGCCCGCTTGACCGATGTCGAACACATCCTGCTCCATGATATACAGCACATAGATGTAGCACATCCATAAAAAAAGATCGTCAGGTTCGCTTGTAATGCCGCCGTACAGGCGGAAGGCGAGCAGAACACTGAAGTAGGGCACATGCGCTTCGCACGCGCACCGGTGGCACTCTCTGCCGTGTTGCAGGAAAGTAGAGAAGTTTTCCTGAAAGAAAAGCGCCCCGTGCAATTTTTCATAGTGGGTCAGTCCATCTTTGCTCCGCACCATAAGGTACCGGAGCGCGAGCGCGCCGTGATCGCGTGTATACGCCATGTGTATTCCCCGCCTGTTGCTATTACCCGCACCGACTATACTCTATTTTTAGGCGTTGTACACGTCCACTTGTTTTTGAAGGCTGATACGCTTTAGGAGACAGCAGGACACGTTACTCAAAAATGATATACTGCAGGCATGAAAAAAATTGCACTGGGAGTCGGTGGGATCTTCATGCTCCTTGTACTCGCGTTCTTTTGGCTCAACAGCTACATCTATCAGGAAAAGCAGGCTGATGCGCCGAATAAAGAATCGGTGAGCATGGAAGGTGAATACCTGTGTCTTCCGACGACAGATCACATGGAGCAACCGACCGCTGACTGCGCAGCTGGCATCAGGAATATCAACGGAGCATATTATGCGCTTGACCTTGGACTGCTTTCGGTACCTGCGCCCGCTCTGGTTGCAGGGGATATGATCAGCGCATCGGGTGTTATGACACCTATCGAAGATCTCAGCACTGATTATTGGGAGAAGTATCCAATACAGGGTATTTTTTCCGTAACTGACTCATTGGAGGTTACGGGTAAGGCACAGAAGGTGGAGAGTCCTCTCCTGGGAAATGCCTGGGTCTGGCAGCGCACAGAGAAAGCCGACGGCAGTACGGTAAAACCGGATGGAGAGTCGTTTGTGCTGTCATTTCTGCCGACAGAGCAGTATACAAGTTCAACTGACTGTAATGCGCTGTCCGGTACGTTCGTGGTTGACAAAGAGGTGTTGAGCCTGAGTCCTGCTATCGCAACGAAAATGTACTGTGAGGGCTCTCTGGAGACCGCATATACGAATGACCTTATGCTCACTGATTCATTCGTCATTGATGAAGATCTCTTACGGTTGAACCTCAACAGGGACAACGGCACGATGATTTTTGCTCCGCTGCAGTGATGGCTCGTCATTTCACTCCCTTTGCTCGCACTTTCTTCGACCGCCCCACGCAGGATGTCGTTCGGACCCTCATCGAGAAAGTGATCTTGCTGTGGAACAAGCGCATATCACAGTAACGCCACGCATCGGAATCACACAGGCCACAACGCTATTGCTCCGGTTCTGTATATGACCGTTCACTTGCCGCTTTCAGCGGCTTTTTCATCAAGACCGAGCTTAAAAACCGTACCTACAGCGAGCGAGGATATGTTCGCTTGCGCTGCCGCTTCTTCCTCAAGGGTGCGCCTCAGTAGCTCAATGCCGAGTTCGTCATTTAAAAGCTTTGCCCATTCCAGCAGTGTTTCATAGCGCGATATTTCAATATGCTCAATGGTCGATGCAGATGCCAGAACATATGCATCTTTCACATTGTTGTCTGAAATAAGCGCAACAGTGGATGCGGCATTCTGAAGGAAGGCTTCAAAGGCGCTGTCCTGCTCGTAGGAGAGCTGCTGCAGGTGGTGCTGCAGCAGCTCCTCCAGACGCATTTTATGATCCTGCGTCTGTTGTGCGTGATCTTGAAGCGTCTGATGCAGCTCTGGGTTGGTACAAAGAGCACTCAGCTTCGGCAACTGCAGGACAAGCTGATTTTCAATGTCCCACATATTGTTGATCATAAAGAGATACACCGCGGATAGATTTTCCATATGCAGAGAGGTTAGACGGCTCATAATACCGATTATATGCAGCAAACATGAAAAGAAAATGATGTGCGACCTGTTCATGTTTTCTTCATGACGGCCGTGTATGCTTACCTGCACTACAGGCAACGTAGAGTTGCATTAGTAGGTAAAAGTTATTTTTGTTCTATGTTGTATTCACAAGAGGAGCTCCCTGAGTCGGTATTCAAATCATTGCTTGCAGCGCCCCATGCACGAAAAATATTCACGAGAGCATACGACCGGGTATGGAGGCAGCACGAACGTTCCCGTGCGTATGATGACGAGCATACGCTCAATGAAGTCGCGGTCACCGCAGCCTGGAAGGCAGTACGGGAGGCATACGGCCTCGCCTGAAGGCTTCACCAATACGGATGCTTATTTCTACGAACGCCATCGTCAATGATGGCGTTCATTCCGATATGCTCGCTGTACTGGAGATACCGGAAGCCACCTGCTGCGCTTATAAGCGCTCCGAAAAGGCCCACAATCAGATCCCACATTGTGTCGCTTCCGCTTGGTTGCATATTCGTATTCAATGCAAGATCGACGGCGAATTCTATTATTTCCCAGAAAGTGCTCAGGGCAAGCGAGAAAGAAACTGCGAACACGGAACTGAAGACGGGGTTGAGCTGCACATTCTGCCTGCGGTAGGTAAGTATGAGGATGATGTAGCCGATTAGACCGCACACGACCCCGGCGAGCGTATGCCAGATGAGATCCCACCACCAGAACCGCTCATAAAAATTGCCTACTTCACCGAGGAATATGGTCGCAAACATAAAGATAGCGACTCCTGCCTGCAGGATATGCGGCGTGCGCACACCATATGCTTTCCGTAGAAATGTAGGGATGAGACTGAAGACAAATGCCTGGCTCACCATTAGAAACGAGTGCCAATCCCGTTGCAAGAGCTGATACGCACCGATGGCGATGAGTGTTGTAAGTATAAGGTATTTGATCCACAGAGATGACTGGAACATGCGCATGCATGTAAGTATGCGCATGTATGCATGAGCATAGCGTGAAGCTCATTTCTCAAACGAGAAGGTGACAGACCGCTCGCTCTGCGGGAGCGGTTCATTGATGAGCGTGGCCGCAGCAAGGGGAAACTGCAGGGTGAAGGTCGTACCAATCCCTTCCTGGCTTTCCACCTGGATCGTTCCTTTGTGGATCTTCATGATCTCGAGCACCAGTGCGAGGCCGAGTCCTGTTCCGGCAGCCGAGGGGGAACTGTCCGGATTGATGCGGAAGAAGGGCTCGAAGATATGTTTCAGGTTCCTCTGCGACATGCCAATACCGTTGTCGGTTATGGCTATGGTGACGTGTGTTGCCGTCGCGGTCACTTTGGTGTTCACCGTGCCTCCTTCCGGCTTTGAATAAATGATCGCGTTTTTGATGAGGTTATAGAATATCTGCTCAATGGCGGTAAGATTTGCAGAGATGAGCGGCAGTTCTGAATGTTCAATAGCGAGCGTCACCGCATGTTTGTCGGCGAATTTCTCCAGTTTCTTCCCGACGGATTGCAGTACGGTATTGAGATCGACCCGTTCAAATGACAGGGATTCCTCCGTTTCCACGCGGCTGAAGATGACAAGATTGTTGAGAATGTTAGCCATATGCTTGGTCTCTTCGATATTCTCTTCAAGCGTACTGCGCACGGACTCGGTGTCGTATACGTCATACAGTGCCACCTCATTGCTCGTCCGCAAGACCGCAAGCGGAGTACGCAGCTCGTGCGCCACCGCAGTAATGAATTTCTTGCGCTGGGCAAACTCATTGCGCGTCGGCACAAGTGTGATGTGTGCTGCGAGGACTCCGGTTATTGCAGCAAAGAACACCATGCTGGACAATACGAGAAAATTGATCCGATCGAGCGCGCTCGAGGTGCGGGTGATCAAGGCGGCATCGACGGTCCCGCCCTGGATGATCACGTCGAGCATATTATTGACGGTCGAAAACAAATTAAGTTTTGTGTAGTAGAGCACATAGCCGAAGACGATGACCATAACGAGCACGAAAAAAGTGTGGAATATGACTATGTTCCACCACGTGCGTGTAAAGATGTTACTTTGATAGTTACGCCTTGATGCGGTAACCCACACCGGTAACTGTTTCAATGATATCTCCTTGTTTAGTAGTTGCCAGTTTTTGTCTGAGATTCTTAACATGAACGTCTACCACATTGCTTAATGAATTAAAATTGAAGTCCCACACGTGATCAAGAATGAACTCGCGCGTGAGCACGCGGTCTGGATTGCGCATGAAGAGTTCGAGTATTGCAAACTCCTTCAGGGTAAATGCCACTTCTTCATTGCCGACAAATACCTTTCTCGTGTTCACATTGAGTCGGACATCGTGCACGCTCAATTCTGTCGGAAGCGCCTCGCTCGGACGGCGCGTCACCGCGCGGATACGGGCAAGAAGCTCTTCAAATGCGAAAGGCTTGACCATGTAATCGTCTGCCCCGGCATTGAGAAGTACGATGGAATCGGCCTTCTCGTCTTTTGCCGTCAATACGATGATCGGAGTGCTGATACCGCGCTCACGTGCCGCCATGCAGATATCAAGCCCGCTGCGGTTGGGGAGCATGAGGTCGAGAATGACGGCGTCATAATCCTGATTGTTCATGAACAACTGCTCAGCCGCTTCCTGCCCGTCATAAATACAGTCTGCGGCATAGCCATTTTTAGCCAAGCCCTTCTTAATGGACTCTGCAAGCTTCACGTTGTCTTCGATCACGAGTATTCGCATAATTGCTTAATAGTACAATATATCTGTTGAGCCAGACACCCGAGTGTATGAAGTTTTTATGAAGACTCCATGAAGAAACAGCTATGACCTGGACACGCCCAAAAAAAAGCCGCCTACGGCGGCTTTTGCTGTGAAGCAAAGTATGTGCGTGCGAATGTCTCGATGTCGAGCCCTCCGCAGCGCATTTCGTCGGTGACCGTGTCAGGATCGCCAGTAGTGTACAGCTGGACGAACCTGCCATCGACGTATTGCCATTCAACGGCTTGGCAGGTACGTTCTTGAAGCTTTTTCTTCCAGGCTTCAAGCAGATGGGGCGGATAGAAATGCGCCCTGTCCTCGAAGATCATTTCTCCACGAAGGACGGAACTATCGCAGTGCAGCATCTGTCCCATGTGTTCCTCCTTATGCTCTAGCTTAGAACACAACAGTAACAGTGTCTAGGCGCTTCTCCAAAAGTCTGTATAATCGGGATATGAAAGCATTGGACGGAAAAGTGGCGCTTGTAACCGGTGTTGGACGCAGGTCCGGCATTGGATACGCGGTCTGTACGGCTCTTGCGAAAAAAGGGGCGTCCATTTTTTATACCTATTGGCGGGCGTATGACGAGGGAGGGAATCTGCAGGGAAGTCAGGAGGATCCGGTTGCGTTCGCCGCAGAGTTTCAGAAATGCGGTGGACAAGCTGCAGCATTCGAGGCGGACTTAAGCGATAGTGAAACACCCGCACAGCTTATGCGAGAAGTTGTCCGCACTTTCGGCACACCGGACATGCTCATCAACAACGCATGTGTGTCCACTCGTCAGTCATTTATGGATGTGGATGCAGCCCTGCTTGATGCGCACTATGCCGTGAATGTTCGCGCAGCAGTGCTTCTGTGCCGGGAGTTCGTACAGCACTTCAGGAAGGAGACTGGAGGGCGGATCGTGAATCTCACATCGGGGCAGTCATTGGGGATCATGGAAGGGGAGTTGCCGTATGCGATAACCAAAGCGGGGCTTGAAATGCTGACACTTCAGCTCGAACTCGAGCTGCGCACTCTGGGCATCACCATCAATGCGGTCGATCCTGGACCCACGGACACCGGATGGATCACCGATGAGATACGAACTCTGATCGAAAGCGATCCCAAAGCCGGGAAGATACGCACACCCGATGAGGCTGCAGCATTGGTCCTCTCATTCATACACGGCGAACGCGAAGCGGTCACAGGGACGATCTTGCATGCAAACAGGCTGCAGGAAGAGTAATGATGCTATACTGACGGCATATGCAAAAGGACGTGCTGGCCATCCTCCTTGCGGTACTGTGCATACTGTGCGTTACCGCAGCAGTGTTTGTTCGTTGGAATTCCAATGAAAATGCGCCCCTGCAGGACGGGGGAAAAATGCACCCTGATCCGGCCACGCAGACCGATACGCTTCAACTGCTGCCATATGGAGATGTGCAGCTGTCTGTGGGGGGAACAGCAGCCTTTGAAGGGGTTCACATCACGGTGCTCGAAATAACCGAGGACAGCAGATGCCCGAGTGATGTGCAGTGCATTCAGGCAGGAACCGTCCGGGTTGTGCTGCAGACTGTGTCCGGATTAGGGACAAGTACAGATACGCTGGCGCTCGGAGATATCCTTACAACCGAAGCAGAGCGAATTACATTCACGGGTGTGGACCCGAAAAGCATATCCACGAGGACCATAGAACAAGACGAGTACGTGTTTGAGTTCGAAGTGGTGAAGCGGTCTGGTGCTGAGACTGAACCTGCTGAAGATCCAACTGCGGGAGCGTGTTATGTCGGTGGCTGCTCGGCCCAACTGTGCAGTGACGATCCAGACCTGGCCTCGACCTGCGAATACCGAGAAGCGTACGCATGCTATCAGGATGCTGTCTGCGAACGCCAGCAAGGGGGAGAATGCGGATGGACGCAGACAGCACAGCTGTCTGCGTGCCTGCAACAAAGCCAATAAGTATGAAAAAAGCACATACATATACAGTTACACTGTGTGCAATCGGCGTAGCGCTTCTCGGGTTTGCTGCATACGCGCAGTGGGATGCAGCAGAGAGCAGAAACATCGAGGTGCGTGCACTCTCGCCCAATGAGGTGTTGCTGCAGCAGAAAGAAGCATGGCGAGAGCTTTTTAAGCAGCACGAACCGCAGGATGTCTATGGCCGTATCATCGAAGAAATAACACAGCGGGGTACGCAGACGCATACACTCATGCACATGCTCGGGGAGTTGCTGTATGAGGAATACGATATGAAAGGGCTCGGAGAGTGCGACGGTTCCTTTGGTTTCGGATGCTACCATGGCTTTTTTAACGCAGCCATTTATGCCAAGGGGATCGAGATACTCCCTGAACTTGATGCTGCCTGCAAGGAAAAGTATGGATCGGTAGATACCCGCTGTCAGCATGGCTTGGGGCATGGTTTGTTGGTCTACACTGGTTATGAGAATCTTCTCGATGCACTTACCTGGTGCACGACCATTTCAGCAAAACCAACCGGCGGATGCACCGGCGGGGTATTTATGGAATATAATTTTCACACTATGGAGGAGCCTTCCGAAGATTATTACCGTCCGTTGGGAGAAAACATGTATCTACCGTGCATAAGCCTGCCGGAACAGTTCCAGGCTTCCTGCTTTCAGGAGCAGCCACAATGGTGGGCGAGGCATTTGAGCAATGACTATAAGAGGATGGGAGAGCTCTGTGCGGAGCTTTCTGTGGGTACGGCCAATTCCAATGCCTGCTTCCAAGGAATCGGGAACACGATAACCGAGCAGTCCCGCTATGCGTACGATGTGGTCATTAAAGAGTGTAATACCATGCCGCACGAACACGCACAGGCCTTGTGTCGGGAAGGCGCAAGTTGGCAGTTCATTGGACGCGGAGAGGAAGATCGGAATGCATATATACTTCTGTGTGAGTCACTCAATGCCGAACGCCGTGATGCATGCATGAGTTCTATTGATGCCTGGTAATTTCATTACAAAATGGACTCCGCGGGAACGGAGTCCATTTTTGTGGGGGGAAACGTAGATGTGGTATTAGAGAGCATTATTATTCATTATTGTTGCCGCCGCCACGAGCTTGTCCACCTTTGCGGCCCGCTTCGCGAGCCTCTGCTGAGTCGAACTCATGCGCTGTCCCTTTTTCATGAGCGGCTTTGCCGCCCTTGCTTGCAATTTCACGCTGCTTTTCAGCATCCATTGAAGCGAAACCGCGCTTGTCCGTATTATTGTCTGCCATACAATTGTGTTTGTTATGGTTGATCTTTTAAAATTCGACCATACATCAACTGTACTCGGTGGGCATGAAGCTCTGATTAAAACGTGACGAGCTAATTGCTGTTACTCCAGAATAGAGTCCGCAAGTCCGTATGAGATCATTTCAACCGGCGTGAGAATGACATTGTTGTCCATCAGCTGCAGTGCTTTCTGCGCAGTAAGCCTTCCATTCGACCGTTCAGCAAGCACTGAAGCGTACTGAAAGTCCTTAAGGTAATCCTCACGGTACATTGCCTCAAGCTCCGCCGCAGTCAGCCGCTTACCCTCGTCAAAGACCCGTCCTGCGCGATGAAGCAGCAGCGTGGTGTTCTTGGTGATGAATCGCTTATTGCCGGATAAGAATATGATGATACCCGAAGAATCCACATCACCTGAACCGATGGTGACCAGATTTGGCTTGAGCACATACTGCATGTGGTCGTAAAAGCTCATGGCAGTGCCGGTCGGACCGCCCGCAGACGTAACCGAGAGGTATATCTCCTCATAGGGTGATTCTGTAACAAGGCCGGCAATCTCTTCAATGACGCGCTCGGTGGTTGCATAGTTGACTACGCCGAAATATTGTACCGAACGTGCCGGTGCGTGTATGAATAATGGAAGGCTCTTCTGTTCCGGAACCTGCACGGAATGCTTCTGTGCGGAAGCTCTGCGAGTTCTTTTTTGTGTGATCATTTTTAGTTGCGCATATTATCTCGTTTTTCTCTCTCAGTGCAAGCTGAACGTTTGCGTGTGCCATTCATGTCTTCTTCATAGGAGTTTTTTAGAATAAATTTCATGAATAACACCCTTCCAATGCAGCATCAAAACGTCCAGCCGGGACGGACACAACCGATGGAGCCAAAGCCGCAGGATGAGATGCGCGATTATCGCAGCGCAGGAAAGTTCGAAGGTAAGGTGGCGATCATAACCGGCGGTGACAGCGGCATAGGCAAAGCAACGGCGATAGGGTTTGCCAAGGAAGGGGCGAAGGTTGTCATTGTCTATTTGAATGAACACGAGGATGCACAAAAGACCCGCCAGCTGATCGAAGAAACGGACAGCGAAGTCTTATCGATATCAGCCGACATCAGCAAGAAGGAGGAGTGTGTTCGGGTGGTGACAGAAACTATGGGCCTCTTCGGGCGTATTGATGTTCTATGCAACAATGCTGCGGAACAACATCCCCAAAAGAACATAGAAGATATTACGGAGGAGCAGTTACAGCAGACCTTCGCCACCAATATATTTTCCATGTTCTATATGACGCAGGCTGCTGTTCCGCATATGGAAGGCGGTTCATCGATCATCAATATCGCATCGATCACTGCGTATGCAGGCAGTCCACAGCTCTTGGATTATTCTTCCACCAAAGGCGCTATTGTGGCATTCACCCGATCGCTGTCGCGCAATCTCATCAAGAAAAATGTGCGTGTCAATGCGGTGGCGCCCGGACCCATCTGGACGCCGTTGATACCCTCGACATTTCCGCCGGAAAAGGTGGCGAGCTTCGGGCAGCAGGTGCCTATGAAACGTCCGGGCCAGCCGGACGAGGTTGCCCCCGCAATTATTTTTCTGGCGTCACGGGACGCGACGTACATCACCGGACAGACCATTCATGTCAACGGGGGAGAGGTAATTAATGGATAAAGATAATACTATGCCAGCAAAATCAAAGAAGCAGCAGATGGCAGCAGGCGCTGCGCTTTCGGCAAAAAGGGGTGAGACAAAGAAAAGCGAGCTGAAGGGCGCATCCAAAGGAATGTATGAATCAATGACAAAAAAAGAGCTTCATGAATTGGCGAGTACAAAGCGCACGGGCTTGCCACAGAAGAAGCACAAATAAAAGGAGCCGCCTGAAGGCGGCTCCAGAGAAAGTATATTACGGGAGGGCGATCTTCCAGCGCTTGGTCTTCGTATTGCACTCAAGTCGTACTTTGACGCCGGTTGGTTTTATGGCGAACTTGTCCTGCCGGGACACTGTCACGCCCGCGATCGTGGAGGCGATTGTGTGTTCCTGGAGGAGTGCCTCTCTGTTCACTTCCTCTTTGGTCCTGACGAACCGCAGCAGGCCGAGTTCCTTGATGCGCTGCAGCACCTCCTGTGCGTTCTCGATCGTGATCGCCGGAGGGGTGGTGTACCATGCGAAGGAGCCGGCGCGCATCGGAAGTTTCACGGTCTTGTGTGTGCCGCCGTCGGTAAGCTCGGTTTTGTGCTGTACGGCGAACGCATAGACCTGTTTGCCGAGCTCCAGCGCTTCTGCCTGCAGTGGACGGATGGCGTCGTCTTCCTTCTTGTCTATGACTTCCCGTTCCTTTTCAAACTGATCTTCACATGCGTGTATCTGCCGCAACAATGTCCCGATGCGCTTCTGTGCTTCTGCCGCTTCTGCAAGTGAGGCGAAGGCAGGCTTTGGCCGTGTTTTGGAAGGCATGTCATACCTCATGGTTAAAGAACTCCATACAGAGCATATATGAAGTACATGAAGAGATGATGTGTCCTATGTCTCTGCGGTACGGATGCGTGCGAGAATCATCTCGATATCCTCGATACCGACCGGTTTCACCAGGTGATGGTCAAATCCTGCTGCGCGGGTTTTCTCTTTGTCGGACTCCTGTCCGTATCCGCTCAAAGCGACAATGGTGCCGCTCCAGGCGTGTTCACGTATTTTCTGCGCTGTTTGATAACCGTCCATGTCAGGCATACCGATATCGAGGAATATGACATGCGGAGCAAATGTGGGAAGCAGGTCAAGCGCCTGCCTGCCTGAGTACGCAACTGCAGTTGCGTACTTGTTCAGTTTCAATAGTTTCTGAAGGATGTTTGCGGCAGCCTCATTGTCATCCACGATGAGAATACGCTGCTTCTGAGCGGATTCGGCGGGGCTTTCGACAACCTGTTTGGTGATTTCCGTCTCTGTTTCCTTGACCTTTTCCTGGAGGGAGACGGGCATGGGGATGCGTATGGTGAAGGAACTTCCTTTCCCTGGACCCTCGCTGTACACGTCAATGCGGCCCTCGTGTATCTCGACAAGCTTCAGTGTGAGGAAGAGCCCGATCCCGAGACCTGTCCCGTAGTTAGAACCATCAGCAAGCTGCCGGAACGGCTCAAAGATGTGGGCAATGAGTTCAGGGGCCATGCCGATTCCCGTGTCGTCGATCCTCACAAAGAAATTACCGTCTGCAACCCCGTAGCCGAGCGTGATCGTACCTCCGGGATTGGTATATTTGCACGCATTATGGAGCAGATTAATGATCACTTGTTTCATGCGCACAGGATCGGCGAAGAATAGTATGTCCTCTTTCGGGCTCTTCTGGACGATATTCAGGTTTCGTTCCTTTGCATGATGGACAATGCTTTCAAGCGATTCCTGGACGATCTTTGAGGCTGACACATTCTCTTTGCGGAGCTTTATCTTGTTCTGCGACAGTCGCGCGAGGTCGAGCAGGTCATCAAGAAGTCGGCGTATCATGAGCGCATGCTGGCTGACGTTCTCAAGCACTTCATGGGTTTCCGCATCCTGCTGTTTGTGCTTCAAAAACTCGAGCGAGCTGATGATCGGTGCAAGCGGATTGCGTAATTCGTGCGCGAGTATGGCGATGAATTCGTTTTTTGCTTTGTCTGATTCAGATGTGACCTTGTACGCATGCTGCAGTTCCTTATATGCAGTCCGGCGTTCGTCTACCACTGCGGCGAACACATAAAAGATTGCCGCAATAAGGCATATGTATATCTCAGCAGAAAGAAGCTGCCCGCCGAGCTCTGCTGGTCCGGATGGGGTAAACAGCATGCCCGCAACGCCATGGACGGAGGTGATGAAGATCGCCAGAGACAGCCAGCGGGGATGGAGGCGGAGCGCAAACCAGATAAGCACTGCAGGAAGAAGAAAGATGATGAAGATACCGAGGAACTGCGCGGCTTCTGTCCAGAAGACGGTATAGTTGACAACCACCAGGAGCGTAAACGCGAGCAGCATTTCTAGCCGCTCTTTGACCGAAAGGGATGCCATTTTGAACGGCCCGAACCAGAACAGTATGAATGGGGTGTAGACGAGTGCGCTGAAGAGGCCCGCCCCCCACGACCGTGCCCAGGTGATCTGCGGACTGCTGTTCCAGAGCGTGTCGGTAGCTATCTGTATGGCGGTGACGAGCGTCGGTTCTATCATTGTTATAAAAAAGCAACAGATGATGAAGATGATAGTATTCCGCACCTTTTCAAAGGTGCTTTCGAAATCGAGCGCGAAGAATATGTATCGTCCGGCCACTGCCTGGAGCGCGTACGATGCAGCGAACAGAGCAGAGAGTGTGAGCGCATCAGGAAACTCAGAAAAGTAGGCAAGAAAATGAGCGAGGAAGATGGGGATCCACATGCGGTATCCGAAGAGGATCGTTGCTGCCAGGCCAAGTCCGACCGGCGGCCAGATAAGCGCTGGATTCGTATCAAAAACAAAGAAAACAAAGAGCGAGAACTTAGCCGCCGCAAGATACACTGCAAATACGAGAATATAGGCTAGTAGTCCTTTGTTCGTGATCGGCCAGAGTTTTTCAGAGTATCGCTTCACTGTACGTCACATCATAATAAAAGTGGACAAGACTGTACACCTAAGAATACATGCCGGGAACTGCATAAGAAACCGGCTCAACATAAAGGATTTTTATACACAGTGGTATCCTGTCTTCATCTCGTCTTCATACGCAGCTGCAGCCTTATGAGACACAGAAAGAACCACCCCAGGGGTGGTTTTCTTTCTGTGTCTTTGCCGGCTTGTTATTGCTGGTGTGCAGCAAACGAGACACACTGTCCCTGATTCTTGAACGCGTTGCCGTTGTCGTCAGCACGGTTCATCCAGCCCCCTTTCTTGCATTCATCTTTTGAAGCAGGGGTCGGGATCTCATACGTGAAGAGCGTATCGTTGACCTGTGAGTTGTCTATTGTCACGGATTGTTCAGCGTCTTCTGCAGCCCATCCGGCATCAACTACGAGCGAGAGTTCGGTAACGGTGTAGTCGCCATATGCCGCGAGTGCGTCTGCATATGAGTCATAGAATGTGCCGCCATCAAGCTGGCTCGAATCCACCGAACCAAAGCCAAGAAGGTCACCTGTATTGGTCCAGACTCCGGAAGGGCAGTCGTTGTAATTGGGCTCACTACCAAAGTAGACAAAGATGTTTCCTGAGTCGCCGCTGTCCTCATCTTCAAGACCAATTTGGAAACGCGGTGAACCGCCTTCACACGAATCATCCGCTTCAAACATGTAATCAGTGCTCAGAGTCTCCAGATCTGCGAAGGTGGTTCCATCCTCTACGCTGAATGCTATACCGCCATATCCTGGGTCGGTATCAGAGCTGAGGTCAACAGCACGGTTGGAGGCATTACCCGGAGAGACATATGCTGCTTCGCCAAAAAGACTGTAATGCTCTGGCGAATGGAATGCGAATGCCGTTGTTGACATCATTGCTACTAGCACTGTTGCAAGCACTGCTGCTGCGTAAGGAACTGTTTTTGTGTGGGACATATAATATATTTAAGCAAATAAGTGTAGTTTTGTGACTACCCCACATACTTCACCAGATTGTGATGAAAGAGTTATGAAGGGATGATGAAGCTCGTGCATTGCAGGCAAACGCAGAGCTTGTCTCACGTGAAGAGGTTGCTAAAATGGGAAGATGAGAAGAATACCTGCAGCAGGTGCGTTGTACCTGCTTTGTGCGCTCCTCGTGGGAACATTTTTTGTGCCGCACATAACTTTTGCTTCTTCGACCGAAGAAGAGGTGAAATCATTTTTTAGCGATATTCCGGTGATGATCGCAATTGCACAGTGCGAGTCAAAGTTCCGCCAGTTTGGAAGTGACGGATTGCCGCTCCGTGGAGGATGGGGAGGCGGCATGGTCGGCGTATTTCAGATATATGAGCGTGTGCATGATACTGCAGCAAAAGCGCTGGGCCACGACATTACCACCCTGGGAGGGAATCTCGCTTATGCAAAACACTTATACATGATGCAGGGCACCGATCCGTGGAATTCGGCACGATCCTGCTGGGGAAAACAGGCGGCAGCGCAAGCGGCATCTGACACTGATGTAAAGGCTCTGGAAGAAAAGATCAAAACGCTGCAGAAACTGGTTGTACAGCTTCAGGAGTTACTAGAAAAGAAGAAACGAGCCTGATTGTCTGTGCGTGGAGGGATTTGTGTGGAAGCTCATCCCTTCACCTTTTTGATGATGATACCGATACCAGCGATAGCCAGAAGAAGCCCGAGCAGCTGTCCTCCAGGACTGTCGTCCATTTCACCGTACACGAACATGAACACGCCACAGGAAATAGCGAAAAGTGCGCATACCACATAGAGTATTTTTTTGTGCTTCATAGAGACTTTAACTCTGGTGCGAAGCATCAGGTTGCGAAGAAGAACCGTCTGACCTCAGCTGCCTGATCTCTTCTTTCAGTTCGACCATTTTTATCTCCCGCCCGATCATCATTTTGTTGAATTTTTCCAGCTCCGCATTCTTGTCATAGAGCGCCTGATTTGTCGCGGCCAGCTCATCTGCATTCCGTTCTATTTTCTGCTGCGCGATCTGCAGTTTGTGTGCAAGGTCTCTGAAACTTTCTCCGATCAGGCCCATTTCGTCTTTGGTATGCAGGGGGATATCAACAGAGAGAACCCCGTCTTTCACTTTGCCGATCGCATCGAGCAGTATCTGCGTTGACCGGGATATATAGTTTGAGAGAAAAAACCCGACCAGGAGTGCAATGACAAAAGCGCACAGCGCAATGGCTGTGATAATAACAATAAGCGAATCGGCAAGTTTCTTTGAATTTTCAGTATCGA
The DNA here is from genome assembly GCA_964552045.1 of uncultured Candidatus Saccharibacteria bacterium. Classification (GTDB taxonomy): domain Bacteria; phylum Patescibacteriota; class Minisyncoccia; order Phycocordibacterales; family UBA918; genus OLB19. The sequence continues at coordinate 7,964 of CAZKFF010000001.1, read as the reverse complement.
TCTGGATGCTTTGTATCTCGCGGGTTATCACTGCATCGATGATCTTATGCATGGTCGCTGCTTCGTTTCGAAGCGCATCCCGTTGTTGTGTGAGTGTTTGTCCGTCGGTGTTCTCCGTAAGTTCAATGAATCCAAGCGCTTTGGAAATGATGCGGTCATTCTGATCGACAATCTTTTGCACGATCTCGGCTTCGTTTGCATTCGTACTCGTCTCACGATACTGGGTGATCTTGTCGCCCATGCGCTCGATCTGTCCGATCAATCCGCTTCGCAGTACATTGATTTCCTGCGACGGCTCAGCGGATACCGCCGGATTCTTCGCCAGTTCGAAATCGGCGGTCAGCGTGTCGATGTCATTGAGTGTGCTCTTTATTTCGAACAACGCCCGGATAGCAGGGGTCGCATTGTTGGCGGTAGTCAAGAAGGAGTCGCTGATCTGTTGCGATACATAGACGCCAATGCCGCCGGTGACTGCAACAAAAAGTGCAAGCAGCACATAGCCTGCGAACAATCTTCTGCCAAGTTTATAAAAAATGATCACGATAGAGACTTACTGAGGCTGGCTGTCCCCGAATTCTTTCTGGAGCACCGCTTCGGCGATCTTTTTCCCCTGTGCATAGCCCTCCTGTACGTCAAGTGGGAAGTGTATGCCGGACCATACGCGCGTATTGCCTATTTCCTCGGCAATGCTGAGCCATTCTGATGACTTTTCAGGGAAGAAGTATGCCATGACCGTTGCCGCAGTCATGCCGATCGCTGCGCTGTTTGACGGATAGCTCGGATGGTTCGGAGTCGGTATGACCGTCACGATTGATGCATCGAGCGAGCCCGGGCGCCGCTCCCAGTAGGTGTATTTGACATCGTGAGAAGCGATGATCGTGTCAGCAATGGCCATCTCAAGGATCGATCTGATCATGAATATTCTACGGAGGTCGGTCATGCCAGTTTCCTTCATGTGCGTAGTTGCCAATTCGAGCCATTGTGCCGCTGCGGTCTTCGTGCCCGGGCCGTCAGCCCAATAGATAACAGCACGCTTCTGTTCGTCAGTGATGCCGTCAACCGCATCCCGCACTTCCTGCAGCTGCTGCGCTCGTTCATCCGAACCAAGCTCCGGCGGGGGAGGCAGATTGAAATCAGCAACTGAGGCGATCGACCAGGGCATCCATGATCCGACGTCCTGTCCGTTGAATGCTTCATCGCGTTTGTTCAACCAATAGGGATCCTCTGACTGCAGCGGATATGTATGCAGCTGGCTTTGGTCATCCGCGATTCGCTTTTCGACCTTAGCGAGCACGATCTGAGCGAGCGCATCAGAATATGCATCGCTGTCTGTTGTGATATAGAGGCAATCATCAGGCATGAATGCGCAGATAACCCCCTTGGAAACTGCATCAATGCTCCCGCGGAATTTGCCGGTATCGTTATAGGATATGAAAGCTGCATCGCGCTGTGCCACCAGAAGATACGTATATATCTGCGAGGCCTTTGTTGTACCGGTCTTGTTCTCCTGGATCAGATTGAAGATGGCGTCGTCCCATGCCTGGAGATCTTCAAATGTGATGGCCTTATCTGAATGGAGACCACGGATCATCTGAAGTTCTTCATCAGTATATGAAAAATAAGTGGGCAGTGTTTCCGCGGGTGATCTTCCCCAGAGAAGATACAGCGCTGACAACAAAAGAAGGAGTGCGAGAAACCCAAACAGCAGGAAGAATTTCCTCATGGCTTAAAAATAGCACACAAAACCGTCTTTTTACTGGATCAGTGTGAATTGGACGGGCGGCATGAATTTCGAAACTTACAGGATCCAGTCAATAAAATCATCCATTCAGATTTTCGAATTCTTCAATGACGGTTCAAATAAAGAAAAAGACTCCCGAAATCGGAAGTCTCGCCCTGTTTGGCTCCGGCGGCAGGATTCGGCGTCCAAATCTAATTCGTTACATTCATAAGATTTACCTGCCCGGGAATTTGCATTTCCGCATTAGGAATAGCGGAAATATGCAAATTCCTTTCGAATCCTGACGAAAGCAACTCGGTTGCTTTCTCCGCCGGAGCTTCAGAAATTTAAAAACCCCGCGTGCGCGGGGTTCCTAAATTCCTCAGCTCCGTCTATATGATGAAATCCGAACTTTTTTCGAGCGTAGCGAGAAGTGATCCGCCCGCGCGGAGCGCGTGGTGGCTTGAGACCGAATCGTACGCTCCGCTTGCGTGGTAACTCGATACGCGCCTCCTTCCGCCTCCACTCCGTTCCGGCGGTACGCCCTCCAGAAAAATCCTTTGCAGTATTCCTTTTTCTTTTTTGGCGGGGGATATTTTTTTGGATATGGAAAAGGATTTTTTCTTCCGGGCGTTCTTCCACTAAACGTGGAAGAAGGAAGGCGCTTCCAATTCGGTGCCTCGTGCCATTTCCTAGATTTCTATGGTAGTCCAGAGGCTAAAGGGAGGCACCCTCGGCATCCGCCTCGGGCTATTTCCGCTAGGGCTACGAGCGCCTAGGTGCCTATGGGTCCTGCTTTTCTTTTCCATTCCGCCCTGCGGGGCGGTGGAAAAGGCAGGACACTAGATTGGGGGAAGGAAGGAATCCTTCCCCCAGCGTCGGGCTCCTCCTCGCAGTGATTCATTAGCGTCTTCAGTGCTTCATTGCGTTTGTACTTTACTTGCGCTTTGCGGCTTCGTTTAACGTGCCTTCGGAGTCCGCCCTCGCACAACCCCCATCCTCGTTTTCAATAGCGCGTTTGTGGTGTCGCTTCCGCTGCTAGATTTCTGTATTGCAAATTAACGTCGGCGCTCGTCCTTTAGCCCTGGACGCTCCTAGCGGAAATAGCCCGACGGCGCTGCCTTATGTGCTTGCCCCATGCCGTGTTCACGGCTCCCACCCGTGCGCGCACAAACCCCGCCCTGGCGGGCGGGGTTGCTCCCCATGTTACAAAGTACCCAAAGACTTTTCTGTACTACAAAAAATATGGTGCATGTCGCTTTGTAACTCGTTTCTTATAGATATAAAAATGGCTACTTTACTGGGTTATTCTGGCATTTTTCACAAAGTAAAGATTGCGCTTGACAAGCATATAGTACAGAGAGTATATTTTAAGTATTACAAAACTCCCAACTGGAATGGGATTAAATAAAATTATTATGACTGACAATCAAAATACAGAGGCGAAGAAGACTACAAAGAGAGAACGGAGCACAGCGTACCCCGCCATCCCTCTTGGTGAAGCTGTTGAGTACAGTAAGAAACTTATCGCTGCTTATCCTAAATCTCAGTTTGACCGGGCTTCTGCAGCTGTTTCTATGGGTTACGCAACGCTTAGCGGTGCTTCAGCCCCTAAAGTTGCAGCTCTGGTACATTACGGACTCTTAGAGCGCAAAGGTAACGCATATAAGAACTCTGATCTTGCTGAGCAGATACTTCATTATACAACAGAGGAGGAGAAAAATGCTGCAATATTAGAGGCGGCGAAGCATCCGAAGTTGTTTGAGTCTCTCATCAGTGAATATTCGGGACGTGCAGTTCCTCCTACTCTTAACAACATTCTTGTCAGACAATTCGGAATAGGCCGCAAGGTTGCCGATACTGTAGTGCAAACATTCAAGGATTCTCTTGAATTTGCAGGCTTGTACTCTAACGGCATTGTTAGTGAGGCCATCTCTAAAGACACGGCAGATACGACAGACGAAGAAACCGACAATAGTGAACACTCGCAATCACAGCGGTTTGGAGCAGAGAAGTCAGAACGTCAAGTTAAAACGGGGATGCAGGAAGTCGAGTTACCGAGCGGTATTGTAATTTCTTACCCTACAGAAATCGCGTACTTATTTGCCATCGGAAAGTTTGGAAGTGAGATCGCAGCACTGGACAAAGCAGTAACAGACGCAAAGCCAAAGGAAAATGATAAACACGGAAACGACAACACTTCTGCCACAGAATAACTGGAAGAAAATGCTGCCTTATATACAGGCGGCTGGTGAGAACGGTTCAGTAGATCGGTATGAACTGGGAGACGACTATACTTTCTGGGAAGAGCTTGGAGTTTTTGATGTCGGTGCTACAGGTGAGCTTTCTGAGGCCGGACGAGCGATATTTGAGTCGCTGTACATCCGCCGTGATGGAGAGGAAACCGAGATGTTAAGGCACTTGCTTCTATCCTTTCCTCCCACGATTGCATTACAGCAATATTTGTGGGGAGTATCGGACGTAACTGTTGATCAAGTACTTACGGTCCTAAAGGCTACGGGCTTTTGGTTCTATGATTCCAACGAGCCATTGACGCATTTCCTAGACTTCTTGAATTACGCAGGTGTTATCACCTACAACAAGAAAACTAGGGCTGTGAAAGTACTTATCTCACCCGATACTCCTCATACGCCAAAAAATATCTTTATTGACCCATCGCGACCATTCTCTAACATCCTCTGGATAAAGCGAGTACTTGGAGAATGTGAGGGATCCATTTCATGGCTCGATAAACATTTCCAGAAAGAGGCGCTGGAATGGTTATGGAGTGTTGCTGATGCAGAGAAAATAAAAGAAATACGCATTCTATCTTTGGACATGGGAGACGTAAATTTGGGAAGCGACGTACGAAGGTACTTCAAACGGTTCAAACAGGAGATGGAAAACAAAGGTATCAAAACAACCTGGGCAACTATAGACAGTAAATTGATACGAGACACACATGATCGATGGATTCTCGATGGTGTTGGGTATCTGAGAAACGTACCAAACGTGAATGCAATATCTGCTGGACAACGATCAGAAGTGAGTTTGTCAGAAAATTATGATGATGCTCGCAGTGCGTTTGAGGAGTACTGGTCAAAAGGTAAGGTTCTGTAAAGACCCGGATATGTCCCGTTTGTTACAGGAAGTTGCCTGAGTAAGTTATGCACAATGCAAATTTTGCATTGTGCAAATTTTGCATATAATTTATGTATGAGTACGATCATACATCTTGAATCACGAGTGAACTCCATTTATGACTACCTATACGCCAATTCTCCGGTGAAGGTTCCTACAGCTATTGCTAAGGAGGTTGGAAAAATATATAGGGCTCTGGCTTATGCCGAGAAGAATAAAATCAACAAACCCCCACTCTCCTCAAGGGGACATAGATTAAATGGTCAGGCTATTGATGTGAAGAATGTAGCAAGCTTTGTTAGAAAGAATTTTGGGGCAGCTAATAAGCAGTCCAGATTTTACGAGGATGGAAATGAGATAAATCTCACTGACTTAAACATTGCGCATGTTTACGAAAAAATCTTTGACATTGATATCCTCACTTCCGAACGAGATGTATTTGGCGACTCAATGGAAATCTTTAGATCACACTGGACGAAATCAAATGGAGGTCAATTTTTTACCGACCAAAGAGTCACCCAATTATCTATAAAGCTACTTGATTTCAATCCTCTAAAAGGAGACAACTTTGCTGATATTTGTGCAGGCACAGGGGGGTTTTTGATGGCAGCACTCAAACACATAAAAAAACTGGCTGACGGTGATGAAGAAAAAGCAAGAAAACTTGCAAAAGAGTCAATTGCTGGACAGGAGCTCGATAAAGAGCTTTCGGAAATAGCAAATTCAACAATGTCGTTTCAGCTAGGTGCTCAAGATGTAGATTTTGTTGCTAATGGCGATTCTCTCAAAATTGATCCCTCAAGTAGACTTAACGAAAGCAGTTATTCCTGCCTCGCAACCAACCCTCCTTTTGGTACAAAGATTACGATCAAAGATCCGGAACTCCTTTCTCAATTTGACTTAGCAAAAAAATATACGAGGACTGGTTTATTTGGTGACGAGTCTGCCGTTGTACAGCGTGCTCCTGATATTTTGTTTATTGAGAGAAATATAAGACTTCTTAAACCTGATGCCGGTAGGTTGGCAATAGTTGTTCCTTATCAGATTGTTTCTGGTCCACAAACTCTTTTTGTCCGCCAATGGATTCTGAGACACGCGCAGATTTTAGCTGTTGTTGATCTGCCGCCAGAAACTTTTCAGCCTCACACTGGGACTAAAGCGTCGCTACTGGTTTTGAAAAGAAGGAAAAAACCTTTAGAGCAAATAGATTTAGATTCGGATCCCGAAATCTTCATGTCCACTCCTAAGTGGATTGGACACGATAGACGAGGAAATCCTACATACGTTAGAGAGCGTGACGGTTCTGTTACAGATCAAATTTTAAGTGATTTTCATGTTGTTGAGGCTGACTACTCGAACTTTAAAAAGAAAAAGAAATTTAGTTCAGAAATTAGCTTCAAGGTCACACCTAAACAAATTAGTGAAGACCCTCTTTTGAGATTCGACGCCCGCTATTACAAATCACATAAAGCAGTCAAACCTACTAGCAAAACTCACAACAAACAGTGGGAGTACGTTGAGCTAAATAATGTTGTTAAAAATATTTTTTTTCCCGGGCGTTTTGCAAGAAACTACGTTGAGCCAAGTCAAGAAGCCGTCCCTTTCTTAGGTGGAACTAACGTCACTCAACTCCTATTACGGGCTGATAAGTGGATGAGTCTGGAAAATAAAAAGATAGAAGAGTTGAAAGTGAAAAAAGGCTGGATCCTTATTACCAGAAGCGGTTCTGTCGGAATTGTTTCGACGGTACCTCAAGCATGGGACGGTTATGCATTTTCAGAACATGTAATTAGAGTTATTCCCGACCAAGAAAAAATGGCATCGGAGTATTTATTTGCTTTCCTTAAAACGAGATATGCACAAGAGACAATAGCGCGTGGTGTTTATGGTTCTGTAATTGATGAGATTACGCCTGAGTACATTGGTAATCTAAAAATTCCAGTTCCAAAAGACAAAAAAGTTTACGAAAAGGTTGTAAAAAGGATAAGGGACGGGGAGAGTGCGCGGCAAAAAGCGATAGACGACCTCACTTCTGGAATAAATGAACTAGAGGAAGTGTTAGCTATATAATCTCGTCATGCAGCTCGCTGTGGTGTTTGTCTAGGATTCGCTTCATTAAGTCGAGTAGTTCATTTAGCGTCAAATTTCCTTGAAGCTGGTTACTTCGTGCATAGACAAGAAAAGTATTCGCTGGCTCATGCTTGCCACTACGATCTAGCGGCACCAAATGCCCTGAGTGGAGATTTCTTAACTCATTAAGAATCACTTTTAGATCAATTGGAACCAACTGTATTGGGTCTAAATACGCACCGGGTGATATTTTGTGCTTCACAAGCCAATCAAATGTCCCCTCGAATGCACCTTTTGGGAGCTTGGGCGCATTGGTCATAGACAGTACTTGTAGATAATATTTCACCTCGACCAATGTCGCTGTAATTTCGTCAGCATAAAACTTATGGGTTTTTGGAAATAGCCATCTCAAGCGCCGATTGCCATCCGCTCCGTCTTGAGGTCTGCCCGGAACTCGACCTGAATAAGGTGTCCACGGGGGTGACCTACGTCCAGCGTCCCTAAGTTTTGTGGTAAGTCTGGTCACATCTCTTATAGGGAATCCACTGGAAACCAAGAGAATTTTTGTGAGTTTAGTAATTTCACTAATCAAAACCCTTGCTTCCTCAACAGAAAGCCTCTGTCTCTTTTTTGCAATAGACTCTATGAGAGAGATCGATTCTTTAACTGTGTCTTTCTTATTCTTAGGCATGGGTCTAATTCACGAAGTAATCCAACGGCTTTTTGTAAATTTTTGCAAACGCCTTCATTTCAGCAACATCCAAACGCCGCTCACCAGACTCAATTTTTGAAACGTAAGATTGTGGTTTATCAAGTTTGTCCGCTACATCTTGCTGGGATAGACCAACTTCAAGGCGCGCCTCTTTGAGGCGCTTTATAATCATTTTGTAGTCGTCGCTGTGGATTGATCTACTCATGTATTTTTAGGATAATCCTAATATGGTATAATCCCAAAATGGGATGGCTATGTACACCTCCAGAAAAAATCCTTTTCCATATCCAAAAAAATATCCCCCGCCAAAAAAGAAAAAGG